>CALGGT010000020.1 GCA_937915825.1 uncultured Eubacterium sp.
TTTTTATATTTTCCCAAAGATCGATGTTGCCCGTTTTAACATCACCGATGATGAGCAATTTGTCCTGGATTTTCTCCGGGAGAAAAAAGTGCTTCTGGTTCATGGGGGCGGATTTAACTGGGAAGAGCCGGATCATTTTCGAATTGTATATTTACCGGATGTGGAGGAACTTAGCCTTTCCATGGACAAAATGAAAGATTTTTTAACAACCTATCTGCAAAAAGCTTGAATAAATGATTGTGTTATGATACTATGTTAAGAGGGTTTTTAGAAATCTGGGAAAGGAGAAACAGGTTTTTTAGATGAAATATTTTGGAACAGATGGATTTCGCGGAGAAGCCGGTGTTACATTAACGGCGGAACACGCATTTAAAATAGGACGTTACATTGGAAGTCATTATCAGGATGGGAAACATCGGGTGAAGATCGTGATCGGGAAAGACACCAGGCTTTCCGGCTATATGTATGAGACGGCTTTGGCTGCCGGGATTACCGCATCCGGCGCGGATGTGTATGAAATGCATGTAACCACGACACCTAGTATTTCCTACTTTATAAGAACCGATCATTTCGATGCGGGGATCATGATCACAGCCAGTCACAATCCCTATATGGACAATGGGATCAAGATCTTAAACGGAGCCGGTGAGAAGCTGGAAGAATCGGTGGAATTGGAGATCGAGGATTTTATTGACGGGAAGGGGAAAGTCCCTGCGTATGCAACCGGAGATGCGTTGGGGAGGTGCTTTGATTACACCATCGGGAGAGAAAAATACAAACAATTCCTCATGGATACGGTGCAGCATTCCTTTGAGGGCGTGAAGGTGTGTCTGGATATGGCCAATGGCGCGTCCACCGGGATGGCAACGGATATCTTTGAGCGGTTAGGCGCTACGGTTTATACCATGGGTGACGGTCCGGACGGCATGAATATTAATCGTCACTGTGGATCCACCCGCTTGCATCATTTACAGAAATTTGTTTTGGATAAGGGCGCCGATGTAGGATTTGCCTACGATGGGGATGCGGACCGATGTCTGGCGGTAGATGAAAAAGGCCAGGAGATCACAGGGGATCATATTTTATATTTATGCGGTCTTCATATGAAAGAAAAGGGAAAGCTTGCCAAAAACACGGTGGTCACCACGGTTATGGCCAATATGGGGCTTTATAAAGCCTTTGACGCGGCTGGGATTTCTTATGAACAAACACCGGTGGGAGATAAATATGTCAGCGCCAACATGCGGGACAATGGTTATGTGTTAGGAGGCGAGCAATCCGGACATATTATTTTCCAGGCGTATGCCACCACCGGAGACGGGATCTTAACGTCCCTACAGATCATGGATGTTTTGTGTGAAAAGAAACAACCTTTGTCGGAGCTGGTGGCGGAGCTGACCATTTATCCTCAGCTTTTGGAAAATGTAAGAGTGAAGGATAAGATCGCGGCCAGAGAAGATTCGGAAGTCAAGGACGCGGCTCAGAAAGTGGCAAAAGAGTTAGGAAGCCGGGGAAGACTGTTGCTAAGAGAAAGCGGAACGGAACCGCTGATCCGGGTCATGGTAGAAGCGGAAAGCTATGATCTATGTAAAAAATATGTGGATGAAATTGTAATGGTGTTACGAAACCGCGGGCATGAAGTACCCCGCTAGTGAGGAGGAATGGAAGATGCAAGGAGCTTACGAAACGAAGGAATATCGAAATGTATTTGCCGAGTGCGGATATTCGCAGGAAGAAATTGATCAGAAATTAAAGGATGCATTCCAAACGGTATTTTACGGTCCCGAAGAGGAGCGTTTTTATCATGAAGCCGGGGAGGATATGGGATATTTTGAAGATACGGGAAATCATGATGCCAGAACGGAAGGCATGAGTTATGCCATGATGATGTGCGTGCAAATGGATATGAAAGAGGAGTTCGATCGCGTATGGAAATGGGCCAGAACCAATATGTACATGACCGAAGGAAGACACAAAGGATTTTTTGCCTGGTCCTGTGCGACGGACGGTTCCAAGAATGATTTCGGACCGGCCCCGGACGGAGAAGAATTCTTCGCGATGGCTTTGTTCTTCGCTTCCCATCGTTGGGGAGATGGAGAGGGAATCTTTGAATACTCCCAGGAAGCAAGAAACATTTTAAGTTCCTGCATTCACAACGGAGAGCGGGAGGGAGACGAGCCCATTATGGAGCCGGAAAATTACCTGATCCGTTTTATTCCGGATCGTAAATTCTCAGATCCTTCGTATCATTGCCCTCATTTTTATGAATTGTTTGCCTTGTGGGCCAATGAAGGAGACCGGGAATTCTGGAAGAAAGCGGCGGCAGCCAGCCGGGAGTATTTGAAAAAAGCATGTCATAAGGATACGGGTCTGGCAGCGGAGTATGCTTATTACGACGGAACTCCCTATGAGAAGGAACAGGATATATTCGGAGGGCGCCACGATTGGTATTACAGCGATTCTTACCGTGTGATCGCCAACATTGGTTTGGACTATCTATGGTTTGCCCCGGATGACTGGCATAAAGAAAATAATAACAAAGTTCAAAAATTCTTTATGGAAACCCATAAGGGAGAAGATTTTAAGATTTATGAGATCGACGGAACGGTCATCGATCAGCCGGCGCTTCATCCGGTAGCTATTATCGCTACCAACGCCCAGGCTTCTTTGGCGGCGGACGGCCCCTATGCCAAGGAGTGTGTAAAACGCTTCTGGGAGACCCCGCTTCGCAAAGGGGATCGTCGTTACTATGACAATTGTTTGTATTTATTCGCCTTATTGGCATTAAGCGGAAATTACCGTATTTATTAAAAAGACAAATTGGAGGAAAAGAGAAACATGAGTGTACAAGTTGAGAAGTTAGAAAACAGCATGGCAAAGTTGACCATTGAAGTAAGTGCGGAGGACTTTGAGAAAGCAATGGAACATTCCTACAAGAAGAATCGCAATCAGATTCAGATTGCAGGGTTCCGGAAAGGAAAAGCGCCCCGTAAAATGATCGAGAAGATCTACGGACCGGAAGTGTTCTATGACGATGCGGTAAATTTCGCGATTCCCGATGCCTATGAGAAAGCATTTGATGAAGTGGAACTGGAAATCGTTTCCAAGCCCGAAATCGAAGTGGTAGAGGTAGAAAGCGGCAAGCCTCTTGTATTCGCGGCCACGGTAGCGATTCGTCCGGAAGTTGAATTAGGCGACTACAAAGGAATGGAAGTTCCGAAAGCAAGCGTTGAAGTGACGGACGAAGAAGTGAAGGAAGAGATGGATCGTGTACTAGAGCAGAACGCCCGCATGGAAAAAGTGGAAGACCGCCCGGTTAAAGAAGGGGATACGGCCAACATTGATTACGAAGGGTTTGTGGACGATGAGGCGTTCGAAGGCGGCAAGGACGAAGGATACGATCTGGTGATCGGAAGCGGAAGTTTCATCCCCGGATTTGAAGATCAATTGATCGGCAAGAACATTGGGGAAGAAGTAGACGTTCAGGTAACCTTCCCGGAAGAGTACCATGCGGAGAACTTAAAAGGGAAAGATGCGGTCTTTAAAGTAAAGATCAACGGCATTCGTGAGAAGATCTTAAGAGATTGGGACGATGAATTCGTAGATGAAATCTCTGAATTTTCTACAGTTGACGAATATAAAGACAGTGTGATCAAGACCCTGACCTCCCGGAAGGAAAACCAGGCTCGCGCCGGCAAGGAAAATGCTGCGATCGAGAAAGCTTTGGAAAATATGAAGGTAGATTTACCGGCTCCGATGATCCAGGAGCAGGTCGAGCGTATGGTGAATGATTTTGCGTCTCGTTTGCAAAGCCAGGGATTGAACATCCAGCAATATATGCAGATGACCGGTGCCAGCGCCGATTCCCTCATGGATGAAATGCGCCCGGAAGCAGAGCAAAGAATTAAAGTTCGTTTGATGCTGGAAGAGATTGCCAAAGTGGAGAACATGGAAGCCACCGATGAAGATGTTGAGAATGAGATGAAGACATTGGCAGATCAATATCAGATGGAAGTGGATAAAGTCAAAGGATTCTTCGGAGAAGAAGAGACCAAACAAATGAAATTGGATATCTTAGTGAAGAAAGCAGCAGATCTTCTGGTTGATACAGCCGTAGAAGTGGAAGTAAAGGAAGAAGAAGCGGATCAGGAATCCAAAGAAGAGCAATAATCGTATCCGATCGAAACGGATCATCGAAGATCGATGCAAATCATCGAAGATCGATACGAGTGATCGAAGATCAATACGTGCATAAGAAAGGAAGGATCGAATAATATGGCATTGGTACCTTACGTCATTGAGCAGACCAGTCGCGGCGGAGAGCGCTCCTATGATATTTATTCCAGATTATTAAAAGAGAGGATTATCTTTTTGGGAGACGAAGTAAATGATACGACAGCCAGCCTGGTAGTGGCTCAGATGTTATTCTTGGAATCGGAAGATCCCAATAAAGATATTAACCTGTATATTAATTCTCCCGGTGGTTCCGTTACAGCCGGTATGGCAATTTATGACACCATGAATTATGTGAAGTGCGATGTTTCCACGATCTGTATGGGATTGGCTGCCAGCATGGGCGCGTTCCTGTTATCCAGTGGCGCAAAAGGAAAGAGAATGGCACTTCCCAATTCGGAGATCATGATCCATCAGCCTTCCGGCGGAGCAAAGGGACAGGCGACGGAGATTCAGATTGTAGCGGAGAACATTTTAAAGATTAAGAAAAAGCTGAATGAGATCTTAGCTGCCAATACAGGACAAACCTATGAGAAGATCGCGGAAGATACGGAACGTGATAACTACATGTCCGCAGAAGAAGCATTGGAATACGGTTTGATCGATAAAGTGATCACAAATCACGAATCCTAAGGAAAAGAAATACAAGGAGAAGGAAATGGCCAGAAACACCAACGATGAGAATAAGAACGCAGAGTGCCGCTGTTCCTTCTGCGGCAGAACCGAAAAGGAAGTTAAGAGAATGCTGGTGGGCAATGGCACCGCCCGTTCCCGTGTATACATTTGCAATGAGTGTATCAAGTTCTGTTCGGATATGTTAGCAGAGGATGAAGATGAATTCAACGGCGTCTGGGATTATGAAGATGTGGGGATTAATTTAAAGAAACCCATGGAGATCAAGGAGTTCTTAGATCAATATGTAATCGGTCAGGATACGGCAAAGAAAGCTTTGGCGGTGGCTGTTTATAACCACTACAAGAGAATCCTGGCAGGCCAGGAGACAGATGTAGAATTACAGAAGAGTAATATTTTGATGATCGGACCCACCGGTTCCGGAAAAACCTACCTGGCGCAGACGTTAGCCAAGATGTTAAATGTTCCGTTTGCCATTGCAGACGCCACAACGTTAACCGAGGCCGGCTATGTCGGCGAGGATGTGGAGAATATTCTGTTGAAGCTGATTCAGGCGGCGGATTATGAGATCGACCGGGCTGAATACGGGATCATCTACATCGATGAGATCGATAAGATCACCAAAAAATCGGAGAACGCGTCCATTACGCGAGATGTTTCCGGTGAAGGGGTTCAACAGGCATTGTTAAAGATCCTGGAGGGAACGGAAGCGAGTGTGCCGCCTCAGGGAGGAAGAAAGCACCCGCAGCAGGAATTTTTCCATATTGATACAACCAATATTTTATTTATCTGCGGAGGTGCCTTTGATGGTTTGGAGAAGATCATCGGCTCTCGTATTGATAAGAAGTCCATTGGTTTTAACGCGGAGATTTCCGATCCGCAAAAGGAGCAGATCGGGGATTTATTCCGGCAGGTATTGCCGGAGGATCTGGTAAAGTTCGGAATCATTCCGGAGATGGTAGGGCGTGTGCCGGTTACGGTAAGCCTGGATCTGTTGGACGAGGACGCGTTGTGTCAGATCCTTACCGTACCCAAGAACTCCATTACCAAGCAATATGAGAAATTAATGGAGATGGACGACATTCGTTTAACCTTTGAAGAAGATGCCATTCGTGCGGTGGCCCATGAGTCTTTTGAACGGAAGACGGGAGCCAGAGGCTTGCGCGCCATCCTGGAAGATGCCATGATGGAAGCCATGTACGAATTGCCTTCCCGCAGAGATGTGAAGGAATGTGTGATCACGAAGGATGTGATCGAGAAGAAGGCAAAGCCTGCCTTATTCGGACGAAATCACAAGGTGTTGGGAGAAAAAGTTTCGGGTTTGGAGGAAGTTTCCGACGAGAAGAAACCGGAACCGAAAAAAAGAAAATCCAACGCTTAAATCGTGTGAGATTGTAAATTCAATCGAGTAGGAATACTCCTACTCGATTTTGCATACTCACGATAGAAAGGATAATCATAGAGTATGGAACAAGAAAAAAAGCTGAATCTGTCATTGCCCCTTCTTCCTGTGGAAGACTCGGTGATCTTACCCGGTGTGATCGTAGAAATCGGCACCGTGAACGAGGAGATTGGAGCTGCCTTGGAATCCATCGGGGCGGATCCCAGGATCTGTATGGTCAATCGAAACTATAAGGAAGAAGAGAACAGCAAGGAAATTAAATGGGATGGCGTAGGGATCCTGGGGATCCTTCAAAATACCATTCGTAAAAATGGAAAGATCGTAAAGGCTTATATAAAGGGTGAGAAACGCTGCATCTTACTGGATGACTGGAAAGAAGAGAATTACTCCATGGGCCAGGTGATGGAATTAGAGGATGATCTCTCCGAACTTCCCCTGCACGATCCGGACCAGCTTGCAGCTCTTACCAGAGAACTGATTCATTTTTACGATGCATATGCCAAGGAGGAATTTCTCAGTGATGTTACGGAAGAAGAGATGAGAGATCCGGCCCGCCTGGTTCATTACATCGATCGCATCGCCATGCGGGTGATGGTGGGAAGTGAACAGAAAAAATATATGTTAAGTCAAACGTCGGTCCTGGGACGTTATGAATATTTAATGCGCTTTTTGCACAAGGAGATGGAATGGGAGGATATTGCCCGGAAAATCCATTGGAAGGTGCAGCAGAACATGGACGATTCCCAGAAAGTGTACTATTTGCGGGAGCAATTAAAGGTCATTCGGGAAGAGTTGGGAGAAGGAAATGATCCGAAGTCGGACCGCCGTCGGGAACAATTGGAACAATTAGAGTGTTCCGATGAGGTAAGAGAACGCATTTTGGAAGAAATCCAACGCGTGGAAAGCGCGCCGGAAAATTCCATGGACAGCGCGGCCAGTAAGGATTATATTGATATGTTATTAAGTCTTCCCTGGGATCATAAGGAAGAAGAAGCGCCTTCCCTGGAAGAAGCGTATGAAATCCTGGAAAAAGAACATTTCGGATTAAATAAAGTCAAAGAGCGGATCATGGAGCATCTGGCTGTCCGGAAATTAACGAAGAATGCGGACGCCCCCATCCTTTGTCTGGTAGGGCCTCCGGGAACCGGAAAAACGTCGGTGGCCCAATCCATTGCCAAAGCTATTTGCAAACCCTATGTTCGCATTTGTTTAGGCGGCGTTCGGGATGAAGCGGAAATCCGCGGCCACCGGAAAACTTACATTGGCGCCATGCCGGGAAATATTGTGAAGGGCTTGCGGACCGCCAAGGTTAAGGATCCGTTTATTTTACTGGATGAAATTGATAAGGTAAGCAACGATTATAGAGGCGATACGTTCGCCGCTTTGCTGGAGGTGCTGGATCCGGAGCAAAACCGTAATTTTATGGATCATTATGTGGATATTCCCATTGATCTGTCCGAAGCCTTCTTCTTATGTACGGCCAATTCCGTCCACACCATTCCCAGACCGTTGCTGGATCGTATGGAAATTCTGGAACTAAGCGGATACACCGGTTCGGAGAAATTCCACATTGGCAAAGATTTTCTGGTCCCGAAACAACGAAGCAAGAACGGACTGGGCGGGAAGGACATTGGGTTCCGGGATACGGCCATCGAAGAGATCATTCAACATTATACCAGAGAGTCCGGGGTTCGTGAATTGGAACGCCAGATCGCAACGGTATGTCGAAAGGTAGCCAGAAAGAAGGCGGAAGGCCAGGAAAAGAAAGTCAGTGTAACGAAGAAGAATGTAAAGGAATATTTGGGTATCCCCAAATATTACGAGGAATCCACTTCCACCAGATCCCAGGTGGGAATTGTGAAAGGTTTGGCCTGGACCCAGGTGGGCGGTGAAATCATGGAATTGGAAGTCAATCTTATGCCCGGCGCGGGACGTTTGATCTTAACCGGACAGTTGGGAGATGTGATGCAGGAGTCAGCGCGGATCGCCTTAAGTTTTGTACGATCCATCTCCTCCAAGGATCCGAATTTCTTCGATAAACATAACATTCACATTCATGTACCCAGCGGCGCCGTTCCCAAGGACGGTCCCAGTGCCGGCGTTACCATGGTAACCGCCCTGTATTCAGCCATTGAAGAGATTAAAGTAGATTCCAAGGTGGCTATGACCGGGGAGGTAACCATTCGAGGCCGAGTTCTTCCCATCGGTGGCCTAAAGGAGAAAATACTGGCAGCCAGACAATCCGGGATGAAACGGGTGATCGTACCGGAGGAGAATCGACCGGATATGGAAGAGCTGGAAGAAGAAGTGAAGGAAGGTTTGGAGATTCTCTACGGGAAGGTAGCGGCGGATTATTTGAAAGCTGCTTTGATCGGCGAGATCAATATTAAGAACGGGGATTTTGTATGAAAGGCGTAGCAAAGCTGGACACCGTTCTGGGTGTTTCCAGTAAGATTCCTAAGACGGGGCTGGTGGAAATGGCTTTTTGGGGACGTTCCAATGTAGGGAAGTCTTCCTTGATCAACGGCGTACTGAACCGAAAGTCATTGGCGAGAACCTCTTCGCAGCCGGGAAAGACCCGTACCGTTAACTATTATTTGGTGGATGAGAAAATGTATCTGGTAGATCTCCCGGGATATGGATATGCCAAGGCCTTACGTACGGAAAGTGAAAAATGGATGAAGATGATCCAACGTTATCTGACGGAATCCGAGACCCTGCGGGTCGTATTTCTCTTAGTGGATTATCGCCATCCGCCTATGAAAAACGATATCGAGCAGTATGACCTGCTGTGTTCCCTGGGCTTTTCACCGGTGATCATCGCGACCAAGTCCGATAAGGTGAAACGGTCGGAACGGGCCAGAAATTTAAAGGAGATCCGTCAGGGGCTCAACCTGATCCCGGACACCCCGGTGATTCCTTTTTCGGCGAAAACCGGGGAAGGAAAAGAAGAGATCATCGAGTACATGGAAGCCTTTTATCAAATGTTTGTGACAGACATAGAATCGATGGCAAAGGACGCAGAATCGTTTTCGACAGATGTAGAATCAAGAGGTGATAAGGATGAATAAACATACACAGGATATTATTAAAAAAGTATCCATGGAAATTGTGGATAATTATCGGAATGAGCCTTTGTTTTCTTCCAAGAAGGGGAAGATCATGCCGGAACGTAAGCAGATCATTGATGTGCTGTTAAGCTTGAGAGATGTTATGTTTCCAGGGTATTTTCAGTCGCAGGATGTGATCGGCTACATGCCGGAATACTTTGTAGGCGAGCGCCTGGGCAAGATCCATCAGGTGTTGTCGACCCAGGTGCGTAGAGGGTTAAATTACATGGACGACCAGGCTCATTACGACGAGGATAACTATGAGCAGGCGGAAGAGATCGTGGAACATTTTGTCAGCTGCTTACCGGACATTCAAAAAACATTTTTAGGCGACATTCAAATGTTATTTGATGGAGATCCGGCGGCGCAAAGCAAGGAAGAAATCATTTTCTCTTATCCGGGACTGTTTGCCATCTATGTGTACCGGATCGCCCACGAATTTTATTTGCAGAAGGTTCCGTTCATTCCCAGGATCATGACGGAATACGCCCATGGGAAAACCGGGATTGATATTAATGCCGGCGCCACCATTGGGAAAAATTTCTTTATCGATCACGGAACCGGGATCGTAATTGGAGAAACAACGGAGATCGGGGACAATGTAAAGCTCTATCAGGGGGTTACCCTGGGAGGGTTATCGACCAGAAAGGGACAGGGCTTAAGCGGCAGCAAGCGACATCCCACCATTGGAAACAATGTTACGATCTACGCCGGGGCCACGATCCTGGGGGGAAATACCATCATCGGGGAGAATTCGGTGATTGGCGGTAACGCCTTTATTACCGATTCGGTGCCGGCCAATTCCAGGATCAGCATTAAATCCCCGGAGAAGAACCTACGATTTGATAACATTGAGAAATAAAAACGACATGGATCATGGAAAAAATTTAGAAAACAGGAGGAAGATAGCATGGCAAAGATTCGACCTTTTCCTTGTATGAGACCGAACAAAGAATATGTAGCAAAGGTTGCGGCCCTTCCCTATGATGTATATCATTTGGCGGAAGCCAAAGAGGTAGTGGAAAAAGAACCAATGTCATTCTTAAAGATCGATCTGCCGGAGACTCAATTTGCGGATGATTTTGATCCCAACAGCCCGGAGGCCTTTGCGAAAGCGAAGGAATTATTGGAACAGGACGTGGAAGCGGGAATTTATGAGAAGAAGGACACCCCGGTGTATTATTTATATGAGCAGGTGATGAACGGCCGCAGTCAGGTTGGTCTGGTTGCGTGCTCCAGCGTAGACGATTACCGGAACAACGTGATCAAGAAGCATGAAAACACCCGGGCGGACAAAGAATATAACCGGATTCAGCATGTGGATGTATGTTCCTGTCAAACCGGACCGATCTTTCTTACCTACCGGAAGAATCCGGTGATCGCGGAGATTACGGAAAAAACGGTCAAAACGACGCCTCTTTATGATTTTACGGCGGAAGATGGCGTGATCCACCGGGTTTGGGAAATTAGCAACGAAACGGATATCCGGACCATTACGGAGGCGTTTGCGACCATTCCTTCGGTTTACATCGCCGATGGCCATCA
This sequence comes from uncultured Eubacterium sp., assembly GCA_937915825.1. Classification (GTDB taxonomy): domain Bacteria; phylum Bacillota; class Clostridia; order Lachnospirales; family Lachnospiraceae; genus Eubacterium_F. Next base: position 10,924 of record CALGGT010000020.1, read on the forward strand.
CAGAGCGGCTTCTGCCGTGAAGGTTAGTTTAAAGCGCAGGGAAGAGCACCCGGATTACACCGGGGAAGAAGAATTTAATTTCTTCCTGTCCGTCTTGTTCCCGGATGAAGAATTGATGATCATGGATTACAACCGTACGGTGAAGGATTTAAATGGCCTGACCGAGGAAGAATACATGGAAAAAGTGAAGGAAATATTCCGGGTTGAGCCTTTGGAACATGCCAAAAGCCCTGAAAAGAAGGGAGAGGTCACCATGTATCTGAATCATGCCTGGTATCGCCTGACGGCAGATCCTGCCTATTACGAGGGGAGAGACGCCAGTAAGCGGCTGGATGTTTCCATCTTACAGGATTATTTGTTAGAGCCGGTATTGGGGATTCAGGACCCCAAAACGGATCAGAGAATTGATTTCATCGGCGGGATCCGTGGTTTGAAGGAATTGGAGAAGCGAGGGGATGAGGATATGAAGGTATCCTTTGCCATGTATCCAACTTCCATTGCGGAGTTAATGGAGGTAGCGGATCAAGGGCTGTTAATGCCTCCGAAATCCACCTGGTTTGAACCGAAACTGCGCAGCGGTATCTTTTTGCATCCCATTGAACGATAAGGAGGACACGACGAGATGGATCGTTTTTTTAACAGCGATAACCGGGTTATGCGGATCTTATCCAAGATCTTTGATCTGGCATGGTTGAGTATCATTTATATTGTATTCTGTATTCCCGTGGTAACCTTTGGAGCGGCTACCACATCCTTATATTACGTAAGCGCCAAGGTGATCCGCCACGACCGTAGTTATGTGTGGCGGGAATTCTGGCATTGTTTTAAGACGAACTTTGTTCAATCCACGTTGGTGTGGGTTATTTTTGCGGTGTTATATACGTTAATGATCTTTAACATTCGCATGGTAGGGCTCACCGATTCCGCCTCCAATTACGGGGGATACATGTCAGGGGCGTACATCGCTATTACGCTGGTTGCCTTTTGTATCATGTGCTACATTTTTGCGGTGATCTCCCGGTTTACCATGAAAATCGGAGGATTGTTTAAGTTCTCCATGTTTCTGGCGTTTCGCCATTTCCTGCACACCTTGATCCTGCTTGCGATCTGGGGAGGTGCGATTTTCCTGTTGGTGGTTGGCGTCACCTTCGGAGTTCCCTATATGATGTTTCTGGTTCCCGGTATATGTGGTCTTTTGTACACATTTCCGGTGGAGCATTTGTTTAAAAAATATATGCCCAAAGCGGATCCGGTCATTACGGATGAGGGCGATGAGATTGTAGAGTGGTATAACGAATAACAAGTGAAGAAAGACGGAGGTATTTCGGTATGGCAAAGAAATTGGAAGATTATATGGAATGGCCGCGAATTGAGGATTTGGCCTATGCGGAGATCAAGGACCCGTCCCAGATTTTAGGGGCCAGGAAATTGCGTGAGCGGATTTTGATCACCGGATTTTTCCCGGACGCGAAGAAAGTAATGGTAAAACCCAAGGGAACGAAACAAAGGGGAACGACCATGACCCAAATGGACGAATCCGGGTATTTTGCGGCGTTTTTAAACGTGAAAGAAGTACCGGAGTACAGTTTCTCCGTGGAATATGAGGACCGAAAGGAACTGGTACCCGATGTGTATGAAGCGGATTTTTTCATGGACGTGATGGACGGAGTTGCCTTCGGGGAAGGAAAATGGTCCGAAGCTTATAAAAAACTGGGCGCTCATTTTGGAACCCTCCAGGGGGTGGAAGGGGTGTACTTTGATGTATGGGCTCCCAATGCCAGGGGCGTCAGCGTTGTGGGAGATTTTAACGGATGGGATCCGAAAGTCAATCAGATGAAACCTACAAAATTCGGGGTTTATGAGTTATTTGTGCCCGGGATCAAGGAAGGAGACTTGTATAAGTTTGATATTTACGGAGCCGATGGAAAAAGAGTATTAAAGAGCGACCCTTATGCCCTGGAGATGGAGATGGGGGATCACCATGCCTCGGTTGTGACGAGAGAAAAAGAAGTCATCTGGAAAGACGGCGCCTGGATGAAAAAAAGAGAAAAAGCAGATCCGTTGAAGAGTCCCATGGTGGTTTTGGAGGTACATCCGGAATCCTTTATTCAAGAAGGAAAGGATCAAACCTTTAAAGAACTGGGAAAAGAACTGGTTCAATATTGTAAGGAGATCGGCTACACCCATGTGGAATTCATGCCTCTTTTACAACACAATGAAGAAGACGCGTTTGGTTACAATGCCATTTCTGCCTTTGCCTTGAATCAGGAATTGGGAAACAGAGAAGATTTTCGCAAAATGGTGGATCTCTTACATCAGAATGAGATCGGCGTGATCCTGGATTGGGACGCGTCTCATTTCGCGAAGAATGAGGAAGGACTGGGAAGGTTTGACGGCTCTTGTCTGTATGAATCCGAGGATGAGAGAAGAAGCGCCTGTCCTTATTATGACAGTTATTATTATGACTATGGGAAGCCGGAAGTATGTAGTTTCAAATTGTCCAACGCGGCTTATTGGCTGAAGGAATTCCACATTGACGGTTTGCGTCTTCCTTTCGTACACGCCATGTTGTATTTGGATTATAACAAGAGCGACGGGGAATGGATGGCCAATATTTACGGGGGAACGGAGAATCTGGAGGCGGAAGCATTCTTAAAAGACTTAAACAGCATGGTCAAAGAGATTCCCGGCACCTTTACCGTGGCGGAGGAAACATCGGCCTGGCCCATGGTGACCGAAGATGTGGAAGAAGGCGGCTTAGGCTTTACCTTCAAATGGAACAATGGATTTGTCAAAGATTATGTAAACTACATTCAAACCGATCCCTTATTCCGGAAAGGAAAACACGGGGAATTAACCTTTAGCATGGTGTATCACTACTCGGAACATTTTATCTTAAGCTTTTCCCATAATGAATTCTTACGGGGATCCATGTACCAGAAAATGCCGGGCACGGCGGAACAGAAAATGGCCGGTCTTCGCTTAACCTATGGGTATATGATGATGCACCCCGGTAAGAAATTGATCTTTACGGGACAGGATTTCGGGGAAGAAGTGGAGCCGGATTTTGTGAAGGGACCGGACCGAGATCTATTGACCAATTCCTACACGGCCATCAGCACGGAAGGCAAGATCGTTCAGATCAAATCCAGAAATCGCCTGCTGTTTGACTACATGAGGGAGTTGATCCATTTTTACAAGGATCATCCGGCGTTGTATGAGAAGGATTACGAGATTGAGGGATTCCAGTGGGTCAGCATGTTAGACGCGGATCATAGTGTGATCGCGTTTGTAAGAAAGTCGGAACAGGAAAAACTTCTGGTGGTTTGCAACTTTACTCCGGTGTGCTATGAGAAGTTCGTCTTAGGCGTGGATTTCAACGGAAAGATCAAGGAAATCTTAAATTCCGACAACGTACGTTTCGGAGGAAATGGCAAGGACAATCCAAGAATGCGTGCCACAAAGAAAGAAAAATGGGATGGTTACGAGAGAAGCGTTACCTTCACCCTGGCCCCCTTTGGAGTACAGGTATTTGAGATCATAGAATCGTAAGGATGGTAGAAGTTTATGGATAAGATCAAGCATTATAAAATTCTGGAAGAAATGGAAGTGGATACGGTTTCAAACGGGGTTGCCACCCGATTGGTACATGAAGAAACCGGAGCCAGAGTGATCGTCATTCGTTGTGAGGATGATAATAAGGTTTTTAACATCGGTTTTAAAACCCCTTCGTTAAATTCCAAGGGGACGGCCCATATTGTAGAGCATACCGTATTGTGCGGCTCGCAAAAATACCGGGCGAAGGATCCGTTTGTGGAATTGGTACAGGGGTCGCTCAATACCTTCTTAAATGCCATGACCTATCCGGATAAAACCGTATATCCCGTGGCAAGCCGGAATTTACAGGATTTTCATAATCTAATGGATGTATATCTGGATGCGGTTTTCTTCCCGCGCTTCTACGAGGAGGAGAAAATATTCCGTCAGGAAGGATGGCATTATGAGTTGGACAGCCTGGAGGGACCCTTGCGTTATAACGGGGTTGTGTTCAATGAGATGAAGGGGGTATTCTCCGACGCGGAATCCTGTATGGAACGTATGATCCAGCGAAAAATGAACCCGGATAACGGATACCAATACGAATCCGGGGGAGATCCGGAGGAGATCCCGGAATTAAGTTATGAGGAATATTTGGATTTTCATCGACGTTATTATCATCCGTCCAACAGTTATATCTACCTTTATGGCGACTTAAATATGGAGGAAGAACTGGAGAAGATCCATAACGAATACTTAAGTAAATTCAGCTATTTGAAGGTGGATTCGGAAATTGAAGAGCAGGCGCCCTTTCAAGAGCCACAAAAAGAAGTGGGTTACTATGCCGTAGGGGAAGAGGAGTCCATAGAGGATGCCACTTATCTGGCTTACGTCGTAGAGCTTCCCAAAACGTTTGATCGATTTACGGAGTTAGCCATGGAACTGGTCGGACGTTTACTGGTGAACCGCCAGGGGGCACCGGTCAAGAAGGCCCTTTTAGAGGCGGGGATCGGGAAAGATGTTTCGTTCAGCGGGGACTCATCCTATTATCAACCGGTGTTATCCTTCCAGGTGAAGGGGGCCAACGAGGATCAAATGGATGATTTTATACGGATCCTGGAAGAGGAGCTAAAGAAGTTTGTAGAGGATGGCCCGGAAGAGAAATCGGTACTCAGTCGCTTGAATCACATGGAGTATCAATTAAGAAAAGGAAAATATGAAAATTACCCTAACGGGTTGATGATGTCCCTAGAGATCTTTGATTATTGGCTTTATAACGATGAACGTGGATTTGAAGCTTTGAAAGATCTGGAAGTCATTGAGAAAATGCGAAATTCTTTTGGACAGGGAGTGTTACAGGATCTTGTGAAAGAGTGGATCCTGGACAACCCCCACAAGGGATATTTTACCATGCTTCCCGACAAAGGCCTAACGGGCAGGATCAACGAAGCCGAGGAGAAAAAATTAGCGGATCTTTTCGAGAGCATGAGTAAGGAAGAACGAGAACAATGCATTCGGGAAACCAGAGAATTAAAGAAATATCAGGAAGAGCCTACGCCTCCGGAAGACTTAGAAACCATTCCCCGATTATCGGTCAAAGACCTGGAGGGGGAAGTGGAAACTTTATCCAACATCGAAGAGATCACGGCGGGAACACCGGTATTATGGCACGATTATGATACCAATGGGATCTGCTATCTGAAAGCCGGGTTTTATCTGGATCATGATCTGATGGATGTTTACCCTTATCTGGGGTTGATCCAGGATGTGATGCGTGAATTAGATACCACCAACTACACGATCACAGAACTGATGGATGAGATCATTCTGCATCTGGGGGAATTCGGTGTATCGCTGCAATATCATGGGAAGAACAACGCAAAACATTTCCTGATGATCAAAGGGGAATTTATCTGGAATCCGGAAAATATGGACTGGTTTACCCGGTTAGCCAACGAGGTGGTTCATCAGTCCATCTGGGCGGAGGATCGTGTGAAGCAATCCCTGACCCGATGCATGGTGCGACTACAGGATCAGCTGATCAAAGCCGGTCATGCAAGCGCGATGACCCGGTGCTTAAGCTATTTTGATGAAACCATGGAATATGCCCAGAACAGCAGTGGTCTGGGATATTATAAATTCTTAAAAAATCTATTGGATCATTGGGAGGAGGAGTGGCCTAAAACCAAGGACCTGGTTTGTAAGATCCTTCGCAAAGTGTTTTCCAAAAAGCCGGATTTTGTTGAAGTTACCATGAACCGGGATCTGGATCATGAGGTGGTGATGGATCAGATCAATGGTTTTGTACAGAGTTTTCCCAAAAAAGAGGAAGTGATCCTGCCTAAGCCGGATCTGTCCTTTCTGGTACATGGAACGAATGAGGGATTTAAAACCGCCAGTCGTGTGCAATATGTAGCCCAGGCGGGAAACATGAATGAAACCTATCAAGATGGAACGATCAAAGTGTTGTCCCTGATCCTGAATTATCATTTATTGTGGAATGAGGTTCGTGTGAAGGGAGGAGCCTACGGAGTATTTTTCTCTTATGGTTGGGAAAAAGGAAGCTTCACGGTCAGTTCCTACCGGGATCCGAACCTGAAGGAAACCTATGAGATTTATAACACATTGCCGGAAATGATACGGAATTTCCAATGCGATGAACGAGAAATGGAGAAATTCATCATCGGAACGTATGGAAATGTTATGTCCAAGTCCACGGTCAAACAAAGGGGTGAATACGCGGGGGATTGCTATTGGAAAGGAATTACCCTGGAAGAACGCCAGAAATATCTTCAGGAGATCTTATCGACGACGCCGGAAAAAGTGCGGAAGATGGCGGAGATCCTGGAGAAAATGATGAAAAACACTTACGTCTGTACCATCGGGAACGAGGAAAAAGTGGAGGAACAAAAGGAATTGTTTGATTCCGTGCAAACGATTTGACGGGAGGTGGAAAATGGAACATTTTAAATCCGGATTTGTGGGACTGGTAGGCAGACCCAATGTGGGGAAATCAACCCTGATGAATCGGATCATCGGGCAAAAGATCGCCATTACCAGTAATAAGCCGCAAACGACGAGAAACCGCATTCAAACGGTATACCACGATAACCGGGGGCAGATTATTTTCCAGGATACCCCGGGGATTCACCGGGCCAAAAATCGTCTGGGGGAGTATATGGTAGGGGTTGCCAAAAGGACCTTTGAGGATGTGGATGTGATCGTATGGTTGATCGAGCCGGACGAGAAGGTGGGCAGCGGGGATCAGCGGATCGCCGAAGCTCTGTCAAAGAATCCGACGCCGGTGATCCTGGTGATCAATAAGATCGATACAAAACCGAAGGAAGAATTGTTGAAAACCATTGACGCATACTCTAAAAAAATGGAATTTTCCGAGATTCTACCGTTGTCGGCTAAAACCGGAGAAGGGGTCCGTGAACTAATTGACGTTCTCTATTCCTACTTGCCGGAGGGACCGAAATTTTATGAAGAAGATACGGTGACGGATCAGCCGGTGCGTCAGATCGTAGCGGAATTGATCCGGGAAAAGACCTTGCGTTTGCTGTCGGAAGAGGTGCCTCACGGAATTGCCGTGTCGGTGGATCAAATGAAATTCAACCCCGGGAAGAAAGGTCTTTATCAAATTGACGCCACCATTGTCTGCGAGAAGGATTCCCATAAGGGGATCATCATCGGGAAACAAGGTCATATGCTGAAGAGGATCGGCATGGAAGCCCGAAAAGAAATGGAACAAATGTTAGAATGCAAAGTGAATCTCAATCTTTGGGTGAAGGTAAAGAAGGATTGGCGGGACAGCGATTTTCTGTTGAAGAATTTCGGATTTCATAACGATACGGATATGAGGTAAGATGAAGGAAGAAGTTACGGGCATGGTTTTGTCTCAGATTCCTGTGGGAGAATGGGATAAAAGACTGGTCATCTTAACAAAAGAATATGGGAAAATATCCGCGTTTGCCCGAGGAGCCAGAAGAGCCAAAAGTCCCTTATTGGGAGGGACGGAACCCTTCATGTTCGGGAAATTTGCCATTTATCGGGGGAGGAATTCCTACTACATAACCGGAGCGGATATTCAGAACGGATTTGGGGAGATCCGGGAGGATCTGACGGATATCTATATGGGGCTGTTCTTCTGTGAAGTGGCGGATTTTTGTTGTCGAGAAGATATGGAGGGAACGGAAGTGTTAAAGCTTTTGTATCAATCCCTACGAGCCCTGAAGGTGGAATCCATCGGGAAAGATCTGGTCAAGCATATTTTTTGTTGGAAAATGCTGGCCTTTAATGGTGTGATCCCCCGGGTATTTGCCTGTGTACATTGTGGGGAACATCAGAATCTTACCATGATCAGCTATGAATCCCAGGGAATGATCTGTCAAAATTGCCTGGAAAGAGGCGTAAACCCCGGCGGAAAGAAAATGCAGATCAGCCAGGCTGCGGTGTATGCGCTGCAATATATTGTGGCAACGCCACCGGAGTCCTTATATCAGTTTACTTTGTCCGAGAAAGTCAAAGAAGAGTTTTGTCAGGTGACGGAATTGTTTTTTTATGAATTTACAGGTCGGAGATTTCCGGCGGAGGAAATGTTGGCTACGGTGGGAGAGTAGAAAAGATGGATGCAGGAAGCCCTTTTTTTGGAGTAAGGGTTTCCTTTTTTTGTATCAGGGGCACCCTTTTTTTGTTGTGTTACCGGGGAAAATGATGTATAATGAGAATGAGCGAAAAGCGCAAAGGAGGTTTGAGCTATGAAGAAGGTTTTGTTTGTTGCATCGGAATGTGTACCCTTTGTCAAAACCGGCGGTTTGGCGGATGTTGTAGGATCCTTACCGGCATGTTTTGATAAGGAGCGGGTGGATGCCAGGGTAATGATCCCTAAGTATATGACCATTCCGGAAGAGTATAAGAATCAAATGGAATTCCTTACCAGTTTTTATGTGGAGCTGGCTTGGAGGAAACAATATGTGGGAGTATTTCGTCTGGAATTAAAAGGGGTTACGTATTATTTTCTGGATAATGAGTTTTATTTTGGCGGCAGTCAGATTTACGGAGAAATCTATCAGGATGTGGAACGTTTTGCCTTCTTTTCCCGAGCAGCGTTGTCAGCATTGCCTTTGATCGATTTCCGACCGGATATTATTCACTGCCACGATTGGCAGACCGGTTTGGTTCCTGTCTACTTAAAGGATTCCTTCCATCAGGGTGAATTCTACCGTGACATGAAGTCGGTCATGACCATTCATAACTTGAAATTCCAAGGTGTATGGGATAAGAAAACGGTGATGGATATCGCGGGATTGGACGCGTATTATTTTACGCCGGATAAATTAGAAGCTTACGGAGATGCCAACTACCTAAAGGGCGGCCTGGTTTATGCGGACCAGATCACCACGGTCAGCCGAACCTACGCCGAAGAGATTAAGACGCCCTTCTATGGTGAGAAATTAGATGGATTGATCAATGCCAAATCCGGGTGTCTGACCGGAATTGTGAATGGGTTGGATTACGACGAATACAACCCGGCTACCGATGCTTTGATCGATCACAAGTACGATGCCAGAACATTCCGTAAGGAAAAGATCAAGAATAAGAAAAGCTTGCAAAAGGAATTGGGACTGGCGCAGGATGAGAAGAAGTTTATGATCGGAATCGTGTCCCGTTTAACGGATCAAAAGGGATTCGACCTGATCGATTATGTGATCGAGGAGATCTGCGCGGAAGATACCCAATTGGTGGTATTAGGCACCGGTGAAGAAAAATATGAGCATTTATTCCGTCATTTTGCCTGGAAATACCCGGAGCGTGTGTCGGGGAATATTTTCTATTCCAATGAGCGTGCCCATAAGATCTATGCTTCCTGTGATGCGTTCCTAATGCCGTCCCTGTTTGAGCCTTGTGGTCTGAGTCAGTTAATGAGTCTGCGTTACGGTACCGTGCCGATCGTGCGTGAAACCGGTGGATTAAAGGATACCGTAGAGCCTTACAATGAATTTGAACAGAAGGGCACCGGATTTTCCTTTGCCAATTACAATGCCCATGAGATGTTAAATACCATCCGTTACGCCAAACATGTGTATTTCAACAAGAAACGGGATTGGAACCGGATCATCGATCGGGGAATGGCGATGGATTTCTCCTGGTCAAACTCCGCGAAGGAATATATGGATCTGTACGATCGAATGTAGAGAATCTTGTGTTTTTTTGAAAAAGGTCTTGAAATTTATGCGTAAATTAGGTATGATAAGTAATGAAGCCGATAAAATGAGAAAAGGCTTAAAAAAAGAAAATTTGTTAGGAGGATATTGACAATGGCAGTAAAAGTTGCGATTAACGGTTTCGGACGTATTGGACGTCTTGCATTCAGACAAATGTTTGGTGCTGAAGGGTATGAAGTAGTAGCGATCAACGATTTAACAAGCCCTAAGATGCTTGCTCATCTGTTGAAGTATGATTCTTCTCAAGGAAAGTATGAGAAGGCGGACAAGGTTACTTCCAGCGATGATTCCATCACAGTGGACGGAAAAGAGATCAAGATCTATGCATTCCCGGATGCCAATGAGTGCCCTTGGGGTGAGTTAGGTGTAGACGTAGTTTTGGAATGTTCCGGTTTCTACACTTCCAAGGAGAAAGCACAGGCTCATATTAATGCCGGTGCTCGTAAGGTTGTTATCTCTGCACCTGCAGGAAACGATCTTCCTACCATTGTATATAATACAAACCATGATACATTGAAGGCGGAAGATAACATCATTTCCGCAGCTTCCTGTACAACGAACTGCCTGGCACCGATGGCAGATGCGTTGAACAAATTCGCACCGATCCAATCCGGAATCATGGTAACGATCCATGCTTATACCGGAGATCAGATGACGTTGGATGGTCCTCAGAGAAAAGGTGATCTGAGAAGATCTCGTGCCGCAGCTGTAAACATTGTTCCCAACAGCACCGGTGCTGCGAAAGCAATCGGTTTGGTAATCCCTGAATTGAACGGTAAGTTGATCGGTTCCGCACAGCGTGTACCTACCCCTACCGGTTCGACTACGATCTTAACCGCAGTTGTTAAGAAAGCAGGCGTTACCGTTGAGGATATTAACGCAGCGATGAAAGCAGCAGCAAATGAATCCTTCGGATATACGGAAGATGAGATCGTATCTTCGGATATCGTAGGAATGACCTATGGTTCCTTGTTTGATGCAACTCAGACGATGGTGAACCCGGTTGGCGACGACTTGTATGAAGTTCAGGTTGTTTCCTGGTATGACAATGAGAATTCTTATACCAGCCAGATGGTTCGTACCATTAAATTCTTCAGTGAATTAGCATAGTGAATTTCGAAGAGGAATCGACGATTTATACGGACATAGAAAGGGTCCGGTCTTTAAGGACCGGATCCTTTTTTAGCTATTTATAAGAAAGGAGAAAAGATATGCTAAACAAGAAATCAGTGGATGATATCAACGTGAGTGGTAAGAGAGTCCTGGTTCGCTGTGATTTCAATGTACCGTTGCAAGATGGTAAGATTACAGACGAGAACCGCTTAGTAGCGGCTTTGCCCACCATTCAAAAATTGATCAAAGATGGTGGAAAGGTGATTCTTTGTTCTCACTTGGGAAAACCGAAGGGAGAGCCGATCAAAGAGTTGTCCCTGGCTCCGGTTGCGGTTCGTTTGTCCGAGTTATTGGGACAGAACGTAACATTTGCAGCGGATGACAATGTCGTGGGCGAGAATGCCAAGGCAGCGGTAGCACAAATGAAGGATGGAGAGGTTGTTCTCCTGGAGAATACTCGCTATCGTGCGGAAGAAACGAAGAACGAGGAAGCCTTCTCGAAAGATTTAGCATCTTTATGTGATGTATTTGTAAACGACGCATTCGGTACGGCACACCGCGCACACTGCTCCAACGTAGGAGTCACCCAATTTGTGGATACGGCCGTTGTTGGATATTTGATGCAGAAAGAGATTGATTTCCTTGGCAATGCCGTAAATAATCCGGTTCGTCCGTTTGTGGCGATCTTAGGCGGAGCAAAGGTTTCTTCCAAGATTTCCGTGATTGAAAACCTTTTGGATAAGGTGGACACTTTGATCATCGGCGGCGGTATGGCGTATACATTTATGGCTGCCCATGGGGAAGAAGTTGGAAAATCCTTACTGGAAGCGGACTATAAAGAATATGCCTTGAACATGGAGAAAAAGGCAGAAGAGAAGGGCGTAAAGCTTTTGATTCCCATTGATACGGTGGTAGGAGATGATTTCTCCAACGATTGTAATTTCAAAACCGTAGGACGGGGTGAAATCCCGGCGGATATGGAAGGTTTGGATATCGGAGAGGAATCGTCAAAGCTTTTTGCGGATGCCATTGGCGATGCGAAAACCGTTGTTTGGAATGGACCGATGGGTTGTTTTGAGATGCCGAACTTTGCCAAGGGTACCATTGCGGTAGCAGAAGCTTTGGCGAACTTAGAAGACGCAACAACCATTATCGGCGGCGGAGACAGTGCGGCAGCTGTTAATCAATTGGGCTTCGGGGATAAGATGACCCATATTTCTACCGGTGGCGGAGCTTCCTTAGAATTCTTAGAGGGCAAGGAATTACCCGGCGTTGCAGCAGCGAACGATAAATAAGAAGGAGGACTCTTCCATGAGAAAGAAGATTATTGCCGGAAACTGGAAGATGAACAAAACTCCCAGCGAGGCAGTTCAATTGGTGAAGGAACTGAAGGATCTGGTTCAAAATGATGAAGTAGACGTAGTATATTGCGTGCCGGCCATTGATATTGTTCCGGTTGTGGAAGCAACCAAGGGAAGCAATGTAAAAGTGGGAGCAGAGAATATGTACTTTGAGGAAAGCGGTGCTTACACCGGAGAGATTTCGGCGCCTATGTTAAAGGATGCCGGTGTTTCCTTCGTAATCATCGGACATTCGGAGAGAAGAGACTACTTCAAAGAAGACGATGCTTTGTTGAATCGGAAAGTAAAGAAAGCCTTTGAGGCAGGCATTACTCCCATTCTTTGCTGCGGGGAATCTCTGGAGCAAAGAGAAAAAGGTGTAACCATGGACTTTATCCGCATGCAGATCAAGTTGGATCTGGATGGCGTAACCGCGGATCAGGTGAAAGACATGGTCATTGCTTATGAGCCGATCTGGGCGATTGGAACAGGGAAAACCGCAACCGCGGATCAAGCCGAAGAGGTATGCGGACAAATCCGCGCCACCATTGAGGAAATGTACGATAAGGCAACTGCCGACGCCGTTCGTATCCAATATGGCGGATCCATGAATGCGGGAAATGCAGCGGAACTTTTGCAAAAACCCAACATTGATGGTGGGTTGATCGGTGGCGCGTCGTTGAAACCGGATTTTGGAAAGATCGTCAATTACAAAGGTTGAGACATAAATAGGGGAAAAACGTAATTTATTGTTTTGTTTTCCCCGGGTTTATGTTATAATAGTAACAATGACGGTTTTCGTATAGGTATGTTCCTATAACTGAAAGATCGTCGACAAATAATTAAATTAGGAGGATGAAGCAAATGGCAAAATGGGTATATACCTTCAAAGAAGGTAACATGACCATGCGTAACTTGCTTGGTGGTAAAGGTGCAAACCTTGCCGAGATGACCGAGATCGGACTTCCGGTACCTCAAGGATTTACCGTAACCACGGAAGCTTGTACACAGTACTATGAGGACGGACGTAAGATCAACGATGAGATTATGAGCCAGATCATGGATGGCGTAGCTTGGATGGAGAATGAGAATGGAAAGAAATTCGGAGATAAGGAAAATCCCCTTTTGGTTTCTGTTCGTTCCGGAGCCAGAGCATCCATGCCCGGTATGATGGATACGATTTTGAACTTAGGTTTGAATGAGGAAGTAGTGGAAGCTATGATCAAGGGAAATCCGGATCCTACTTTTGAACGTTTCGTATACGATTCTTACAGACGTTTCATTCAGATGTTCTCTGACGTAGTAATGGAAGTTGGAAAGAAATATTTTGAGCAATTGATCGACAAGATGAAAGAAGACCGCGGGGTTCAATACGATGTTGAGCTTACAGCTGCGGACTTGAAAGAATTGGCTGCTCAATTCAAAGCAGAGTATAAGAATCAATTGGGACAGGATTTCCCTTCCGATCCTGTTGAGCAGTTAAAACTTGCTGTAGAAGCAGTATTCCGTTCCTGGGATAACCCTCGTGCCAATGTATATCGTCGTGATAACGATATCCCTTATAGCTGGGGTACGGCCGTTAACGTAATGCCCATGGTATTCGGTAACTTGAATGATGAATCCGGTACCGGTGTTGCCTTCACAAGAGATCCTGCAACCGGTGAGAATAAGTTAATGGGTGAGTTCTTAAAGAACGCTCAGGGTGAAGACGTGGTTGCCGGTGTTCGTACACCGATGCCCATCGCTCAGATGGAGCAGGAATTCCCGGATGCTTACGCTGAATTTATCAAAGTATGTGATATCCTTGAGAATCATTATCATGATATGCAGGATATGGAATTCACCGTTGAGAATAAGAAGTTGTTCATGCTTCAATGTCGTAACGGTAAGAGAACGGCTCCTGCAGCATTGAAGATCGCTTGTGATCTTGTAAAAGAGGGACATAAGACAGAGAAAGAGGCAGTTGCGATGATCGATCCTCGTAACTTAGATACTCTTCTTCATCCCCAGTTTGATGCAGCAGAATTGAAAGCTGCTTCTCCCCTTGGAAAAGGACTTGGTGCTTCCCCGGGAGCTGCTTGCGGTAAAGTTGTATTCACAGCTGACGATGCGGTAGAATGGGCAGGTCGCGGTGAGAAAGTCGTTCTTGTACGTTTGGAGACATCTCCGGAAGATATTACAGGAATGAAGAGCGCACAGGGAATCCTTACCGTTCGTGGTGGTATGACATCTCACGCAGCCGTAGTTGCTCGTGGAATGGGTACTTGCTGTGTATCCGGATGTGGCGATATCAACATGGATGAGGAAAATAAGAAATTCACCTTAGCAGGTGTTGAATTTACAGAAGGTTCTGAGATTTCCATCGATGGTACAACCGGTAATATTTACCAAGGTTTGATTCCTACCGTAGATGCTCAGATCGCAGGTGAGTTCGGTCAGATCATGGAGTGGGCTGACAAGTATCGTGTACTTAAGGTTCGTACCAATGCGGATACACCGGCTGATGCGAAGAAAGCAAGAGAGCTTGGCGCGGAAGGAATTGGTCTTTGCCGTACGGAGCATATGTTCTTCGAGGAAGACAGAATTGCTGCTTTCCGTGAGATGATCTGCTCCGATACCGTTGAAGAGCGTGAGGCTGCTTTGGATAAGATCTTACCTTATCAGCAAAGCGATTTCAAAGCATTATATGAGGCTTTGGAAGGAAATCCGGTTACCATCCGTTTCTTGGATCCGCCTTTGCATGAGTTTGTTCCCACCGAGGAAGCAGACATTCAAAAATTGGCAGATGCGAAGAATAAGAGCGTCGATGAGATCAAAGCGATCATTTCTTCTCTTCATGAGTTCAACCCGATGATGGGTCACAGAGGATGTCGTCTGGCTGTTACGTATCCGGAAATTGCCAAGATGCAAACAAAGGCAGTAATCCGTGCAGCGATCGAGGTTCAAAAAGCTCATGCCGACTGGAACGTAAAACCCGAAATTATGATTCCGTTGGTTTGCGAATTAAAAGAACTTCAATATGTTAAGAAAGTTGTTGTTGAGACCGCAGACGCTGAGATCAAAGAAGCTGGTGCAAACTTAGAATATGAAGTTGGAACCATGATCGAGATCCCCAGAGCTGCTCTTACAGCGGATGAGATCGCAAAGGATGCGGATTTCTTCTGCTTCGGTACCAATGACCTTACCCAGATGACTTACGGATTCTCCCGTGATGATGCAGGTAAGTTCTTAGATGCTTACTATGATGCTAAGATCTTCGAGAACGATCCCTTTGCTAAATTGGATCAAACCGGAGTTGGTAAGTTGATGGATACAGCGATCAAACTTGGAAAACCGGTTAACCCGAATCTTCATGTTGGTATCTGTGGTGAGCACGGTGGAGATCCTTCTTCCGTTGAGTTCTGCCATAAGATTGGTTTGGACTATGTATCTTGTTCACCGTTCCGTGTGCCGGTAGCAAGACTTGCAGCAGCACAGGCAGCTATTAGCGAAGAAGGAAAGTAATTCGTTTTCCACCTTACTTATTCAAGATCACTGCGATGAGGATCTAGGGAATCATGTTAAAAAATATGGGATTCCTTACAGGTTTAATCGCCGATGGCTTGATATAAAAGTTCAAATCTTTGTTTAACGAAAAGAGAAATGTTAGTGTAAATCACTTTCATTTCTCTTTTTTTGATGCAGTAGAATGAAGGAATCTATGTCATTTGCAAGTACAAATTCACAATCTTCACCAACATGACCTGCATTAGTCATTTTGGCGAGTTGCTCCAACTCTTGTGCGGTGGAAATAGAATAGGTGCCTTCTGTTAAATTCGTTGAAACAGCGATTGATGATAATTTTGTCATACCGGAAGTATCACGCTCAACAACTTTTTCAATAAAGCCGTCATTAGATGCTTGAGGTAGGCCATAGTTAGCAGCGGCTCCGTCAAACAGACTAATGCCGTTATATTCCGCACATTGGGCAATCCGTGTTATTTCTTGTGTTATTGCAAGCCCTTCTTGATTGATTGCAGCAAGAGATTGTGCGCCGTATGTTCCGTTGTGCGCTTGTTCTGCTAAAGCACGAAGACGCATAGTTAAATTAGAAATTGTTTCGAGAGTTGCACTTTGAGTCTGGATAAGATCTAATCCCATACTTGTATTTTCTTCTGCCTGCATATATGAACAAAGTTTTGAATTCATGTTAGCTGCAATTGAGTAGTTTGCAGCGTTATCGCTTGCGTGGTTGATTTTGAAACCCGTAGTAAGGCGCTCGATTGCCTGATTCATCGTTTTTGTTGACGAATTCAGGTTCGACTGAACCATTATTGATTGGAGGTTTGTATTTATGCTTACCATAACACACCTCCTGGGGTAAATGATAAGTCACAAGTTTCCAAAGCAAGCGCATTTGAGACGCTATTAAGCGTGCAGCAACTTGTCATTATTAAGTTTTGGGGTTTCTTGCTTATCATCGTGGGGGCTTCCTTTCAACCCTTACATGTAGGTATATTCCACAAAAAAAGTTTTTAATAACAACATGTAAGTATTTTGTTACAAAAGTTTACAAAATAAAAAAGAGAGCAGAGTTTATTATAATATATTTTTTATGGAGGATTATTTCTATGCCAAATGGAACCGTTACAGAGATCGGAAGAGCACA
>CALGGT010000021.1 GCA_937915825.1 uncultured Eubacterium sp.
CTTCTCCGGTTCTTTATTCTTGATTTTCCACGATGCGATCCCGTAAGGATTGCATCCGGGTATCGGTTTGATTGATCACATCCGCGCAAGACTTTAATTCATCTATGATCAATTCCGCTTCCTTAATGTCTTTTTTGTATTTCAGCTGATGCTCCAAACTGGCCCAGAAATCCATGGCAATGGTTCGGATCTGAACCTCTACCCGAAGATTTTCCTTATGATCCGAGAAAAATACCGGCACCTCCACGATCAGGTGAAGACTTCGATATCCATTGGGTTTGGGATTTTGAATGTAATCCTTTCTTCGGATCAATACAATATCATCCTGAGCGGTTAGCATATCCGCCACCTTATAGATATCATCAATAAAGGCGCAGATCACCCGAACACCTGCCACATCAGACAAATGCTCCATCGCAGACTCCACCGACACATCATAGCCCTTTTTCAAAAGCTTGGTTGAGATACTTTCCGGCTGCTTAATACGATATTTAATAAATTCAATGGGATTTCTCCGGCTGGTAATGGTTAACTCGTCATTGAGCACCTGCAATTTGGTTTTCACTTCACGGATCGCACATGAATACATCATCATCATTTTTTGAAAGTTTAGTTTCTTATCCCCGAATAAATGGGCATCATCCACAGGAATCTGAATCTGATTCATAAATGTACGATCTAAATCCTGCTCCAACATATTCTATCCTCCAATACATAATCCATCCTACTCCAATACTATTTTATTCTATTACGCTCGTAAAGTCAACCGGCAAGGTTTACAAATCCCGTCATTTATGGTATAAAAAGAAAGAAACCAGGTTGGAATAACATAACAAAACATACATCGTCATAAGACTTAGGGAGGAACGATCATGAATAAATACGAAATTGCCGAAATCAAAAAAATCATTCAGAAAGAAGATCATATTTTAACCCGGATCGCCGGTTGCTACGTAGATGCCGAGAAAGAAAAGCGCACCACCTTTTCTCATCCTTTCTTCTCTCTTTCCGAGGAAGAAACCAACCGGTATCTGGATATCTTACGTAAGAGCATGTCCGGAACATTAGCGAAAAACCTGATCTCCATGGACTTTCCCCTGGAGGAGGAAAGGAAGGAGAACGGTCCCGCCAAACGCTTGCAAAACATGCGTTCTTCCAAATTGGAGGATGAGGAATTGCTGCAATTTTTCTACGATGACGTGATCGAAAGCTATCCCAACGACAGCAATTATTTGATCTTACTGGTTCACGGCGCTTACGATGTGCCGGTGATCAACACCGATGGTACCAAAAACGATACCTCCGATGAGATCTATGATTTTATTTTGTGTTCGCTATGTCCTCTAAAACTTACAAAACCCGCTCTTTATTACAACAAGATTGACAACCAGATCGAGGATTCTCCCAGGGATTGGGTGGTGCAGGCACCGTTAAACGGTTTCTTATATCCGGCTTTCAACAATCGCTCCACCGACATTCACAGCCTTCTTTTCTATACCAAGAACGCCTCCGAAGAAGAGATCGATTTTTGCAAGGAACTTCTGGCTTGTGACATGCCCATCACCTATAAAGAACAAAAAGAAACCTTCCAGACCATTCTGGAGGATTCCTTAGGCGAGTCCTGTGATACAGATACCGTTAAACACATTCATGTGGAATTAAATGAAATGGTGGAACAGAACAAAGAAAATCCGGAACCCTTAACCTTAGGAGTTCCGGAATTTACACACTTATTATCCGAGGCCGGCGTAGAGAACGAACACATTGAAAAAGCCAAAGAATCCTTTGAAGAACATGTTGGCAGTCACAAAAGCCTGGCCGCTACCAACATTGCCTCCCTGCGAAAATTCGAAGTTACCACGCCGGATGTAAAGATCCAGGTAAATCCGGATCGATCGGATTTGGTAGAAACCAAGGTGATCGATGGGATCCCCTGTATTGTCATCGAATGCAACGACACCGTAGAAATCAACGGCATTCGCGTTGCCAATCCCGGTTTTCACCGGGATGAGGAGGGATCAGACACCCCCTAAACGTTGTTCCAGGGCCTCTACCACAGTTTTTAAAACCTTGATACGTGCATACAGTTTGGAATTGGCTTCCACCACGATCCAGGGTGCATGAGGGGTAGAGGTTCGAAGGATCATTTCGTCCACGGCTTTCTCATAATCGTCCCAACGCGCCCGATTACGCCAATCTTCTTCCGTGATCTTCCATTGTTTTTCCGGACGTTCTTCCCGATCTTTAAATCGGCGTTCCTGCTCATCCTTGTCTATGTGCATCCAAAATTTTAACACAATACAACCGGCGTCTACCAATTGTTCTTCCATCTCGTTGATCTCCTGGTAGGCCCGTCCCCATTCTTGAGGGGTGGCAAATTCCTCAATCCGTTCCACCATCACTCTTCCATACCAAGTACGGTCAAATATAGCCATGTGACCGGCTTTCGGCATATGTTCCCAAAATCTCCACAGATAATGATGCGCCTTTTCAATGTCATTGGGAGAGGCGGTAGGGAGATCGGAAGAGC
>CALGGT010000022.1 GCA_937915825.1 uncultured Eubacterium sp.
AGCCCTTGGCTCAGACGCCTTCTTCCCATTCTCGGACAACATCGAGCGGGCCTTTGCCAGCGGCGTCACTTATATTGCCCAGCCCGGCGGCTCCGTGCGGGACGACCTGGTGATCGAGGCCGCCGACAGGCACGATATGGTCATGGCGTTTACGGGCCTGCGATTGTTCCACCACTGATCGTTTTTACAGATCATAAGTACTCATTTGAATGTTGCCGCAGCAGCGGGAATGCGTCTTATGACGGACGCGGAGCGGGCAGCTGCAGCAAAGCAGAAAGGATGCAAATGAAGATATTAGTTGTCGGTGGCGGCGGAAGAGAGCACGCTATATGTTGGAAGGTGGCCAAGAGCCCGTTGGTTGATAAGATTTACTGTGCTCCCGGCAATGCGGGCATCGCATCTGTTGCAGAGTGCGTTCCGATTGGCGCCATGGAGTTTGATAAGTTAGTTGCATTTGCAAAGGAGAAGGAGATTGACTTAACAGTCGTAGGTATGGACGATCCTCTTGTCGGCGGTATCGTGGACGCATTTGAGGCTGAGGGGCTTAGAGTTTTCGGTCCCAGAAAGAATGCAGCTATTCTTGAGGGTTCCAAGGCATTTTCTAAGGATCTTATGAAGAAGTATGACATACCTACAGCAGCTTATGAGACATTTAATAACCCTGAGGATGCACTTGATTATCTCGAGACAGCGCCAATGCCTACAGTTTTGAAGGCTGACGGTCTGGCTCTTGGCAAGGGAGTTTTAATCTGCCGGAACCTAGAGGAGGCGAAGGCAGGCGTTAAGGAACTCATGGTCGACAAACAGTTTGGAAGCGCCGGTGACAGGATTGTCATCGAGGAGTTCATGACAGGCCGCGAGGTCTCTGTTTTGTCTTTTGTTGACGGCAAAACCATCAAGATTATGACAAGCGCACAGGATCACAAGCGCGCCAAGGATAACGACCAGGGCTTAAATACAGGCGGTATGGGAACATTCTCACCCAGCCCGTTCTACACACCAGAGGTTGACGAATTCTGTAAGAAGTACATCTATCAGAAGAGTGTTGACGCTATGGCAAGCGAGGGCAGGGAATTTAAGGGAATCATTTTCTTTGGTCTGATGCTCACACCGGACGGACCGAAGGTTTTGGAGTATAACGCGCGTTTTGGCGATCCGGAAGCACAGGTTGTTCTTCCCCGTATGAAGACGGATCTGCTCGATACCATGGAAGCCTGCGTGGACGGCACACTCGATAAGATCGATCTTACGTTTGAAGACAATGCGGCTGTATGTGTGGTATTAGCCTCGGATGGGTATCCGTTAGCTTACGAAAAAGGAAAAGTGATCCAAGGGTTGGATACCTTTAAAGATAAAACAGGATATTACGTATTTCATGCCGGCACCGCTTTCAACCACAAGGGAGAGATTGTAACAAATGGCGGTCGCGTGCTGGGAGTTACGGCGAAAGGCAACGATTTAAAAGAAGCCCGGGCCAATGCTTACGCGGCAACGGAATGGATTACGTTTGAGAACAAATACATGCGTCATGACATTGGAAAAGCCATTGACGAAGCATAAAAAAGAAAGGAATTCAAAACTATGTATTCATTTGATGAAATTGTAAAGGCAGATCCGGATATTGCCAAAGCGATGGAACAGGAAACCAAAAGACAGCAGGATCACCTGGAATTGATCGCTTCCGAAAACTTTGTGAGCAAACCGATCATGGCTGCTATGGGAAGTACCTGTACCAATAAATACGCTGAAGGATATCCCGGTAAGCGTTATTATGGCGGATGCCAATATGTGGATATCATTGAAGATTTAGCCAGAGAGCGTGCGAAGAAATTATTCGGATGTACCTATGCCAACGTTCAGCCTCATTCCGGTGCTCAGGCTAATATGGCGGTATTCTTCGCCTTGGTAAAACCCGGCGAGACCGTCATGGGTATGAATCTGGATCACGGCGGACATTTATCCCATGGAAGCCCTGCCAATATTTCCGGAACGTATTATAACATCGTTCCGTATGGTGTTACCGATGAAGGATTCATTGATTACGATGCGGTAGAAAAAATTGCCAAGGAATGCAAGCCGAAGATGATCATTGCCGGTGCCAGCGCGTACTGTCGGAAAATTGATTTCAAGCGTTTCCGCGAGATCGCGGATCAAGTGGGAGCTTATTTAATGGTGGATATGGCTCACATTGCAGGTTTGGTTGCTGCCGGCGTTCATGAAAGTCCCATTCCTTATGCCCATGTTACCACAACTACCACGCATAAGACTTTACGAGGACCTCGTGGCGGCATGATCCTTTCTTCGGAAGAATTTGCCACGGAGCATAAATTAAACAAGGCCATTTTCCCGGGAACCCAGGGTGGTCCTTTGATGCACGTGATCGCGGCGAAAGCGATCTGTTTGAAAGAGGCGTTGGATCCTTCGTTTAAAGTATATGGACAACAAGTGGTTCAGAATGCGAAGGCATTAAGTGAAGGGTTGATGAAACGAGGCGTGGACATTGTATCCGGTGGTACCGATAATCATCTGATGTTAATTGACCTGGTATCCAAGAATTTAACCGGGAAAGAGGTAGAGGCATGGTTGGACGAGGCTAATATTACCGCGAATAAGAACACCATCCCCAACGATCCTCAAAGTCCTTTTGTAACCAGCGGAATCCGTTTGGGAACCGCGGCAGTTACCACCCGCGGACTAAACGAAGAGGATATGGACCAAGTTGCATTGGCTATCTCTTTGTTAATTGATGATGTGAACGCAAATAAAGCACAAGCGATGGAGATCGTGAAGTCCCTGACCGATCGTTATCCCCTATATGAGTAAAGAACATGGATGAGAAGAAAATAAAAGAAGCGACTCGCCTGTTCCTGGAGGGAATTGGCGAGGACCCATCCAGAGAAGGTTTGGTGGACACACCGGATCGCATTGCCAGAATGTGCAAAGAAATATTCGCAGGCTACGAATGCGATGCCAAGGTTCATCTAAGCAAGGTATTTCACACGGATTTATCCGGAATGATCCTGGAAAAAGACATTCCTTTTCATTCCCTGTGTGAACATCACCTGCTTCCGTTTTTTGGAAAAGTGACCATCGGTTATTTACCGGATCAGAAAGTCGTGGGCTTATCCAAACTTGCGCGAACCGTGGAAGTTTATGCCAGACGGGCTCAGATTCAAGAGCAAATGACCGATCAGATCGCGACTGCCATTTATGAAGAATTAGAGCCGAAAGGCGTGATCGTTATGGTGGAAGCGGAACATATGTGCATGGCCATGCGGGGCATTAAGAAAATCGGTGCTCTTACAACGACCATGGCACAAAAAGGAGATCTTTCCGAAAAAGATCTTGCAAATTTCTTTGAAATGAGGAAATAATATGGATTTGATTGAAATCAAGGACTTGGAATGTTTTAGTCATCATGGCTTGTTGGAAGAAGAGCATGCCCTGGGACAAAAATTCATGGTTTCTTTAAAACTGTTCCTGGATTTGCGAAAAAGCGGACGAAACGACGATATTCATGAATCCTTGGACTATTCGGAAGTTGCCCATTTTATCCATGACTTCATGTCAAACAAACGATTTCAATTAATTGAAGCTCTGGCGGAAAATATTGCCAATGAATTATTGCTTCATTATGAACGATTACAAAAAGTGGAGGTCTGTGTAAAAAAACCATGGGCCCCCATTTTATTGCCTTTAGATACTGTATCGGTAACCGTTTGTCGTGGTTGGCATCCCGTGTTTTTAGGAGCCGGTTCCAACATTGAGCCGAAAAGCGCTTACCTAGAAAGGGCTTTTAAGGAACTTTCAGCCTGTACATGGATTCGTAATCTTCAAAGCTCGGAATGGATCACAACGAAGCCTTATGGGGTGAAAGATCAGGATGACTTTTTAAATGGCGTTTTTCGCATGGAAACTTTATATACACCGGAAGAACTTCTGGAAAAACTTCATGAGATCGAAGCGAAAGAACATCGGGAACGAACGGTTCATTGGGGTCCCAGAACGTTGGATCTTGATATTTTATTCTATGAGGACTGGATCGTGCAACGTCCGGATCTGGTCATTCCCCATCCGGATCTTTGCAATCGGGATTTTGTATTGAAGCCGATGGTGGAACTGGCCCCCTATTGGATCCATCCGGTTCTGAAGAAATCCATGATGCAGTTGCTTCAGGAATTCGAAACAAAATAAAGGAGGGAACGCATGCAGGATTTAGCTACATCCCGGGAACAAATTGATGTGATCGATCGTAAGATCGTTCATCTTTTTGAAGAGAGAATGGTACTATCCAATGAAGTGGCCGCGTATAAGAAGGCCACCAATAAACCGGTCTATGATCCCATTCGCGAGCAGGAAAAATTGGAAAAATTGCAAAGCATGGCTTCCACGGATTTTAACAAAGAGGCGGTTGAAGAGTTATTTACGCAGATCATGTCCCTTAGTCGAAAATACCAATACCGAGAGATCCATCCCAAAGCGGAGATCTATTCGTTCCAAATGTACGAGAAATTTCCGATGGATCAAAATACAAAGGTATGTTTTTTTGGCCCCCCCGGAACCCATACCCAACAGGCCATGATGGATTTCTTTGGCAAAGATATCAAAGGAATTTCTGCCCCTACGTTCCAAAGTGTGATGGATCAAGTGGAACAGGAAGCAGCCGATTTTGGAGTCTTACCCATTGAGAATTCCTCTACCGGCGGGATTACCGCAAATTATGATCTGTTGCTGGATAAAAATGTTTATATTGTAGGAGAATACATTCGTCCCATCACTCAAAGTTTAATGGGACTTCCCGGTGCTTCTTTCGAGAAGGCAACAAAGGTATATTCTCACCCCCAGGGATTAATGCAATGTGCCAGATTCTTAAGTCAATATCCCAACCTTCAGCAGATTCCCTGTGAAAGTACGGCAGATGCAGCAAAAAAGGTTCGTGAAATGGGGGATCCGGCGGCATTAGCCATTGCCGCGCCGGTTGCCGCACATGTGTATAACCTGGAGATCTTAAAGGATAGCATCCAGCAAGAACAGTCCAATGCTACCCGGTTTATCATCATTCATCATAAACCTTTTTATCAGAAAGACAGTAATAAGTTAGCCCTTTGTTTTGAATTAAAACACGAGTGCGGATCTTTGTACCGGACGCTGTCTCATTTTCAATTTAATCATTTGAACCTGTCTTTGATCGAATCCCGCCCCATCAAAGAGAAGAACTGGGAATATCGTTTTTTTGTGGATGTAGAAGGGAATTTATTGGACCCCGGTGTGCAAAATGCATTAAGAGGCATCAAGGACGATGCGAAAAAATTGATGATCTTGGGAAATTTTAAAGCGATCACGTAAGGAGCAAACTCTTTACGCACGAAAGGAATGTAGTTTCATGGTAGAACAAATCCCCGTAACCGCCCCGGAACGTGAGCCGGAACGACAGATTTTCTTTATTGAAAAATGTAAAAAATGGGTACAGGAGGAAGAAACCAAATTACAAAGAGATTTAACGGTATCCATTCAAACCATGGGTTGTCAAATGAATGCCAGGGATTCGGAAAAATTGCTGGCGATCTTCGAGATGATGGGATATAAGCCTACGGAAGATGCCGTGGCGGATTTTGTTCTTTATAATACGTGTACGGTAAGAGAAAATGCCAATCAGAAATTGTACGGAAGATTGGGGTATTTAAAACGTCAAAAAAGTCAGAATTCCCATATGAAGATCGGGATTTGCGGCTGCATGATGCAAGAGCCTACTGCTGTAGAAAAAATACGGACCTCTTACCCGTTTGTGGATTTGGTATTTGGAACCCATAATGTATATCAATTGGCGGAAATTTTTTATCATCAATTGTTGAATGATGTTCTCTATGTGGATGTATGGGATAAGCCCGGAGAAGTGGTCGAAGATCATTTACCCAGCGTTCGTAAATATCCCTTTAAAGGCAGTGTAAACATCGCATATGGATGCGATAAATTCTGTACGTTCTGTATTGTTCCTCATGTTCGGGGAAGAGAGCGAAGCCGAGAACCGGAAGAGATCCTGAAAGAGGTAAAAGACCTGGTAAAAAGTGGTGCCAAAGAGGTGATGCTGTTAGGACAAAATGTGAATTCCTACGGCAAGACTTTAAAAAACCCTATAACTTTTGCAAAATTATTAGAAATGGTGGAACAGGTGGACGGCCTTGAGCGCATTCGTTTTATGACGCCGCACCCGAAAGACATTACCGATGAAATGATCGATGTTATGGCAAAGAGTAAGAAAATCTGCAATCAATTGCATTTTCCTCTTCAAAGCGGAAGCGATCGACTGTTAAAGAAAATGAATCGCCATTATACCAAAAAACAATACATGGATTGGGTAGATAAGATCAAAGAAAAAATTCCGGATGTTGCCTTAACAACCGATATTATCGTAGGTTTTCCCGGCGAGACCGAAGAGGATTTCTTAGAAACCATGGATGTGATCCGTAAGGCCAGGTATGCCAGCGTGTATTCCTTTATTTATTCTAAAAGAACGGGAACGCCGGCGGCCAAAATGCCGGATCAGGTTCCGGAAGATATAATAAAAGATCGGTTTGATCGGATGTTGGCAGAGATTCATAAAATTTCCGCGGAAATCCATAAAGCGGGGGTAGGAAAGGTGGAAGAGGTGCTATTTGAAGAAATCAACGCCCAGGATTCCACGATGATTACCGGACGGCTTACGAACAACGATCTGGTTCATTGCAAGGGAGATGCTTCTTTAATCGGAAAAATACTCCCCGTAAAACTTACGGAGAGTATGGGTTTCTATTACATCGGTGAACTGGTAAAATAATTCGATTTTACATTTTTTCCGGTTCGGGGTAGGTTACGCCGAAGGTATCCACGGTAACTTCTTCCATGATAACCGGCGTTAACGGGCAATCAGCCTCCCCTCTGGGAGTTAATGCGATCTCATCCACTACGTCCAATCCTTCGATCACTTTTCCAAATGCTGCATATTGCCCATCCAAATAAGGAGCGGCTTTATGCATGATGAAGAATTGTGAGCCGGCACTATCAGGAATCTGAGCTCTTGCCATGGACAATACCCCGGGGGTATGTTCCAAAGGATTGGCAAAACCATTCTGATTAAATTCCCCCTTAATGCTGTAGCCGGGACCACCCATTCCATTGCCGTTGGGATCTCCGCCTTGGATCATAAAATCCGGAATCACACGGTGAAAGGTCAAACCATTGTAAAAACCTTTTTGCACCAAATGAATGAAATTATTTACGGTATTCGGTGCGATATCCGGGTATAATTCGGCGATGATCGGCGATTTTCCTTGAATTTTAAATGTAACTACGGGATTTTTTTTACTCATAATCTTATATTCCTTTCTTTCAATCGGATTTAATAGTAAAATCATACCATAAAACCATAGAAAAAGCAAGAAAGGAGACTTCCTATGATTTATCCTTCGTTTTTAAAACCGGGAGATACCATTGGGGTATGCGCTCCCAGCGGTGGAAATTCCAAGGAGTTTGACCGTTACCGTTTCCAATATGCCAAACAACATTTCGAAGAAAAAGGATTTTCTGTTTTGCCTACCAACCATGTGTTAACCGGAGAGGAGCATGGAAGAAGCGCAGATGCTAAGATTCGTAAGAAGGAACTTATGGATCTCTGGGAAGATCCCCATGTACCGGTGATCATTTCTGCCAAAGGCGGCGATTATTTCATGGAAATTCTTCCCTGTTTGGATTTTGAGAAGATGGCCAAAACCCCCACCTTATTCCAGGGGTTTTCGGATAATACCTGCCTTACCTTTCCCTTAACCGTTCTTTGCGACATGGCATCGGTGTATGGAACCAACTTCAATGATTTTGCCATGTCCCCCTGGCATCCGGCTTTGGAACAAAATGTAAAGATCCTTCAAAAACAGTCGGTAACCCAGTGTACATTTCCTTATTACGAGAATGCATTTTATGAGGAGGAAGATCCTACGGCGGTTTATCATAAAGACCTCCCCTCGGTTGCAATTTGCGATAAGGAGAGGGTTACGGTACAGGGACGAATGTTGGGAGGATGTTTGGATGTGTTGATCACGTTGTGTGGAACTCCTTATGGCTCAATCACACCCTTTTTAGAAAAATATGCCGAGGACGGGATCTTGTGGTATTTGGAGAGTTTTGCAACCGATGACGCCTCTTTGATCCGTAGTTTGTGGCAATTAAAAGAAGCCGGATGGTTCCAAACAGCCAAAGGATTTATATTCGGACGCCCGATGTTCTTTGAGAGTTCAACCGGCTATACCTACGAAGAAGGAGCACGCCTGGTCTTAAAAGACTGTCACGTGCCCCTGATCTTTCAAACAGATATTGGTCACAAAGCGCCTCAATTTACCATTGTAAACGGAAGTGTAGGCACTTGGACGTATGAATCCGGTAAATCGGAATTTACCATGGATTTTCGATAGAATTCACCATGGAATCCGGATAAAAGAAAGAAGAGAAAATCCTTATTTCCCGGTTGTAAACCAGGTATATTGATCCTCACCTTTTCCGGTTTTGATGCGATACAGAACCGGTGTGTGTCCCTTTTCCACCAGGATTGCTTTATAGCAGCTTCGGGACGTGTTCGGACTTAAATTCACATCACTTAGATCTTCATAGAGCCCCGGCTCGGTTAAGAATCCCCAGTCAACATTCACAAGGCTTTCTAATGTATCCGGATCAAAAATATTTTTGTAATAATTGAAAACCGTTTTGGCTTTTGTTAAGTCCTTCCCGGATTTATATTTGATCTGAAAATAGAAGATGATATACTCCTGGGTATCGGTAGGTTTTAAATTCACCGAACCATCCGAAAGCTTACTGTAAGCTTTACTTCCGGAAAGGAAAGAATTTAATTTGATCTGAAACGTTCCTACTTTCTTGCTTCCGTCATAAAAAGGAATGGTTTGTTTTTTATAGGCGGAATAAGGGTTGGCATAGGTGCCGGGTTTGGCGTTCTTTTTTACAACCTTTACGTTACAGGAAAGAGTTTTATTCTTGTTTGTCGTTGCGTAAATCTTGGTTTTCCCGGCTTTTAAAGCGGTGATCTTTCCTTTGGCAGAAACCGCTGCAATGGAGTTGTTCGCCGAACGGAATGTGATGGTCCCTTTGGCTCCGGTTACTTTTAATTTTTTCGCGTAACCAACGGAAATTTTCAGCTTATGATAGTTTAAATTTGGTTTTTGAGCGGCTTTTACAGAAGAGACCGGAGATGTAAAGATACCTGCCAATAAAGTGCAGGATAATAAAAGAGATAGTATTTTTCTCATGATCAAAAACATCCTTTCCATAATTTCAACATACATGTATATCATACAATAATTTTTTAAAAACTTCAAGTAGCCAAAGAGAATAATTTATGTTAGAATGTACAGAGAGTTCATAACTTAAACGTTTACCGGCTCTTTCGAAATATACCAATCATTCAGAAAGGACATGTTCAAATGTCACAGATAGATCAAACCCATATTAGAAACTTTTGCATTATCGCTCATATTGATCACGGCAAGTCTACCTTGGCGGATCGGATCATTGAAAAAACAGGTCTGCTTACCAGTCGGGAAATGCAGGCCCAGGTTCTGGATAACATGGATCTGGAGCGTGAGCGTGGCATTACCATTAAGGCCCAAACCGTTCGGATCGTATATGAAGCCAGAGACGGGGAAGAATACATTTTTAATTTGATCGACACCCCGGGACACGTGGATTTCAACTACGAAGTATCCCGGAGTCTGGCTGCCTGCGAAGGGGCCATTCTGATCGTGGACGCGGCCCAGGGGATTGAGGCACAAACGTTGGCCAATTGCTATTTAGCCATCGATCATGATCTGGAGATCATGCCGGTGATCAATAAGATCGATCTTCCCAGCGCGGATCCGGAACGGGTAAAAAATGAAATCGAAGATATTATTGGGATCGAGGCAGATGACGCGCCGTTGATCTCCGCGAAAATGGGAATGAACATCGAAGAGGTACTGGAGCAGATCGTAAAGAAAATACCGGCTCCAGCCGGAGATGCAAGCGCCCCCTTAAAAGCTTTGATCTTTGATTCCATTTATGACGCGTATAAAGGCGTGATCATTTTTTGCCGGATCTTTGACGGAACGGTTCGGAAAGGAAGTAAGATTCAAATGATGGCCACCCAAATGGTGGAAGAAGTAGTGGAAGTTGGAACCTTCGGGGCGGGACAATTTATTCCCTGCGAAGAATTGGAAGCCGGGATGGTGGGTTACATTACTGCCAGCTTGAAAAACGTTGAAGGAACCCGTGTGGGAGATACGGTCACCGACGCGGATCACCCCTGCGCGGAGGCACTACCTGGATACAAGCAGGTTCAACCTATGGTTTATTGCGGATTGTATCCCGCGGATGGAGCTCACTACGATGACTTACGAGACGCTTTGGAAAAATTACAATTGAACGATGCTTCCTTACAATTTGAAGCAGAGACTTCCGCGGCGTTAGGCTTTGGCTTTCGATGTGGATTTTTAGGACTTCTTCACCTGGAAGTGATCCAGGAACGTCTGGAACGGGAATATAATTTAGACTTGATCACCACCGCTCCCAGCGTGGTTTACCATGTATACAAAACCAATGGAGAAATGGTGGAGGTTTCCAATCCCTCCAACCTACCGGATCCTTCGGAGATCGACCATATGGAAGAACCAATGGTACGGGCTGAGATCATGGTTACATCAGAATTTGTGGGATCGATCATGACCCTTTGCCAGGAACGGAGAGGGATCTATGAAGATATGAAATACCTGGAAGAGACCCGGGCACTTCTCACTTATACCTTGCCCTTAAATGAAATTATCTATGATTTCTTTGATTCCTTAAAGAGCCGTTCCAAAGGATATGCTTCTTTGGATTATGAAATGATCGGCTATCAGGAGTCCTCCCTGGTCAAGATGAACATTCTCATCAATCGGGAAGAAGTGGATGCCCTGTCCTTTATTGTATTTGAAGGCTCCGCTTACGAACGGGGAAGAAAAATGTGCGAAAAGCTGAAGAACGAAATTCCCCGACACTTATTTGAAATTCCCATTCAGGCAGCCATTGGGAATAAGATCATTGCCAGAGAAACGGTAAAGGCTGTTCGAAAGGACGTACTTGCCAAGTGTTACGGCGGTGATATTTCCCGAAAGAAGAAACTCCTTGAAAAACAAAAAGAAGGAAAGAAGAGAATGCGCCAGATCGGGAATGTTGAAATTCCGCAAAAAGCATTTATGAGTGTTTTAAAATTAGACGAGGAAAAATAATATGCTGGGCTTATACATTCACATTCCCTTTTGCGTAAAAAAATGCGACTATTGTGATTTTCTTTCGTTCCCCTGCGGCGCCCGCCCCCAAACAGAAAAGATACAAACGTATCTACAGGATCTTTGCAAGGAACTATCCCAGGCGCCGGATATTCTAGGAAAGACTGAACGAGAGGTGGACACCATCTTTTTTGGCGGAGGGACACCCAGTATACTTACCGGTGAAGATCTGGAACCGGTTTTTGAACGGATCCATCAATATTTCCAGGTAAGTTCCCAGGCGGAAATTTCCATGGAAATGAACCCGGGAACCATAACACTGGAAAAATTAAAAGGCTACAAAAAACTAGGGATCAACCGGGTTAGTCTGGGCGTGCAGTCTTTTCAGGATGAAGAATTGCGGGCACTGGGGCGGATCCATACAAAAGAACAGGCTCTTAGGGGGATCGATCAGATCAAAGAAGTCGGGTTTTCCAACTTGAATCTGGATCTAATGAGTGGCATTCCCGGTCAGACCGTTTCTTCTTTTTATGAGACATTGCAAACGGCCACAAACTCTGGGGCAACCCATATTTCCTGCTATAGTCTGATCATTGAAGAAAATACCCCTTTTTATGAAAAATACCCCACTGGAGCCGTGGACGAAGAGACGGATCGTGGGATGTATCGACAAGCCAAAGAAGTGCTGGAAGATCACGGCTATCTTCGATATGAAATATCCAATTACGCAAAGGAAGGATTTGCCTGTCAACATAACCTGAAATATTGGGATTTATCCCCTTATCTTGGTCTTGGTCTGGGAGCGTCTTCCAAGTTGGGAAATAAACGGTATCAAAATGTTTCAGACCCGGAAAAATATCACCAGATCCTTTCTGCATTCCACAGTCCCATGACCCTGACCGAAGAGCTTTCCCCATCCGATGAGAAAACAGAATTTATGATCTTAGGATTGCGAAAGATCCAGGGAATTTCTTCTGAAGAATACAACGAAAGATTTCATTCGGACATCGAAAACGATTTTCCCGGTGTGGTGGAAAAAAACCGAAAATTACATTTGTTAAAAAAGGAGTCGGGAAGGATTTATTTGACCGAGAAAGGGTTGGATGTTTCCAATCGGGTTTTTCTGGATTTTTTTTAGAAATTTTTTCATAATTTTGTTTACAATTGTAGAAAAAAAGGTTATAATATATTATGAGGAAGGAGTGAAGATATTGAATCCAATCTATGAAAAAGTTGAATCCTGCGTAGAGCAGATTCGCAAAAAAACAGAATTCAAACCTCAAATAGCCATTGTTTTAGGGAGTGGTCTGGGAAGTTTGGCGGAATCCGTTAAACAGGAAGCGATCGTAGAATATGGTGAGCTGGAAGAATTTCCGGTTTCTACGGTGGACGGCCACAAGGGACGTTTTATTATGGGTTATATTGAAAAAACCCCGGTTATTATGATGCAAGGAAGAGTGCATTATTACGAAGGATATGATATGTCCGATGTAGTATTGCCAATACGTGTAATGGCGCGTTTAGGTGCAGAAGTGTTATTTTTAACCAATTCTGCCGGTGGTGCAAATACCATGTATCGCCCTGGAGATTTTATGATGATCACCGATCACATTGCAAGCTTCATGCCTTCTCCCTTAAGAGGCGCGAACATCCCGGAATATGGAGATCGTTTCGTATCCATGGATCATATTTACGATGACACATTATGTAAGGTGATCCGTACCACTTCCCGTGAAGTAGGCATCCCTCTTCGTGAAGGTGTTTATGTACAGATGCGCGGACCTCAGTATGAGACAGAAGCAGAAGTTAAGATGTGCCAGGTTTTAGGCGGCGACGTTGTGGGTATGAGTACGGCGGTGGAAGCCATTGCCGGGAAACATATGGGAATGAAAGTATGTGGTGTTTCCTGCATTACCAATATGGCATGCGGAATCAGCAAAGTACCTTTGAATCATATGGAAGTTTCCAAAGTAGGTGAAACCCAATCCCCGAAATTCCAGAAATTGGTATATGGTGCGGTAAGTCGTATGGCGAAAGCGTTGGAAGGAGATACCACTCCTACAAATTCAACCATCATTACCGACGATACGGATTCAACCTTTACCATGTCATTTGAACCGGTACAAACGGCAGCTTATGGCGGAGGAATCGGCGGAGCCATTATTGATGATCTTTAATTCAAATGGATTTAACTCAGTCAAAGCATTGCTTTGACTGAGTTAAAGATTCCTTATATGTTCGTATTTTTCGTATTCCTCGCATTCCTCATTTTCCTCAGTTTTCTGAGGTTTTTTTACTTTTTAGGAAGGAAGGAAATGTTTGAGGATCCATCGATGAAACGAACGATACGATAATCGGAGCTTCACATAGAGAAAGGAGAATGGAATGAAGAGATTTACCAATGCAAGGATCTGTACCATGGTGGACAATACCCCCATTTTTCATGGAGAAATCCTTACGGATCAGGATCAGATTTATTATGTGGGTCCACAAAAAGAATGGGATATGGAATTTGAAGAAGATTTGGATTGTCACGGGAATTTATTAATGCCGGGATTTAAAAATGCTCACACCCATTCCGCCATGACCTTTGGTCGATCTTATGCCGACGATCTTCCTTTGAATCAGTGGCTGTTTCATAAGATTTTTCCCCTGGAGGCTCATTTGACGCCAGAAGATCAATTTTATTTAAGTCAGATCGCCATTTTGGAATATTTAACCGGGGGGATCACCGCGAATTTTGATATGTACCTGGATACCGAGCCTCACATACAGGCTTCGGAATTGTTGGGATTTCGTACGGTGATCTGTGGAAGTATGAATGATTTCGGAGGCACGGTGGAAGAGATGGAACAGGATTACGACGCCTACCACCATAAGTCGGATTATATTTCCTATGAAATGGGATTTCATTGTGAAACAACTACGAATGAACAACGATTAAAAGAAATTGCGGAATTGGCCCACCAAAAGAAAGCCAGAGTATTTACCCATATTGCGGAAGCGAAGGAAGATGTGGAAAGCTGCCAGGAGCGAAATGGTTGTTCGCCGTTTGTGTATTTAGATTCCCTGGGAATCTTTGATTATGGCGGTGGAGGATTCCACGGTGTTTGGTTAGATGACACAGACCGCAAGATATGTAAAGAGAAAGAGATTACCATCATTACCAATCCCTGCGCCAATTTAAAACTGGCAAGCGGCATTCCGGACGTGTTGTCCTTGTATGAAAAGGGCGTAAATCTTGCCATTGGAACAGACGGACCGGCGGGAAATAACGGATTGGATTTCTTTAAAGAAATGTATTTAACCGCAACCTTACCGAAGGTATTTCATATGGACGCAGCTGCCATGGATGCAAGTGAGGTTCTAAAAATGGCTACGGTAGGTGGCGCCAGAGCGATGGGGCTGAATCATTGTGATACCTTGGCAGAAGGGAAAGCAGCCGACTTTATTGAAATTGATCTTATGCAGCCGAATATGCAGCCCATTCACGATCTTAAGAAAAATATCGTCTATAGCGGAAGCAAGGAAAATGTGAAGATGACCGTGATCGGCGGAAAAATCCTTTATCAAGATCATGAGTTTCATCTCCCGATCTCCGTGGAAGAGTTGTATCGCAAATGCGAGGAGATTACCAAACGGATTATTTCCTCGGTTTAAAGAGATTTTTTCTCCCCTTCCTCTTTGGACTCATCCATCTTTGGACTTATTCATCTTCGGATCTTACATGGAATGGATCATGGGTTTACTTCTTCGGATAACTGGGAATAGATCATAAATTGCTCTTCCCACTGCGCGTTGATCTCTTCCAGCCGGTTGGAAATTTCCAACATTTTATCCGGATCGGTGTTGATGGAAGGGTCCTTCATTTGTTCTTCCAAACCATGCATGGTTTCTTCCAGATCGTGCATGGTTTCTTCTGCTTTTTTAAGTTCTCTTTTTTGCTTGTTTCGCTGGTTGGAAAGCTTTTTATTCCTGGCAAAACTTTCCTTTCCCGTGGATCCTTCCGCAAATGATCGGGATGGATCCGTTGAATGGACGGGTTTCGTCTTATGGATATAGAGTTCCTTTTTTTCTAAGTAATACTCATAATTTCCGGGAATATCCAACATATTTTTTTCGTGGAGTTCTAAGATTCTTGTAGCAATCTTTTTTACAAAATATCGATCATGAGAAACAAAGAACAACGTGCCGTTAAAATTTAACAGCGCTTGTTCCAAAATCTCACAGGACTCCATATCCAAATGATTGGTAGGCTCATCCATTAATAAAAGATTGGGTTGATCTAAGATTACCTTAGCCATGGTAAGCCTTGCCCGCTCACCACCGCTAAGATCCGAAACCTGCAGAAAGACATCGTCCTTTTGAAATAAGAAAGCTGCCAGAGCGTTCCGAACTTCGGTATGGGTCAGTGTGGGATAGGTATCATGAATTTCATCAAACAGGGTTTTCTCATGGGATAAATTCTGCAATTCCTGATCATAATATCCAATTTTTACGTGGGTTCCAAATCGGATCACGCCGGAATCCGGATTTAAATTTCCTTTCAGGATCTTTAAGAACGTGGATTTTCCGGTTCCATTCTTTCCAAGCAAGGCCACCCGTTCCCCTTTTTTTATTTCAAAATTCACCTGTTCAAACAAAGAATCCTCAAAACCCTTGGAAACATTCGTTACCTGTACAACGTCTTTTCCGGTTTCTTCTCCGGATTTTAAATGAATTTTGATTCCGGGCATGGTATGGATTCTGGCCAGTTGTTCTTTTTTCTCCATAAACTGAGAATAGTTTCCTTTGTACACCCGGGTAGTCTGATCATCCAGATCCAGTATCTCCGTTACCACGTGATCCAGAAAATACCGATCGTGGGAGACGAGAAGGATGCCGCCTTTGTAGGAGGAGAGATACGACTCTAACCACTGGATCCCTTCCATATCCAAGTGGTTGGTGGGCTCATCTAAGATTAACAGATCCGGTTCCTGTACCAGAAGCTTCCCCAGGGCCACCCTGGTTTTCTGTCCGCCGGACAACGTGGAAACGGCCTGGGATAATTCCTCCTCTAAAAAACCCAATCCTTTGGCAATTCCTTTGATCTTACTTGGCAGAGAATATCCATCCAGATCCTTGAATTCTTCTAATTTCCGGTGATAGTCCGTCCATTCCTCTTCGGAAAGCTTCTCCATGTTATGTTCCATTTCCCGAAGGATCTCTTCTTTACGGATCAGATCAGCCTTAGGTAATTGAAATTCTTCATAAATCGTTCGCTCCGAATCCATCTGGCAGATTTGAGGTAAATACCCTACGTTTACATTTTTGCCGATGGTAATCTCACCAAAGTCCGGCAATTCTTCGTTCATGATCAATTTAAGGAGGGTTGACTTACCTTGGCCATTTCGTCCCACCAGTCCCATATGTTTAGAATCTCCGATTTGAAAGGAAACATGGGAAAAAAGCAGCCGATCTCCGTATTCTTTCTGTAAATCTTCGACTTGTATGAGCACAACAAGTCCTCCCTTCGTACGATTTTCTTAAAAATAAGTCTAACAATGATTGTAACATAAAAGTTCCTTTTGAAAAATAACTTTTTTACTTTTTTTTTTCATAGAAATGGTGTATAATGTAATTGCGACTTAGAATTAAGACCATGGAGGTTAATTTTGTGGAAGAGAAGAGAATCTCAAGTGCTGTTATCAAGCGACTTCCCAGATATTATCGATATTTGAATGAGTTGTTGGAACAGGGCACGGAACGCATCTCATCCCAGGAACTTAGTAAAGAAATGAATCTTACTGCGTCGCAGATCCGTCAGGACTTTAACCATTTCGGTGGATTTGGACAGCAAGGATATGGATATAATGTAAAACTATTACATGAAGAAATCGGTAAGATTCTTGGGTTAAACCGGCAATACAATGTGATTGTGATCGGAGCCGGGAAATTAGGACAAGCCCTTGCAAATTACAGCGGTTTTCAGCGAAGGGGATTTCAAATCAATGGAATCTTTGATGTGAATGAAGAGATCATCGGGAAAACGGTCCATCGTATTCGGGTACAGAATATGAAGGATGTGGCGGGATTTATT
>CALGGT010000023.1 GCA_937915825.1 uncultured Eubacterium sp.
CTTCCGATCTTCATCTTCATCGTTTTCCGCGGCTATAAATCGGTCTACGATGAAGATGATGCAAAGACAGAGGAGCATGCCGCTCTGAAAAAATTGAAAGTAGGCATGAAATTAGAAGAGTTCGGAACGGAGAAAAAGCAGCATTTTACCACGCCTCCGGATCATTATACGGAAGCGTCTCTGGTTCGTGCGTTGGAAGAGTTCGGAATCGGACGTCCCAGTACCTATGCACCTACGATCTCCACTTTGATTCACCGGCATTATGTGGTGAAGGAAAAGAAAAATCTTTATATGTCAGAGCTGGGAACGGTGATCAATCAGATTATGAGTACCACCTTTCCTCAGATCGTAGATAAAAGCTTTACGGCAATCATGGAGACGATGTTGGATAGCATTGCGGACGGGGACATTCCCTGGAAGGAAGTCTTGAGGAATTTTTATCCGGACTTGAAAAAAGAAGTGGATCAGGCGCAGGAAGAACTGGAAAAGATTAAAATTGAAGATGAAGTGACCGATGTGATCTGTGACCAATGTGGCAAAAACATGGTGATCAAATATGGTAAGTACGGGAAATTCTTAGCATGTCCAGGATTCCCGGAATGTCGCAATACTTTGCCTTATTATGAAAAGATCGGCGTTACCTGTCCGGAATGTGGCGGCGATATTGTGATTAAAAAGACACAGAAGGGACGTGTATTCTACGGTTGTAGTAATCATCCGGATTGTCAGGTGATGACGTGGCAGAGACCTTCCAACAAGCGTTGTCCCCGTTGCGGAAAGATGCTATTGGAAAAGGGCAAGAAATTGGTATGCCAGGATTCGGAATGTGGATATTGGGAGACCTGGAACCCCGCGGAGGAAGAAGAAAAGGAATAGGAAATGAGTCTAGATTTATTGGATAAAACCAGGAAAATTACAGGCTTTATCAGAGAAAATCAGAATTCGAAAGTTATTTTTACCGACCTATGTGACCTGGTGGGGGAAATGATCCGGTCGAATATTTATGTCGTTAGCGCCAAAGGGAAATTATTGGCCTTGTCGGAAAAAGAGTGTCCCACATTCTTGGATGAAATTCATAAAGATAAAAGCGAGATTCTGGATCGAAAATTAACCAATCGTTTTATGGATGTTTTATCCACCAGGGAGAATATGAAGCCGGAGATGCTGGGGTTGACCCAACACTCACCGGAACGCTTATATACTATGGTTTCCCCAGTGTTCTACAGTGAAGATCGATTGGGAACCCTTTTCATGTACCGGGAACGGAACGAATTTGAGATCGATGATATTATCCTAACCGAATATCTTGCTATGGTGATCAGTCTGGAAATGCTTCGCTCTCTGAATTTGGAAACATCCAGTGTGATACAGAATAAGAAATCTACGGAATCGGTTAAAAGTATTTTAACGCCATTGGAACAGCAGGCAGTCTCCGAATTGTTGAAAAGTATTCCAAATGAGGAAGGGGATGTGGTGATCTCTAAGGTTGCGGACAAGATCGGAATCACCAGAACCGTTATTATAAATGCGATCAAGCATATGGAAAGTGCCGGTTTGATCTATACCCGTTCACGGGGGGTGAAAGGAACCTACATTAAAATTTTAAATAAAAATATTTATCATGAATTTTGATTTTGTGCCGGACCTGAATCCGTAAAAAAACGGTCGGTGTGTTTGGGACATATATGTGCATGAACTTCATTAGAATGCAACTATGAGTAGCGATGGATTTGTTATAATGGAATTGCATAGGAAAGAATGGAGGGATGTCATATGGATATGAGCCAATATTTGGATATGTTCCTGGATGAAAGCAACGAGCATTTGCAAGCTTTAAATGAGCAAATTCTCAGCCTGGAACAACATCCGGAGGATGAACAGGCCATTCATGAGATTTTCCGTGTTGCCCACACATTAAAGGGAATGGCGGGGACCATGGGATTTAAAAAGATGCAGAATCTTACCCATACCATGGAAAATGTGTTTTCCAATATTCGAGAAGGCAACCAAAAGGTTTCCTCGGATTTGGTGGATGCCTTGTTTAATGGTTTGGATATTCTGGAGAATATGCTTCAGGAAATTTCCGATTCCGGGAAAGATGAACAACCGGAATATGAATCTACGCTAAAACTTTTTGAGGGATTCCTTCAAAAAGGCGGTGAGGGGGGAAAAGGCGGCCAGGAGGAAGCGCACGAGAAAAAGGATGAGATTCGATGCAAAGCCGGTGAGATTACCTGGGAGGAGGACATTCTTACCCAGATTGAAAACGAAAAGAAGGATGGACATGCGGTTTATGGATTGACCGTTTTTTTAAGTGCACGTTGTGTTCTCAAGGGAGCACGTGCTTTTTTAGTTTATAAAGCTGCAAATAAAATCGGAAAAGTTCTGGGAAGTAATCCAACCATGGAGCAAATTGAAAACGAGGAATTTGAATTGGATTTCACCTGGCTCTTTTCTACGGATCAGGAAAAAGCGGAAGTGAAAGCCACCCTTGAAAAAGTTCTGGAAGTAGAACAAGTGGTGATCGAACCCTTTGAAGTGAAAAAGAAAGAAGAGCCAAAACCTGCGGCGCCTGCACCAACACAGACCGAGAAAGCCAATCCTTCTCCCGGGAAAGAGACGAAGAATTTAACCCGCTCCATTCGTGTGGATATTGAAAAGCTGGATGGTTTGATGAATCAGGTCAGTGAGCTGATCATTGCTAAGAATTCCATGACAAACCTGATTCAGCAGGTAGACAATCCAAAGGATCCCAAACAGATCATGATCCGTGAAACGGTGGAATATATGGATCGAATCACCACCGGCCTTCACGAATCGGTGATGGGTGTGCGCATGGTGCCCATTGATCAGGTATTTCAACGTTTTCCCCGTATGATCCGAGATTTATCCAAAAGTCTAAATAAGAAAATTCAACTGGTAATGGAAGGGGGAGATACCGAGCTGGATCGAACGGTTATTGATGAGTTAAATGATCCGCTGATGCACTTACTTAGAAATTCCTGTGACCATGGGATCGAGGGAGCGGAGGATCGTGTCAACAAGAATAAACCGGAAGAAGGTACCATCCTGTTAAACGCAAGCCAACAGGGGGATAACGTCGTGATCCAGGTGTCTGATGATGGAAAGGGATTGGACGTTGAGAAAATCGCGAAAAAGTCCATTGAGAAGAACTTAGCAACGGAGGAACAATTAAAGTCTTTATCCGATGATGAGATCGTAGAATTCATATTTGCGCCCGGTTTTTCCACGGCGGACAAGATTTCTGAGGTTTCCGGACGAGGTGTGGGACTGGATGTTGTGAAAACCAAGATCGAATCCTTAGGGGGTAGTATTTCTGCCACGACTCAAAAGGATCATGGGTCTACCTTTACCATTCAACTACCTTTAACACTGGCTATTATCCAAACTTTAATGATTTCCCTGGGAGAAGAGAAATACGCGGTTTCCTTAAACAGCATTGACATTATTGAGGAAATTCATACAAAAGATGTGAAACGCCTGGGGCAAAGGAAGGTGATCTACCTGCGGGATCAGGTGGTACCCATTGTGGATTTAAGGGAGATCATGGGTTATGAACCCGTGGATCGGGACGTAAATCTTGCCGTGATCCTTCACAAGGGAGATCGTCAAAGGGCGTTGATCGTGGATAACCTGGAAGGGCAATTGGATGCGGTGATCAAGCCTTTGGATTCCCGCCTGTTAAATACGAAGCTGTTTAGTGGAGCTACCATCCTGGGAGATGGAAATGTAGCGTTAATCCTGGATATCAATGCACTGTTTTAAGGGGAAAGGAGAGGGATCGTATGAATCAGGAAAAAGAAGGACAAATCGTAGTATATCGACTGAATGACGAGTATTTTGCGGTGAATATCATGTCCATTGAGAACATTGTAAAAATCCCACAGATCACGAAAGTTCCCATGGCCCCATATGAATATGATGGTGTTATGAACTTACGTGGAGAAGTGATTCCCGTTATGAATTTGAAAAAGAAATTTAAGGCGTCCATGGTAGACTATCCTTTGAAATCTTCCCGTATCATCATTGTGAAAGACGATCAAAATGCAATCACGGGGCTGATGGTGGATGAGGTGATGGAGGTTCTGGATCTTTTCGCGGATGATACAAAGGAGGTTTCGTATCAGGAAGCGGAAAATTCCAAAGAATACCGATTGGGATTATGGCATTATGAAGATCAGTTGATCTCCCTGCTGGATTACAATCGTTTATTACATGAGAACGAAGGAAAGGAACATAAATAACATGCAATTACAAATGTGGATGATAATTATAGCTGCCGTATTTGCGATACTTATCGTGGTGGAGTATATCGTGTTGTATTATCAGATCAAAAAATCTCAGCGAAGGGAGGATCTGACCCAGGGGCTGACGGAACGTCAGAAAGAAGAAGTAAAATATCTTTTGAATGACATTCGTTTAGAGAATAAGCGTATGGTAAAGAGTGAAGGGTTGACCCAGCTTCAACGAAAACAGGTGGAAGAGTTAATACGTGAATCGAAAAGTACGGCCAAAAAGACCAAATCCACGGCAAAGAAGGATACCGGAAAGACAGCCAGAAAAGCCGCAGATAAGGAAGGAAAGCCGAAAAAGCCACCGAAAGACTCAGAAAACTATCAGGTTATGAAGCTTTATGAAGAGGGAAAATCGGATCAGGAAATTGCGAAGGAGCTGGGAATGACGCCTGGACAGGTGAAATTAATGGTGTCCTTATATGGAAAATCTTAAGGAATGTAACTCTTTTTTAAGAAACCCCTTGCAAAATAGTTCCGACTGTGATACAATAAATCGGATTGAAAAAACACGATGGTGAATTATTTTCATGGTGCCGGAGCCGGTGAACAACCAGGTTTTCGGTTTGAAAAGGTGGAAGCCATCGGAAGAATAACCAAATGGAGGTATGTAAAATGAGTGTTATTTCAATGAAACAGTTACTGGAAGCCGGCGTTCACTTCGGTCATCAGACCCGGAGATGGAACCCTAAAATGGATGAGTACATCTATACCGAGCGAAATGGAATCCACATTATCGACTTGCAGAAGTCTGTGGGCAAGGTAGATGAAGCGTATCACGCGATTCAGGATGTGGTTGCCAATGGCGGAACCGTTCTTTTCGTAGGAACCAAGAAGCAGGCACAGGATTCCATTAAGAGTGAAGCTGAGCGTTGTGGAATGTTTTATGTAAACGAAAGATGGTTGGGTGGTATGCTTACCAACTTTAAAACCATTCAAAAACGTATTCAGAGATTGAAAGAAATTGAGAAAATGTCTGAATCCGGCAGATTTGATGTATTGCCGAAGAAAGAAGTTATCCAATTAAAGAAAGAATGGGCAAAACTTGAGAAGAACTTAGGCGGGATCAAAGATATGAAGGATATTCCGGATGCAATCTTTATTGTAGATCCCAAGAAGGAGAGAATCTGTATTCAAGAGGCTCATATCTTAGGAATTCCTTTGATCGGTATTGTTGATACCAACTGTGATCCGGAAGAATTGGATCATGTAATTCCGGGAAATGACGATGCGATTCGTGCCGTGAAATTAATCGTTTCCACGATGGCAGATGCTGTTATTGAAGGAAAACAAGGTGTTTCCGAAGCTCCCGCAGAAAGTGAGTCGGAAGAAGCAGAAGAAAAAACGGTTGAAGAATAAGAAATACAGACAAAGGAAAGGAAGTTGAAATTATGAATATTACCGCAGCAATGGTAAAAGAATTAAGAGAAATGTCCGGGGCTGGTATGATGGATTGTAAGAAAGCTCTTACCAAAACGGACGGAGATATGGATAAAGCGGTTGAGTTTTTACGTGAGAACGGATTGGCAAAGGCAGAGAAGAAAGCCGGGAGAATTGCGGCAGAGGGAATTGTTAAGATCGACATTTCCGATGATAAGAAATCCGCTGCCATCGTTGAAGTAAACAGTGAAACCGATTTCGTTGCCAAGAACGACACATTCCAAAACTACGTTGCAGAAGTGGCGGCTCAGATCAATGCAGAGAGTCCCGCGGATCTGGATGCATTTTTAGGATCTCCCTGGGCGAAGGATTCTTCAAAGACGGTGAA
The DNA here is from genome assembly GCA_937915825.1 of uncultured Eubacterium sp. GTDB lineage: Bacteria > Bacillota > Clostridia > Lachnospirales > Lachnospiraceae > Eubacterium_F. Next base: position 6,082 of record CALGGT010000023.1, read on the forward strand.
AGAACAATTGGCATCCATGGTAGCTACCATTGGTGAAAATATGAACATTCGTCGTTTCGAGAAAGTAAATGTAGAAGATGGAGCGGTTGTAGGATATATTCACGCAGGTGGAAAAATCGGTGTTTTAGTATCTGCGAAAGTAGATCAATACAGCGCTGAGGTAGAAGAATGCTTGAAGAATGTATGCATGCAGGTAGCAGCCATGAATCCGAAATATTTATCTTCCGATGATGTATCAGAGGAATATAAGAAAAAAGAATTGGAAGTTTTGGTTGCACAGGCGAAGAATGATCCGAAGAATGCGAATAAACCGGAAAATATCATTGAGAAGATGGTAACGGGACGTTTGAATAAGGAATTGAAGGAAGTTTGCCTGACGGAGCAGGTTTATGTAAAGGCGGAGAACAAGGAAAATGTTGGCCAGTACGTAAATTCCGTGGCGAAGGCAATCGGTTCGGATATTACTTTGAAGGGGTTTGTTCGCTATGAGACCGGTGAAGGTTTGGAAAAGAAGAATGAGAACTTTGCAGAAGAAGTAATGTCTCAATTATAATTTTTACAATTGTTTATGATAAGCCTTATCCCATTATTTTGGGATAAGGCTTATTTGCATGGTGGGGGCACTTGGATTTTCATGTAAAAACTTTGAAATAATAGTTGGCTTTTCACGTAAAATCATGTATAATGAAAAGAAGAAAGTTATAAATTTCGTAAAGAAGGGATGGATTCATGTTTCGTAATGGAAGAAAGACAATATGTGTTATTATATGCGATGTAGCAGAAGAGTATTCTAAGAATGTCTGCCGTATTGTTTCATCCGAGGCTCTGTCTCGGAATATTAATGTTGCCTTTTTTTCCTTATTTTCCTTGTATGGCGATAATACCCGAAGTGGTCAAGGTGAGGCAAACATTGTCCATTTAATTCCCTATGAGCGATTTGATGGATTTTTGTTATGTTTGGATACGTTCCAGAATCAAAAAGCATGTGATATGGTACGTCACTATATTAAGGAACGAACCAATGCTCCGATTATTACGTTACGACGGGAAGAGGAGGGGGTTCCTTGTGTGCGTCCCTCCAATCTGTATGGAATCCGCCAAATGGTGGATCATCTGGTTACCCACCATCATTTCACCAAATTTGCCTTTATGGGAGGTCCGAAGGAACATCCGGATGCCATCCACCGCCTGGATGAATATAAAAGTACGTTACAATCCCACCATATCCCATTTAATGAGAAGAGTGTGTTTTATGGGGATTTTTGGAGTACTTATGCGAAAGATGCAGCCAACTATTTTATGTATGAGTTGGAGGAACGTCCGGAAGTGATTGTTTGCGCCAACGATTATATGGCGATTGCCCTAAATACAGCATTGATCAATTTGGGATTTATGATACCAAATGACGTAGCAGTAACCGGGTTTGATGATATTTTTTCGGCTGGTATGAATATGCCGCCTCTTACTACCGTTCAAGTTCCGGTAGAGGATATGGTGATCAAGGCCATGGATCTTTTGGAAGACCAGCAAAAAGGAATCGAAGTTCCCATGCTTACAGAGATTCCTTTAAAATTAAAAGTAAGAAATTCCTGTGGTTGTACGACCTGTGATTTCTTTTCGATCTTCGAAAGCTATGCCAATGAACGGAAAAAACAAACTCAGTTAACGGAATTTATCCGAACCAACAATTATATGTTTAGTGAATTATCAAGTGTGAACAACGCGTTTGAGATCATCCATCATGTTCGAATTTTAGATAGTCCGGATTATCATATTCGACATTTGTTTATTACGTTAGGAGAAGGAAAGGGCGCGAATTACCCGAAATACTCCTCTGCCAAACCCGGGTATCCGAAGGAATCCCGGGCGATTGGTTCGTTTGTGAATCATCAGATTATCTCAACGGAAACATTTGAAACCCAGGAACTTCTCCCGCCGGAAGTGGAATTGGATGAACCCCAGATCTTTTACTTCTTCCCGTTGCATTCTTTGAATGAAAATTTGGGATATATTGCGGTTTCCTTTGAAGGGGAAGAAACGTGTCCAACCAGTTTTTATGGATGGATCGGGACGTTAGCAACGTTCTTTGTAAACCTTCGTTTGCAAATTAAAAGCAATCTATTACTGGAGGAATTATCGGATTTATATATTAAAGATGTTCTGACTGGATTATATAATCGAAGAGGTTATGAGAATGCTGCCAAAGATCTTTATTATAAATCGTTGCTCAGCAAAGAAACATTAATCGTGATCAGTATGGACATGGATCATTTGAAAATTGTCAATGACCGTTTCGGGCATTTGCAAGGAGATATGGCATTGCAGACCATTTCCAAGGCGATCAATAAAGCTGCTTCCCCGGAGGATATATGTGCCAGAATGGGAGGAGATGAATTTTCCGTTGTTGGCATCGGATACGATGAAGAATCCGCTGAAAAATGGGTAAAAACCTTTTTGGATTATTTGGATGATTTTAATGAACGATCGGATTTACCTTATTTGGTTTCCGCCAGCATCGGATATTACATTATTCCTGCGGATCATAGTGTGTCTTTGTCGGATGCAACCATTCGAAGTGATCAATGTCTGTATCAAAATAAGAATAAAAAGAAACAAGAAAAAGGATCTGGTTTTATCGTTCGTGAAAAAACGGATTAACCATGGGAGAGTGTTATGAAATATCAACGTGTATTATTGAAATTAAGTGGAGAAGCTCTGTCCGGTGAGAAAGGACATGGATTTGAAGAACGTGTATGCATCGAAGTGGCGGAGCAGATAAAAAAGCTGGCAGACAAAGGGTGTCAGGTATCGGTGGTGATCGGAGGGGGGAACTTTTGGCGAGGCCGCAGCAGTGAGAACATCCAGCGGAACAAAGCGGATCAGATTGGAATGTTGGCAACGGTAATGAATGCCATTTACATGTCAGAGATCTGTCGTGCCGTAGGTCTTAAAACAGCGATCTTAACCCCGTTTGAAGTAGGGAGCTTTACCAAAAGTTTCAGCCGTGACCGGGTGGAAAAATATTTCAGTAAAGGGATGGTTGTATTTTTTGCAGGAGGAACGGGGCATCCGTTCTTTTCTACGGATACAGCAACCGCGTTACGGGCGGTGGAGATCGAGGCCGATGTGATCTTAGCGGCCAAATCCATTGACGGTGTTTATTCGGCAGATCCGAATGTCGATCCCCATGCGAAAAAATATGATGAGTTATCCATGGCTCAGATCATCGATGATAAATTAGGTGTCATTGATCTGGCGGCGGCGGTTTTATGTTATGAGAACCATATGCCTATGTGGGTGTTTGCGTTACAGGGGAAAGACAGCATCCTCCAATGCGTGGAAGGAAATTGTACCGGAACCTATTTAAGTGTGGATGAAAGAAAGTGAGGAAATAAGAAATGGCTTTTGAAAAACAGGAATTTGAAGACAAAATGGAAAAAACGTTCCATCGTTTGCAGGAGGAATATCAAACGATTCGCGCCGGAAGAGCGAATCCGCATATTTTAGATAAATTGCAGGTGGATTATTATGGAACACCGTCTCCGCTGCAATCGGTCGCGAATATTTCCGTTCCGGAGGCTAGGATCATCTTAATTCAACCTTGGGAGGCATCCATGATCAAGGAAATCGAGAAAGTAATCCTGGCGTCGGATCTGGGCTTGACTCCGGCCAACGATGGAAAAGCCATCCGTCTGGTATTTCCGGAATTAACGGAAGAAAGAAGAAAATCCTTGGTAAAGGAAGTAAAGAAAAAAGGCGAGGATGCCAAGGTTGCGGTTCGTAACATCCGTAGAGACGCCAACGATACCATTAAGAAATTAGGCAAATCCAATGAGATTTCCGAAGATGAAGTGAAGGAGCAGGAAGAAGTTGTTCAAAAATTAACGGATTCTTATATTAAAAAGATCGATCAGGCAGTTGAGAATAAATCCAATGAGGTTATGAGTATTTAATGAGCGAGAACAAGGAGAAGAATATTCCCGAACATGTGGCCATTATCTTAGACGGGAACGGCCGCTGGGCTAAAAAGAGATTCCTTCCCAGAAAAGCTGGTCATGCAGCTGGAAGTAAAACGGTGGAGCAGATCTGCGAAGACGCATGGAATCTGGGAATCCAATATTTAACGGTTTATGCGTTCTCTACGGAGAACTGGAACCGTCCGCAGGATGAAGTGGACGCATTAATGAAACTGTTGCGCCAATATTTATCGGACTGCATTAAGCGGAGCTCAAAAAATAACATGCGGGTGCGGGTGATCGGTGATATCACGCCGTTAGAGGAAGATTTAAAAGATAAGATCCAGGAGCTGGAAGAAGTATCTCGAGAAAATACCGGTCTTCAGTTTACCGTAGCTTTAAATTACGGAAGCAGAGATGAGATCCTACGTGCCGTTCAAAAAATAGCAAAGGATGTAAAGGAAGGGGAGATCACACCGGCTGAGATCACAGAAGAGACTTTGACCTCATACCTGGATACCAAGGATCTGCCGGATCCGGATTTATTGATCCGAACCAGTGGAGAAGAACGGTTGTCCAATTTTATGTTATGGCAATTGGCGTATACGGAGTTTTATTTTACAGACGTTTTATGGCCGGACTTCAACAAGAAAGAATTGGAGAAGGCAATCCGCTATTATCAGGGGAAAGATCGTCGATTTGGAGCTATTAAAGAATCCTAGAAGAACAATGAAAAAGAGATAGGACGAGAGGATATGTTTGGAAAAAGATTAGTAAGTGCTGTTGTATTGTTAAGTATTACCGGTGTTGCACTTGTACTCGGAGGGTACTGGTTATGGATGCTTTGTCTGGTAGCTGCTACGCTAGGCTGCTATGAGATCATGGACCTGTCCGGGCATCGCAAGAATTCATTGGGTGTATTTACCATTACGGCGGCCTTATTTTATTATCTGATCAATTTATTGGAAGAATCCTCCTATAATATTTTGTATTTATTGTTCTGTATGGTGGTGCTCACCGGTATTTTTGTCTTCACCTATCCGCAATATCAGCTCAAAGATGTCCTCATTGGATCCATAACCTTATTCTACATTCCTGTTATGCTGTGCTATGCCTATATGCTTCGAGAGCTTCCTTATGGGAATTGGGGGATCTGGTTGATCTTGATCGGAGCATCGGGAACCGATACCTTTGCCTATTTGTGTGGAAAATTATTCGGGAAACATCATTTTTCAGAATTGAGTCCGAAGAAAACCATTGAAGGGTGCATCGGCGGTGTCCTGGGGACCACGTGCATGTTCCTTCTATATGCCCATTTTATGCCAGATGCTATCTTTGTAAACCTGGTGGTTTCTAAATATTTATATTTTGCAATTTTAGGATTTTTCATTTCCGTTGTTGCACAGATTGGGGATCTATGCGCCTCAGCCATTAAACGGCATTATGATGTAAAAGATTTCAGTCATATCATCCCCGGTCACGGAGGTGTCATGGATCGTTTGGACAGCATTGTGTTTGTGGCCCCCTTTGCTTATTATGGGATGTTATTTTTAGTCCGTTAACAGGAGGAAGATATGAATCGTTTATGCGTACTGGGTTCAACCGGTTCCATTGGAACCCAAACCCTGGAGATTGTCCGCAGGCACCCCGACGCTTTTCAAGTGATCGCGTTAACGGCCGGAAATCAAGTACATAAATTAGCGGAGCAGATCCAGGACTTTCATCCGTTATGTGTGTCTGTCCAGAATGAAGAACGGGCAGAAGAATTAAAGAAAATACTACAAGCCCAAAAAACCGAAGCACCGGAAATCTACTATGGAATGGATGGGTTTGTTGCCTGTGCCATTCATAAACAGGTGCAGATGGTGGTAGCTGCCATGGTGGGAATGATCGGATTACAGCCGGTGATGGAAGCGATTACCCATAAGAAAGACATTGCCCTGGCCAATAAAGAAACCTTAGTGACGGCCGGGCATTTGATCATGCCTCTGGTAAAAGAATATGGCGTTCAATTATTGCCGGTAGACAGTGAACATTCTGCCATTGCCCAATGTCTGGAAGGAAGCGCCCATTCGGAAGTGGAGGAACTATTCTTAACCGCCTCCGGAGGACCTTTTTTACATCATACCTGGGAAGAATTGGAACAAATGACGGTGCAGGACGCCCTGGCTCACCCGAATTGGTCCATGGGAAGAAAGATCACCATTGATTCCGCAACTATGGTCAATAAAGGCCTGGAAATCATTGAGGCCTGTTGGCTCTTTGATGTGGGCGTGGATCAGATCCACGTTCTGGTTCAACCCCAAAGTGTGGTTCATTCCATGGTGGGATTTCGAGATGGCGCGGTGATTGCCCAAATGGGAATGCCGGATATGCGAGTGCCCATTCAGTATGCTCTATTCTATAAGGAACGCCCTTATTTTAATAGTGAACGAATGGATTTTGAAACCCTTGCCAACCTCCACTTTGAAAAGCCAAATACCAAAGTATTAAAAGGTGTACCTTTAGCGAAAGAAGCTTTTAAAGTGGGAGGAAGCATGACAACGGTTATGAATGCGGCCAATGAATATGCGGTCGCTGCATTTTTACAGGAAAAAATATCGCTGACGGATATTTATCGCTGCATCCGTTATGCCATGGATCGGATTCCCCTGGTAAAGAATCCGGATTTGGAAACCATTCTGTCCATTGAACAGGAAACCTATGAACGTTTAGAAAAAGAGAGGATACGATAACAGTATGAATATTTTAATTGCATTTTTAATCTTTAGTGGAATTGTATTGTTCCACGAATTCGGTCATTTTATCGTAGCAAAGGCCAATAAGATCGGTGTAGTGGAATTCTCGCTGGGAATGGGGCCTCGTATTATTTCCTACATGAACACAAAAGAAGGAAAGAAGGTTACCTTTTTCAAACCGAGCCAATACTTCGAAGGAAAGGAAGAATATGGAGATCATACCGTATATTCCTGGAAATTATTCCCCTTTGGCGGCTCTTGTATGATGGTAGGAGAATTGGAAGAAGATGAAGCCCCCAATGCTTTTAACAATGCCAGCATTGGAGGAAGGATTGCAACCATATTTGCAGGACCCTTCTTTAACTTTATTTTAGGCTTTTTTCTGGCGATGATCCTGATCGGAAGCAGTGGATACAGCGCAGCTTTGATACAGGGATTTACGGAGAACTCCCCCATGAAGCAGGCGGGATTTCAACAAGGAGATGTGATCCAAAAGATTGACCATAAGAAGATCGTGGTAGATGGAGAATTATCTTATTATTTAATGTTTCATCCCTTGCGTGATAAAGAGGTGACCGTTAGCGCCAGCCGTCAGGGGCAAACCATTACAAAGACCATAACCCCGGTCAAGAACGAAGAAGACGGAAAATACTACTTAGGTGTTACCCACGGAGGTCGAATCAAAGGAAATATTGGCCAGACGGTGTTCTATTCCGCTTATGAAGTGAAATATTGGATCGACGTAACTTTACAATCCCTAAAACAAATGGTAACCGGAAAGATCAGCTTAAAAGAGGTTTCCGGTCCGGTGGGAATCGTGAAAGCGGTGGATACCGTCATGGATGAAACCAAAGACGAAGGTATTAGCATTCAGTTGTTAAGTGTGTTAAATATGGCGATCTTACTTACAGCAAACTTAGGAGTTATGAATCTCTTACCCATTCCTGCCTTGGATGGCGGAAGGTTGTTACTTTTATTCCTGGAGGCGATTCGCAAGAAACCGTTACCGCAAAAAATCGAAGAAGGGATTAATATGGGGGGATTTTGCGCATTAATGTTATTGATGGTTGTTATTATGGTAAACGATGTTATAAAACTGTTTCATTGATGAGAGAGAGCGGGTTACTCATTCCATAGATCCAGTAAGGAAGTGTCAAAATGCGAAGAACGAGCAAGGTGATTACCATTGGGGATGTTTCCATTGGAGGTGACAATCCCATTGCGATTCAGTCTATGACAAATACGAAAACATCGGATGTTTCGGCTTGTGTCAAACAAATTCAGGAATTGACCGAGGCCGGCTGCGATATTATTCGGGTTGCCGTACCGGACGAAGCTTGTGCGAAAGCCATTTATGAAATTAAAAAGCAGATTACCATTCCTTTGGTGGCAGACATTCATTTTGATTATCGCCTTGCCATCGAAGCGGTGAAGAACGGGGCTGACAAAATACGGATCAACCCGGGAAACATTGGAGATCGATCTAGGATTCAGGCGGTGGTAGACGCCTGTAAGGAACGAAAGATTCCCATTCGGGTCGGTGTTAACAGCGGATCCCTGGAACGGGAGATCGTGGATAAATATCACGGGGTAACCGCCGAAGGAATTGTAGAAAGCGCTTTAGATAAGGTTAAGATCATCGAAGATTTCGGATACGATCAATTGGTGATCAGCATTAAATCCTCGGATGTATTAATGTCCATTCGTGCCCATGAATGCATTGCGGATCAAACTTCCTATCCCTTGCATGTGGGAATTACGGAATCGGGAACGGTTTTCAGAGGAAGCATTAAATCGGCGGTGGGGATCGGCACGATCCTATATGAAGGGATCGGGGATACCATTCGTGTATCTTTAACCGGAGATCCGGTAAAGGAAATCGAAGCGGCGAAAATCCTCTTACAGTCTCTTGGGCTAAAAAACGGCGGGGTTCAAGTGGTTTCCTGTCCCACCTGCGGGCGGACAGAAATAGATTTGATCGGTCTTGCCAACCAGGTTGAAAATATGGTCAAAGACCTTTCTTTGGACATCAAGATCGCAGTGATGGGGTGTGTGGTAAATGGACCGGGAGAGGCAAAAGAAGCAGATATTGGAATTGCCGGTGGGAACGGACGGGGAATCCTGATCAAAAAAGGAGAAGTAGTTCGCCGCATGGATGAAAAAGACTTATTGCCTGCTTTACGTGAAGAATTGGAACATTGGGAACAATAAGGAGTTGATAGCATGCAGGAATTGGTTTCGCTGTTTGCGGAATTAGACCTTTCGGAGGATCTGAAGCAGAAAGCGCAAGATGTGATCGTAGAAAAAATGATACTAAAGCGTGGAGAAAACAAAGTTGAGATTCAATGCTCCGCCTCCCATTTCCTTTTTTATTCCGTACGAAAAAAATTGCAGGATAGGATTTACCAACAAATCTTTCGAAGGGAAGGAACGGGCGTGATTTTGTCCTTTACCTTTCCTTTTTTGTATGAAAAAGAAGTAAAAGACCTATGGAGCGAATATGGAAAAGACTTTGTTCAAGAATCCCTTGATCGGGATATTTTGATTGAAAAATTATTTTTACAGGAACCGGTTGAAATCCTGGAAAACCAGGTGATCTGTTCCTATGAATCCCATCCCATCGCCGATCATAAGAAAAAAGATTTTATGAACGATCTGCAAACCTGGTTTAAGAATTATTTTGGAAAAGACGTAGACGTTCACTTCCATGAATTACCCAGACGTGAGAAAAAGATGGATCGTGACTACGATTTTTGGGAAAGTAAGACAGGTTTCACCGGTAAGGAGGGAGAGGTTAGGGAGTATGTAAATGAAGGAGGGGGAGATGACGCACGAAACGGGGGATCATCGAATCCGTCCCATCCGTCCCCTGCACCAGAGATACCGAATTCCTCCCCTGCATCCGGGGATTCTCTTGCATCCGGGGACTCTCTTTCATCCCGGGGGTCTCGTGGGGCGAAACCATCCAAGGCGTCGAACGATACAAAGTTTTATCGTAAGAAAAAGGTTTACAAGGATCTGTTGTATGGAAGTGACGCCGAAGGGGACATTACGAAGATTAAAGACGTAGTGGATGATGTGGAAGGCGTCGTGATCCAGGGGGAGGTCATCCATTTTGAAATAAGAGAGTTGAAAGCGTATGATTTAATTTTATTTCATGTTACGGACGAAACAGATACCATATGCTGTAAATTGTTCCTAAAACAAAATCATCGAAACAAAGACAGGATTGTGGATGCTTTGTCCCAAAAACCTTGTTTTGTTCGTGTTAAGGGAAATGTCCAATACGACAAATATGAAAAAGACAGCATTATGAGCCATTTGGGAATCGTGGTGTTGGATCATGGAAAGAAGAAAACCCGCCCGGATACGTATCCGACCAAACGGGTGGAATTGCATGCCCATACCAATATGAGTGAGATGGATGGAATCCCTCCGGTTACCCAATTGCTTGAAAAAGCCTGGGAGTGGGGACATTCTGCCATTGCCATTACCGACCATGGAGTCATTCATAGTTTCCCCGAAATTCACAAGAATCTTTCCAAGATTTCCACCAAAGAACAACCGTTAAAGGCGATTTTAGGTTGTGAGATCTATTTGGTGGACGATGAGAAGGCGGCGGTTGTTAAGAACCCTTCGGATATCTCTTTGCAAGATGAATACGTGGTATACGATTTGGAGACCACGGGCTTTTCTTCCGAACAGGATCAGATCATCGAGATCGGCGCCGTAAAGATCCAAAATGGGGAGATCGTAGACCGTTTTTCGGAATTTGTCAATCCTCGGATCCACATTCCGGAGAAGATCACAGAACTTACCACCATTACCGATGAAATGGTAAAAGACGCGGATCCCATTGAGGTGGTGCTTCCTGCTTTCTTAGACTTTGTAGGCGAGGCCTCTCTGATTGGTCACAACATTGATTTTGACTACGGTTTTGTATGCGAAAAGGCTAAAAACTTAGGGATCACGGTGCATAAGACCACCATTGACACGGTGGGGATTGCCCGTTATATTTTCCGGGATGCCGCGAAATTCACCCTGGATGCCGTGGCAAAAAAATTGCATGTGATCCTGGAAACCCATCACCGGGCTGTGGATGATGCGAAGGCAACGGCGGATATTTTTCTAAAATTTCTCCCGCTCCTGGAAGAAAGAGAAATATTTACGGCCAGAGATCTCCTGGAAAAAACCACCGGGGATGAGTATGTGATCCGTAAGCTTCACCCCAACCACGCCGTGGTTTTAATTCAAAATGAAACGGGGAGAAGAAATCTATATCAAATGATCTCCGATTCTCATTTGAAATATTTTTACCGGGTTCCGAAAATCCCCAAAAGTGTACTCAATCACAACCGGGAAGGGCTGATCATCGGTTCCGGCTGCTCCGAGGGGGAGATCTATCAGGGATTTTTACGAAAAGAGTCCGCCCGGCGAATGAAAGAATTGTATGAATTCTATGATTACATCGAGGTACAGCCACCCTCCAATTACATTGGATTGATCGATAACACCAGGGTGGAGGACATTCAATCGGAGGAGGATATCTATGAATTAACCAAAAAGATCATTGAAGAGGCCGACCGCCATCATAAGATGGTGGCAGCTACGTCGGATGCTCATTACATAGAGCCGGAGGATGAGATTTATCGTCGGATCATTATGGCGGGCAAGAAAGTGAAAAATGCAGACATCCAGCCGCCCTTGTATTTACGGACCACTGGGGAAATGATGGAAGAATTCTCCTTTCTGGGCGAAGAAAAAGCCTATGAGATCGTGATCAAAAATACCAATTTGATTGCGGATTCCATCGAGAATGTTTCGCCGGTGCGTCCGGATAAATGCCCGCCGGTGATCAAGGATTCCGACAAAACCTTAACGGACATCTGCTATCAAAAGGCGAAAAGCATGTACGGAGAGGACCTTCCCTCTGTGGTGAAAGAACGTTTGGATAAGGAACTGCATTCCATTATTTCCAATGGATTTGCCGTTATGTACATCATCGCCCAAAAGCTGGTATGGAAATCCAATGAAGACGGATATTTAGTAGGTTCGCGAGGATCGGTGGGTTCATCCTTTGTGGCTACCATGGCGGGGATCACCGAAGTAAATCCGTTGGCGCCCCATTATTATTGTAAAAAATGTCATTATACCGATTTTGATTCCGATGAGGTAAAGAAATATGCCGGCAGCTCCGGTGTGGATATGCCGAAGAAAAAATGTCCCGTATGTGGAGAAGAACTGGTTCGTGAAGGCCACGATGTTCCCTTTGAAACTTTTTTGGGATTTAAGGGGGATAAGGAGCCGGATATCGATCTGAACTTCTCCGGAGAGTACCAGGCAAAGGCCCACGCCTATACGGAGGTGATCTTTGGGAAAGGACAGACATTTAAAGCGGGAACCATCGGTCAGATCAAGGATAAGATTGCTTATGGTTTTGTGAAAAATTATTTTGAATCCCGGAATATTTATAAGAGAAATGCGGAAATCGAACGGTTAATGAAGGGGATCATCGGCATCCGCCGTTCCACCGGTCAGCACCCCGGAGGGATCGTGGTTTTGCCCATTGGAGAGAACATCAGTTCCTTTACACCGGTGCAGCATCCGGCAAATGATATGAAATCCGATATTATCACCACCCATTTTGATTATCATTCCATCGATCATAACCTGTTAAAACTGGACATTCTCGGGCACGACGATCCGACCATGATCCGCCGGCTGGAGGACCTGATCGGCATCCGGGCGACAGATATTCCGCTGGACGATCCTGCGGTCATTTCGCTGTTCAAGAGCCCGGAGGCACTGGGGATCAGCCCCGCCGACATCGGCGACTGCCCGCTGGGGACGCTCGGCGTTCCCGAATTCGGTACCGATTTCGCCATGCAGATCGTTCTGGATGCAAAGCCCACCTGCTTTGCCGACCTGGTCCGGATAGCCGGGATCGCACACGGCACGAACGTCTGGCTCGGAAACGTGCAGGACCTTATCCTTTCCGGAACGACAACGCTCGGCGAGGCCATCTGCACCCGCGACGACATCATGCTTTACCTGATCTCAAAGGGCATGGATGCGAGCCAGTCCTTCAAGATCATGGAATCGGTCAGAAAGGGCAAGGTTGCCAAGGGCGGCGAAGGAAACTGGCCCGTCTGGAAGGAAAGCATGGAGGAGCATGACGTGCCTGATTGGTACATCGGCTCCTGCGAGAAGATCATGTATATGTTCCCGAAGGCGCACGCTGCGGCCTATGTCATGATGGCATGGCGCGTGGCCTGGTGCAAGATCCATCATCCGCTCGAGTATTACACAGCCTATTTCAGCATCCGCGCAGACGGTTTCGATTACGAGAAGATCTGCACGGGAGCGGATCATTTCCGCGAGGTCCTGTCGGATCTCAGAAATCGTCAGGATTCGCTTTCGGATGTGGAAAAGATGACGCTCAGAGATATGCGGATCGCGGAAGAAATGTTCGCGCGCGGGCTGGAATTTATGCCGATCGACATTCACCGCGCGAAGGCCGACCGCTTCAGGATCATAGACGGAAAAATCATGCCGAGCTTCCAGAGCATAGCCGGCATG
>CALGGT010000024.1 GCA_937915825.1 uncultured Eubacterium sp.
TAGTCATTCTACATTTTTCACAAACTTTTTTATAATTTTTGGTAACCCGCAGGTCGCTGACTTTGTTAAAATCTTAACAAACTTTTTTAAAAAAAATTGTTGACAAATAACTACTCGTGTACTATACTATAATCACAAAAGGGGAATAAAAGAAAGGCAAGGTTGACAAAATGTTTACAGTTATGGCAAGAACACACAATGGCAAAAGTTGGGAACAGACCTACATTGACGGCGAATACGCTGTGGTAGATTTTTACACCGCTGTAAGTGCGGTAGATTGTGCCCATGTTGATTTGGTAGACGCAACCACAGGCGAAGTCTACATGGAATGGGATTATTTGACAAAAGAAGTTACCATTTACTAAATGTTTTCATTGTTCTCCTTTCTTGGTAAGGGCTGGCAAATTGCCAGCCTTTTCCATTTCCGCCCGGGCCGAAAAATTTTTTTAAAAACCACTTGACAAAACTATCAAAATAGTCTATACTATAATTGTCAAGAGGAGCGAATGGTAACCTAAGGCAAGCCTTAATAGGGAATGGGTTCAAATCCCACGTGAGGACGCTCACAAAAGTTCCGATAAAAATCTACCAAAAACCTCTTGACACCTCTTATTAAAAGTGCTATACTATAATTACAGAAAGAGAGGTAAACAAAATGAAACGTTACACTATTACAGACGTTATTGAACAGGAAATTGCGGGCGCTGTATCCGAAAGTAAAAATCGTTTTTATCAAATGTTTTTCGGTTGGCGTAGAACTTTTACAATAAATGGTATTCAGTGCCAAGATTACATTTTCAGTAAAAAGGATTATGAAACTGTAATAAATGCAAGCAAATTGCTAAAAATGCGTTTAGATGGAAAAGAGGTTTAAAACCTCTTTTTTTTTACCGACAGGCTGGTAAATACTGGAAACCGTCCGCAAATTGGCAAAATCTGGAAGTCTAGTAAATTTGTTACAAATAGGCCCGGCCGCAAATTTTTATAAAAAAATCCTAAAAAACTCTTGCCAATCCCTTAAAAACATGTTACAATATGAGAGCTGTTGTAAAAAGCAATGAGTTAGAGAACATTTAGTGAGGTGAAAGTTATGAAGTCAGGAATTCATCCCGAATATCATCAGGCAAAAGTTGTCTGCAACTGCGGAAACGAGTTTGTAACCGGTTCTGTAAAAGAAGATATTCACGTAGAAGTTTGTTCCAAATGCCACCCTTTCTATACGGGTCAACAGAAGTCTGTTGCTGCTCGTGGTGCTATTGACAAGTTCAATCGTAAATATGGCTTAAATTAGAACAATATATAGAATCGATCAACTCCGCAGACCCGGACTTTATGAAAGTTGGGGTATGCGGAGTTGTTGTATTATATTGGAATATTTGGATCGAAGAAAGCTGTTTTAGAACATGCTAGGAGAAAATAATGACATACGAAGAGTTGTGGCGGAAGGCGAAGGAAACCCTGGAAAGCAAAGGAGTGCCGGAGGCGGATCTGAACGCCCGTTACCTTCTTAGTCGGGCGGTAGAAGGTCCGATGACCGAAAGAAAGCAAAGGTTTGGTCCTTCGGAGTATTTTCTTCGGAGAGAAGAAGAGGCTCCCTCGTGGGTGGAAGCGGATTTAGACCAAATGGTCCGCATACGAGGTTGCAGAGTTCCTCTGGAATATGTTACCAATTCCACGGAGTTTATGGGGTTGCCGTTGATCGTGAAACCAGGAGTTTTGATTCCCAGGCAGGATACGGAGTGCCTGGTGGAGTTGGCATTGGAACATGCCAGTGGATCTGTGTTGGACCTATGTACCGGCAGCGGCTGCATTGGCTTGTCCCTGGCCGCGTTGGGGAAGAAGATCACACAGGTTGCCTTAGCGGATCAGTCGGAAAAAGCCTTGGAAATCGCCAGTGAGAATGAGAAGTTCTTGCGAAGGGAAAAGAGGATTTCTGAGAAGGTGCGTATTGACTTTTACCAGGGGGATCTTTTTTCTGCCATTCCGGACAACGCGGTATTTTCCTTGATCGTATCAAATCCTCCCTACATTCCGGATCCGGTGATCGAGACCCTGGAGCCGGAGGTGAAGGATCATGAGCCCAGGATGGCGTTATCCGGGGGAAAAAACGGGTTGGATTTTTATAAGAGGATTGTGAAAGATGCGAGAAAGCATCTGGATTGGAATGGCTTTTTGATCCTGGAGATCGGTTACGATCAGAAGGAAGCCGTAATGAATTTAATGAGGGAAGCCGGGTATGAGGAGGTCGCGGGATATTCGGATTATGCCGGACTGGATCGAATCGTATCGGGACGTTATAAAAATAGGAATCTGAATGAATAAAACATAGAGTCAGTAGAAGGAATCCGTAGACGGAGCCAATAGAAGGAAGTGTTAGTATGTTTGATAAGTTAGAAGAAACCAGAATGCGATACGAGGAAATTCTGCAGGAATTAAGTGATGGGGCGGTTATGAACGATCCGGACCGGTATCAGCAATTAATGAGAGAACAATCGGAGTTAGAGCCGATCGTGGCGGAATATGAGCGTTATAAAGAGGCAAAACAGGGGATTGAGGACAGTTTGGAGATCTTAGATTCCGAAACCGATGAGGAATTAAGGGAAATGGCAAAGGAAGAACTTGCGGAGTGTAAGCAGCAAGTGGAAGAGTTAGAAGAAAGTTTGAAGATCCTTCTTTTACCTAAGGATCCCAATGATTTAAAGAACGTAATCGTAGAGATCCGCGGGGGCGCCGGCGGAGATGAGGCGGCTTTGTTCGCGGCGGACCTGTATCGGATGTATTCCAAATATGCAGATAAAAATGGCTGGAAGATCGAGCCGATGAACTCCAATGACAATGGTCTGGGCGGATTTAAGGAAGTTGTTTTTATGATCAACGGACGTGGCGCCTATTCCAAGTTAAAATATGAAAGCGGTGTGCATCGTGTGCAGCGAATCCCTGTAACCGAGTCCGGCGGAAGAATTCATACATCCACGGCTACGGTAGCGATTATGCCGGAAGCAGACGATGTGGAGGTTGAAGTGGATTTAAACGATTGTCGATTTGACGTATTCCGTGCTTCCGGAAATGGTGGACAATGTGTCAATACCACGGATTCCGCGGTTCGTCTGACCCATATTCCTACCGGGATCGTGATTTCCTGCCAGGACGAGAAATCCCAGCTTAAGAACAAGGATAAGGCATTGAAAGTGCTGCGTGCCCGCTTGTATGAGTTAGAATGTGCCAAGGCCCACGATGCCGAGGCTGAGGCTAGACGAAGCCAGATCGGAACCGGCGATCGTTCGGAAAAGATCCGAACCTATAATTATCCCCAGGGGCGTGTCACCGATCATCGGATCAAGTTGACCCTGCACCGTCTGGAGCAAATTATGGACGGAGATTTGGACGAGCTGTTAAATTCCGTGATCGCAGCGGATCAGGCAGCCCGACTGAGCCATTTAAGTGAAGCGTAATTGAAAGAGGAGGATCCATGGCCAATCAGAAGATGTCCATGGCAGAAGAGGAGGATCCATGGCGAATCAGAAAACCTGCATGGCGGTATTGGCCCATGTAGATGCCGGTAAAACAACCCTTACGGAGGCGTTCATGTTCGTAAGCGGTGAAATACGAAAGTTAGGAAGAGTGGATCATAAGGATGCATTTTTAGATCATTTCGCCTTGGAACGAGAGCGGGGGATCACCATTTTTTCCAAGGAAGCCAGACTTTTTTGGAATGACATGGAAATAACCTTGTTGGATACCCCCGGTCATGTAGATTTTGTAGCGGAGACGGAACGAACCTTACAGGTTTTAGACGCAGCCGTGTTGGTGATCAATGGTGCCGATGGGGTACAAGCTCATACGAAGACCCTATGGGACCTTTTGGCAAAATATCACAAGCCCGTCTTCCTGTTCGTAAACAAAATGGACGCGCCCAACAAGGGAAAAGAAGAGATATTAAAAGAATTAAAAGAAGAATTAACTGACGGATGCGTGGATTTTACGGATGTTTCCAGCTCTGACTTTCAAGAAGAGGTTGCTTCTCTGGATGAGGAAATGATGGAGAAATTCTTCAATAGTAGAATGATAAATCAAGAGGATCTTTCTTCCTTGATTTCCAGACGAGTGGTATGCCCGGTGTTCTTCGGTTCGGCGTTAAAAGTTCAGGGCGTCGAAGAATTGATGGATGGAATAACTAAGTATTCCCAAGGATCTACTAAAGTAGAACGAGAAGAGAAAGAGGAAAATTCTCTGCAGGCACGTGTATTTAAGATCACCAGAGATCCCAATGGCACCCGGATCAGTCATGTAAGAATCTATGAAGGTCGGATTCAGGTGAAGATGCCCCTGGATGGAAATAAGATTGAAGAAATTCGAAGATATCAGGGAGAAGAATATACGTCCCTTTCGGAGGCAGGTCCGGACGAGATATGCGGGATCGTAGGTTTGCATCACAGTTATGTAGGGCAGGGGCTGGGAGTCATGTCGGATCTGAAAGAAGAAACGATCACCTCTGCGCTTTTTTATAACATGGAAGTGGAGCCGGGAACGGATCGGATCGCCTTTCGAAAAGCCATGGACGTGTTGGCGGAAGAGGACCCCAGTCTTCATTTATCCTGGGATGAAGAGCATCAGGTTATGGTGGTCGAACCCATGGGTGTGGTGCAAATGGAGATTCTGGAAAAAGTGATTGAACAGCGATTCCATTATACGGTACATTTTGGAGAAGGAAAGATTCGCTATAAGGAAACCATTACGGAGCCGGTTTTATGTTTGGGTCATTATGAGCCTTTGAAACATTATGCGGAGGTGCAGCTTTGGATGGAACCTCTTCCCCGGGGCACCGGGATTCAGGTGGAGAGGAGTTGTTCCACCGATGAGCTGGATGGAAATTTTCAACGACTGATCCTCTCCCATGTTTTGGAACGGGAACATCGGGGGGTAATGATCGGAGCGCCTTTAACCGATGTGAAGATCACGTTGGTGGCAGGGCGCTGCCATAAAAAGCATACCGAGGGCGGGGATTTTCGTCAGGCCGTTTACCGGGGGATCCGTCAGGGATTGATGGAGGCTAAGAAGGAAGGTCATTGCGTGATATTGGAACCGATCTACCAATTTGAGCTGGCGGTTCCGAACGACTGCATTGGGCGTGCTATGTCCGATCTCAAAAGAATGGGGGCAAACTTTGAACCCCGCATGAAAAAAAACGGTGATACGGTGCTGCGAGGGACTTGTCCGGTGGCAACGATGGGACATTATGAGGAAGAAGTGCGGGCGTATGCCAAGGGAAATGGGCATTTAAGCTGTCGGATGAAAGGGTATGAGGTGCTGGAGAGACAGGAGAAGCTTATGGAACAGACCTCCTATCAGCCGGAATCGGATCTGGATCATACGCCGGACTCGGTATTCTGCAGTCACGGCAGTGGATTTGTGGTGCCTTGGAATGAGGTAAGAGATTACATCCACGGAGAGATCTGGGAACCTTCCGTCCGGGAGATGGGGGAGATTTCTGTTAATGGAGCGGGAGGTCAGAGAATGCCAGGAGGGGTGGCTGGGGCATTCGCCGGTCGTTCAGACGGAACGTCGGATGAGTCATTAGCGGAAATCTTTGAAAAGACCTATGGAACGTCCTATCATTTAACAAAATTACGAGATGATCGTATGGAGAGAATGGAGAGAAAGCCCTCCGATCCGGAGACCGAGGATAAGGGGGGAAAGGAAATAACCGGGAAGAAAACGTCTGAAAAGAGAACGTCCGGGAAGCCTGTGCCTTCCAAGGAGACATTTTTGCTGGTGGATGGATACAATCTGATTCATGCCTGGCCGGAGCTAAGGGAATTGTCTCAGAGTCAGTTGGCGGCTGCCAGGGATCGGCTGGCAGATCTTTTGTGTGATTATCAGGGGTATTACGGGATTCAGGTGATTCTGGTATTTGACGCGTATAAGGTACGAGGGGATGAGAAGGTGATCCCCTGGCATAACATTCATGTGGTTTATACCAGACATGCCCAGACCGCAGATGCGTATATTGAGGCATGTACCAGAAAAATGGCGAAAAAATACAACGTGCGCGTTGTTACCTCGGATGGATTGGAACAATGCATCGTGTTAGGTCACGGGGCCTCTCGTATCTCATCCAGAGAGTTTATTCATATGTATGAACGAATGAAAGCGGAGATGCGGGATGTGATGGAAACGAAGTAGGAAAATGGCGAGGAAAAAGCAATGCAAAGTGAGAGGCCAGGGAAACGAGGTGAGAAGGAATGGAAAGAACGGAAATTGAAAGCAAAGAAAATCCGCGCATCAAATTTATAAAAAAATTACGACAAAAAAGTCGTTTTCGTAAGCAGGAAAATTTATTTATATTGGAAGGGGAAAAGCTGGTATTTGAGGGACTCTCCTATGGAAATGTAAAAGAAATCTATGTATCGGGATCCAAGAAAGAAATCATTAAAAAAACCCCGGATTCCTGTCCTTATTTTTTAGTAAAAGATTCCCTGTTTTCAGAGATCTCTGATACGGAAGAACCCCAGGGGATTATTGGGATTTTTTCCATTCCCAGGTGGAAGGAAGAGGAATTTTATCAGGAAAAGGGAATGTATTTATTTTTAGATGAAGTAAGAGATCCGGGGAACCTTGGTACCATGATCCGAACCGCGGAGGCCATGGGGGTA
>CALGGT010000025.1 GCA_937915825.1 uncultured Eubacterium sp.
CATAGACACCGTAAAAGACTGCCTCACGCTTTTTACGGACATGCTGGCCACCATGACTTTCCGGAAAGACGTCATGGCGCAGAGCGCCAGGAACGGTTTCACCAACGCCACGGACGCGGCGGATTATCTGGTGAACCACGGCGTCCCTTTCCGGGATGCCCACGGGATCATCGGGCAGCTGGTGCTTCGGTGTATCGAAAAAGACTGCTCTCTGGACGATCTGCCGCTGAAGGAATATAAAGCGGTCTGCCCGGTCTTTGAAGAGGATATCTATGAGGCGATATCCCTGAAGACCTGTGTGGAAAAACGGCTGACCAAAGGAGCTCCCGGCGCCCTGATCCGTGAGCTGGAAGAATCCTGAGCGGCGCGGATGTTATCGCCCGGTTTTTCAGATCGTCCTCTTTGACTTCCTCTTTGACTTTGTTTTTTCAAACCGGGTCCTTGATTGACAGGAAGAATACGAGATGTTACAATGAATTCTAATGCGGATGACAGGAAGAGAATTCCTTCTCCGCCGGCGGACAGGAGGGAAAAATATGTCAATTTTTAAAGGGATGGAACCGGAACGGGTGCTGGCTTTCTTTGAGCAAATAGCAAGCATCCCCCATGGGTCCGGGAATACACGTGAGATCAGCGATTATGTGGTAAGTCTGGCCAGGAAATGGGGACTGACTTACAAGCAGGATGAATTCCACAATGTGATCGTTTGGAAAGAGGGTCAGGGACCGGGAAGAGAACAGGTTCCCGGGGTGATCCTTCAGGGACATTTGGATATGGTTTGTGAAAAAGAAGAGGATGTGGAAATCGACTTTGAGAAAGAGGGGCTTACCTTAGAACTTAAGGGAGATACCTTAACCGCCCAAGGCACCACCCTGGGCGGAGACGATGGGATCGCGGTGGCTTTTATGTTAGCGATCCTGGAGGATAAGACGTTGGTACATCCTCCCCTGGAATGCGTATTTACCGTAGATGAGGAAGTGGGGATGCTGGGCGCGGCGGCCATGGATATGTCGGTATTAAAGAGCAAACGCCTGTTAAATATTGATTCCGAAGACGAGGGAATTTTCCTGTTGGGATGCGCCGGCGGCGTTACGGCGGAGGTATGTATCCCGGCGTGGCCCCAGGATCAAGAGAAGGATGGCTATGTGCTGGAGGTGTCCGGTTTGAAAGGTGGGCATTCCGGCACGGAAATCGATAAAGGGAGAGGGAATGCATCGGTTCTTTTAGGACGAGTGCTGGCAGAGATCGATAGGGTTTGCCCTCTGGACTTAGGAGAAATCTCCGGTGGTTTGAAGGATAACGCCATTCCCAGAAGCGCCAGGGCTGTTATTTACCCAAGATTACCCATTGTTCGGGATGTGATCCTGGGGAGGATCAAGCGGGTAGAGGAAAAGATTCAAAGAGAATATCGGGTCACCGATCCGGATGTAAAGATCCAGATAACCGGAACCCAAAAAGGCGTGCCCTTCCGACCGGAGAATACGGCGGCCATTCTTCTGGCTCTTCGTATGCTGCCCAACGGCATTCGTCGCATGAGTTTTGATATTCCCGGTCTGGTGCAAACTTCCCTGAACTTAGGAATTATGAAAACCACGGATTTTGGTGTGTCCCTGAGCTATTCGGTGCGAAGCAGCGTAGAAAGTGAAAAGAATGACCTGGTCAGTCAACTAACGGAGATGGCAGAATACCTGGGAGGAGAAGTGAAATTATCCGGTGCCTACCCGGCATGGGAATACAAAGAGGATTCCCAATTGGCACAGGTTATGAAAGATGTATTCCGACAGCAATACGGGAAAGATCCGATCACCGAAACCATCCATGCAGGTGTGGAGTGTGGGCTTTTTGCCGGAAATATTCAAGGTCTGGATGCGGTGTCCTTTGGGCCGGATATGAAAGATATCCATACGCCGAAGGAGTCCATGGATCTAAAAAGTGTAAAGCGAACCTGGGATTTTCTACTGAAAACCCTGGAGTCCTTGAAATAATTGAGGGCGGGGATGGGTAAAAAAACATAAATAAAATTTATAATATGAGCAGAAATTGTTGACAAATCCGATAAAAATCAATACAATAAGTATAAAGTGAAAAAGCAAAGCGTAGGATGTGAATCCATAGGAGCAATTCAAAGATAGAAAGACGTCACGAAAGGAGGATTTTTACAAAAATGAAACAGAAAATGGTAGCAATGCGTACCATAAGTATGGTAGCAATGTTGCTTTTTTGCGGGATATTCGTGGGAGTGAAGGTACCGCAGAAAGCCATGGCAAAAAGCTATCAGAAAGTAGAGAGTTACGGCAAAACGGTGAAAGCCGGCAGCTATTATTTTAAAATTGACAGCAGCGGGGTGTACTATGGGAAAAGCTCATCTTCTCTAAAAGTTATTAAGTCCGCGATGAATACTTCAAATTGTTATACCGATGGAAAGATACTCTGGTGTCTTTACGAGGCTAAGAAGACTCCTAGGATCGGGCGTTTTAATTTGAAGAATGGCAAGATGAAGTTTGTTAAAAAATTGCCTTATAAGAAATCAAAGTCCGATCAAGATGCCTATTCCATTGAATCGTTTCAGGGGGATTATATGTATATCTATCGGGGAAGCTTTGAAAGTTGGAAACATTGGCTCTGCGTTTATAATGTTAAGAAGAAAACCTGGAAACAATACGCGAATGTAGAGGTGATGGGATCCATCGGGAAATACGCCTTCGTATCCCATGATTACAGAACGGATGTATCTCCTGTAAAGGGAAGCCTTTATACCATTTCCGGGGATCAGGTTACAAAGATCAAAGAGATTGGGAATTATGTAACCTGGATCGGTGTATATAAAAAGCAATTTCTCTATGCAGAGTATACCACGAACACCATGGAAGAATGCAACATTTATAAGTTAAGTAAGGATGGAAAAACTTCGGAGAAGATCGGATCGTTCCATGGGGCGGAATCCGAAAGCAGCGTCTATGCCTATTTGTCCGAAAAGAAAAATCGTATTGTGATCAACTTAGGAAACACGGTTTATTATTACAACTTATCAAATGGAATTTTAAAGCAAAAAAAATAAAAACTATGGAAATAAAACAAAAGAAATAAAAGAAAGTAGATGATCAAATGAACATAAGACATTTCAGAATTTTTGTTACCGTATATCGTGAAGGAAATATTTCCAGAGCGGCTCAAAAACTGGGAATTTCCCAACCGGCAACCAGCCTTTCCATTCATGAAATGGAGAAAAAATACCAGGTTAAATTATTTGTTCGTGCCGGACGGGGGGTTAAGCCGACCGAGGCAGCGGATAAGATTTATCAAAGCGCGGCAAGATTGGACGCCCTTTATAATGAATTGGATCAGCAAATGCTGACTTGGAATGAAGCAGGACGGATCAGTGTTGGTGCTTCCGTTAGTGTAGGTGCATGTATTTTACCGGATATGATCCGGGAATTTCATCATGATCACAAAGATTTAAAAGTGCGTGTGGCAGTGGAAAGTACCCAGAAGATCATGGCAATGGTGCTGGAAGATCGTGTAGATCTGGCCATCGTCGAAGGGGATGTAAATGCGGAGAAGATTCACAGCATGGATATTATGGGAGATGAACTGGTTGCTGTCTGCAGTCGATTCCATCGCTTCACTAAGATGAAACAGGTAAAACCGGAAGAACTAAAAGCCGAGGATTTCATTATGCGTGAACCGGATAGTGGAACCAGAATGCAGGCGGAGAGCGCACTGCGTCAATTGGGAATCGAATTGGATCCCTTATGGGAAAGCATTTCTACGGCCGCGATCGTAGAGGCAGTTTCCAAAGATTTGGGCATTACCATTCTTCCCAAGCGCATGATTCAGGATAAGATCGATGCCAAAGAAGTGGTACCTTTTAAGATTGAGGGAATGGAACTAAAGAGAAAATACCGTTTGATCTATCACGATCGAAAGTTCATTACGCCCCCGATTCAGGACTTCATGGATTTGGCAAAGGGATGGAAAAAAACGCATAAATGATTTTGCGTCATTACATAAGGGGCTCCGTGAGAATCCTCGCGGAGCCTGTGTTTTAGATGGAGAATGATCGTTACAGCAAAGGTAAACGATGGGGGATTTTTATGGATTATCGTGTACTGATCGTTGATGATGAGATAGAACTCGCGGATTCAACTGCGGAATATTTTAATATGTTTGAGCTTCCCACAAAGGCGGTATACACGGGAGAAGAAGCCAAAAGATTCTTTGAAGAGAACACCTGCCAATTAATCCTTCTGGATATCAATCTTGGGGATGCGTCCGGTTTTGAACTATGCAAATATTTCAGACAGACCTTGGATCTTCCGATTCTTTTTATCAGCGCCCGGTCCACAGACGATGACATGGTGATCGCTCTGAATATCGGAGGGGACGATTATATCACCAAGCCGTATTCTCTAAGTGTTTTATACGCAAAGGTAAAGGCCGTGCTAAAAAGATATTTTAGAACCGGGGAAAGGGAGAAGGAGGACCTGGCACTCGAGGATGGATCCGGCGTGATCCGGGTAGGGAATGTCAGCATTAATGGAAAGACCGGCATCGTGCTTCGTGATAACCGAGAGGTTATACTGACCGCGATGGAATACAAACTCCTTTTCTATTTAGCGGAGAGAGCTGGTGCGGTAGTTTCCAAGCAGGAAATATTTGAAAATGTATGGGAAGATAGCTTTGTTTCGGATGGAACTTTGAATGTGCATGTAAGACATCTTAGAGAGAAGCTGGAGGACGATCCCAATCACCCGAAGATCCTAAAAACGGTAAGAGGCATCGGTCTTAGTTTCCGAAACGGACAGATATGAGAAACGGACGGATAGGAAGATCGAAGAATAAGAGGAATGTAATTTGAAAAGATTTATGGTAGTTTTTATCCTGGCTTGTATTCTGTTAGCAATCCCGATCTTGGGATTCAGGTATGAGGAAAGCAGGCAGAGGAATCCGATTTCCCAGGTGAATATGGTGGAATTTAATGAAATAATGAAATGTCTTGAGGGACTTCCGGACATGACTCAGGAGGCGGTAAATGCCGAACTCCGGGACAGGGAAGTCTCCTTTTCTTATACAATTTTAGATAAAAATGAGGAGGTTTTATACCGATCGGAGGAGGATCCAATATCGGCTAGTTCGATTCATTCGGCCACGAAGAATCGGGATACCATCCGAATGATCCGCATAAAAGATGAAGTCGCAGGCTACCTGATCATTCATAATAAGATGGGAAAAATGGAAAAAGAAATTACGGATTCTCAAGTTAAATGGTATGGAATCGGTGCCGTGCTGCTCTTAGCTTCCTTTCTTCTTTTAAGTTTATGGCTGTATTTTTATGTGATCCGTCCGTTTGACCAGATGAAGGAATTTGCAGCCTCTGTAGCTGCGGGTGATCTGGACAAGCCGCTGCAGATGGATCGGGGAAATGCATTTGGCGCATTTACAGAAAGCTTTGATA
This sequence comes from uncultured Eubacterium sp., assembly GCA_937915825.1. Classification (GTDB taxonomy): domain Bacteria; phylum Bacillota; class Clostridia; order Lachnospirales; family Lachnospiraceae; genus Eubacterium_F. The sequence continues at coordinate 5,456 of CALGGT010000025.1, forward strand.
TCATGCGTGAGGAACTAAGGGATGCCAGACAGAAAGAATATGCGGCGAATCTGAGTAAGAAGGAGCTGGTGGCCCAACTGTCTCATGATATTAAGACGCCGGTTGCATCGATAAAAGCCATGTCCGAGGTGATGGAGGCAACAACGAAAGAGGGAGCGGATCAGGAGAAGCTTCATTCCATTGGGATGAAAGCGGATCAGATCGATGCTCTTGTGTCGAATCTGTTCTCCGTAACCCTTCATGAAATGGAGAAGTTAGCGGTTAATCTTTCCGAAGAAGAAAGCAGTAGTCTGGAAAAAGTGATCCGGGACGCGGATTATAAAAAGCGGATCCGGAAACTCATCATACCAGATTGCTTGATCCAGTGTGACAAAATTAGGATGTATCAGGTGATCAGTAATATTATCAGCAATTCCTATAAATACGCGGATACGGAAATTCTCGTTGAATCCGAACTGGAAGAGAATTACCTTTGCATTCATTTTTCAGATTTGGGAGGGGGCGTAGAGGAAAGCGAGCTATCCCTTATAACAGAGCAGTATCACAGAGGAAAGAATGCGGAAGGAATTCAGGGTACGGGATTGGGCTTATATATATCAAAGGAACTTATGGAAAGTATGAGTGGCAGTTTGGAAGTAGTCAATACCCGGACAGGGTTGAAAGTAAGCTTGTATTTTAAAATGAGCTAGGGAAGAAAGGATCCACCGCGATTTGATCCACAGCCGTGTGAAATTAATCCAATCTTAAGGTTCCGATAAAGCAACTTAATATTCATTTTGTTATCCTAAGAACAGTTAAACCGAAAACAAAGGATAAAACCAACACATGGAAAAGGAGACCAAAATGAATACCAGAATCAATCGAAAAAGTAAAAATGTATCCAGAAGAATCGCAGCCTTCTTTGCTGCCTTGATTCTTGTTAATTTCTGTGCCTTCTCAGGCGGCCATTCCGTAAAAAAGGTGAACGCGGCTTATGCCACACCGAAACTGATCGTAACGGGAAGTACCATCTCCAAGAAAAAAATTAAAGCAGGAGATCCATTCAAACTCACCTTGAATCTTAAAAATGAATCCACCTCTACAAAACTTACCAATATCAGTCTTAAGATTGCAAGCGCCGAGAACGAGATCATGACCGTATCGGGGACGGACACCATCTATGTGGATGAAATCGATAAGAACGCAAAACGAAAGATTCATGTAAAACTCAAGACCAGAAAAGACTTAGCCCAGAGGGGATATCCTCTGAGCATCAACTATAATTATGAGGATAACAGTCGAAATAGTTTTGAAGGAAATGCCACGATCACAATTCCGATTTCACAGAAACCGAAGATCTCCCTTTCGGAGAAGAAGACTTCCCGCGATACGGTAACGGTAGGGGGAAAAACCAATGTTTCCTTCAAGGTTAACAACATTGGTAAGGATACGACTTATAATCTGAATGTTGATTTTAAAGGAAATACGATCAAGGATATAAGCACCTTTGTAGGAAATATGGAGGTAGGAGAAAGCAAAGCCGTTGATCTGGCACTAACATCTGAAAAGACCGGGGATTCACCGATTATCGCCAAGATCCGTTATGAGGATGCCGAAGGAAATCAATTTGAAAAAGAGGAAACATTTAACCTTGCAGTAGAAGAGGAAGCGATAGAAACGGCGGACTCCGGCAAGAACGGAAAATCGGTGAATGCCCCGGTGGTCGGTGCCGGAATCGGAAGCGTCGTGGTTCTGTTCCTGATTATTTCTGTTTTGATCCGGAAAAAGAAGGAAGCAAAATACGCATAGAGAAACGCATGGGAAAAACGCATAGAGAAAAACACATAGAGAAAACACATTGTGTGAAGTAAGGATGTATCAATGGAAAAGAAGTGCATTATAAAAACAGAAAAACTATGTAAGTCCTTTTCAACCGAAGGAGTTCAACATCACATTATTAAGAACCTGGATCTGGAAATCTATGAGGGAGACTTCACCGTGATCATGGGTTCATCGGGAGCAGGAAAGTCAACATTGCTATATGCTCTTTCAGGAATGGACAGGGCCAATCTTGGCAAGATCCTTTTCTGCGATCGGGATATCTCCAATTATAACAGTGACCAGCAGGCGATATTTCGGCGTAAACATTGTGGTTTCGTGTTCCAGCAGATACACTTGATCGAAACCATGAGTGTGATGGATAATGTTCTGGCGGCAGGTCTTCTTACCGGTCAGAGGAAAGCAGAACTGGTCCCAAAAGCCCGTGAGCTTCTGACTCGTGTAAAGATCGATGAGAAACTATGGAAGAAGTTTCCCAATCAGCTTTCAGGAGGGGAAGCTCAGAGAGTGGGAATTGTGCGCGCCCTGATCAATTCACCGGATGTTGTATTCGGAGATGAGCCAACCGGCGCGCTGAACAGTTCCAGCTCAGCGGCAGTACTGGACGTTTTTACGGATGTGAATCAAGCAGGTCAGTCGGTGGTCATGGTTACCCATGATATGAAGTCGGCGCGACGGGGCAATCGTATCATATATTTAAGGGATGGATACATTTGTGGAGAATGCGATCTTGGTACGTACATTTCCGGTGATCAAGCCCGCCATGAAAAGCTCCGCAGTTTCTTAAACGAGATGGGATGGTAAAGCGTTGGACACAGTTACAAGAAACGCCTGAATAAGCGATAGTGTTCGGATATTTGGAAAACGGAGATATTAGATACATAAGGAGACGTATATGCTTACCAAATTAATTAAATCAAATCTTCGAAATGATTTCTCCCACATGCTGACTTTCTTTTTGATCCTAATTATTTCTACTTTCATGCTTCATAGCGGGAGTATGCTGGTTATGGGTTATTCCCGGCTTTTTCAGGAAAAGAAGGTGGAATTTGATTCGGCAGATCTGGTTGTCATAGCCGAAGGACTGAGAGCTGATGTAACAGAGGAAGAATTGGAAGCATTGGAGGGGGAAAATTCCTATGTAGATGATTTAAAAAATAAATATAGCAAAAGCTATAATTCGGAGATGGAAACCTACTTGAATTCTCTTCCGGAGATCGATCGTTATGAGAAGATAAAACCGATCAATGAGAATATGTCCTATAAGAAAGATTCTTATGATGAAGATAATAAGGATATATTTGATCAGTCCAGTTTTGTCCTGAGCTTTATGCCCTATGGTGAGTGGACGGAGGTCGAAAAGCCCCAGTTTGTTGAGATGAGTCAGGAGGAATATGAGAATCCCTTATATCTATCGGAGTCCATAAATCTAAATTATTTTAATTTTAAGCTCGGACAGGAGGTGGATTGTGAGATTGGAGACAGGGAGTATACCTTTCATGTAGCGGGTTTTTATGATTCCATATCGGAGTGGAAAGTGGCCTATATCGGAAGATCGGACTATAACCGGCTGGCTCAAAATGAAGAAGGAATCTTAACGGAAAAAACGAATTATTATATTAAGCTTAGTAAGGGAACGGACCTTACGGAGTTTAAGGTTGCACTAGCGGATGGAATGAAGGATCGGGGAATCGTTGCAACAATGGATGATGTGGACACCAGGATCACGCAGATGTCTTACATGCAGAATGTGGTTGCGGCGATATTGATTGCTTTCGCGATCATTATTGCTCTTGTATCCATGGTAGTGATCTACTTTCGGATCTCGAATTCGATTGAGCAGAGTGTACAGGGAATCGGTGCCCTTAAGGCACTTGGTTATACCACCGGACAGATGAGAACATCGATGGTTTTGGAGTATTTCCTTACCGCCTCCGGCGGCTTTGTGATAGGAATCTTAATTTCTTATCTGTCGATGCCAAAGTTTGAGAAAATCATGAGAATATTTTGCGGTGTTAAGTGGGATATATCTTTTGATATAAGACCATTGCTTATAACTTTTCTGATCATACTGGGAACGATTGCGTTGGTAGCATTCTGGAGTACCAGAAGAATCAAAGGGTTGGATCCGGCGATCGCGCTTCGTTTTGGTCTTGAGAGTCACAGCTTCCGAAAAAATTACTTCCCGCTGGAACGAACCGGCGGCGGACTCAATCTGGTGCTTGCACTTAAATCGATTATGCAAGGAACCAAGCAGAATGTTATGCTGGTAACTCTTATGACAGCCATCGGTTTCGTGGTATCTTTTGCAGTGGTCATGGGATATAATACAGTTACGAAGCCGATGAACCTTTATCGGACCGTTAATTCCACGGCCTATGATGTCCTTTTTGTATTTAACAAAGAGGTTGACCTCAGTGAGATTCGAGAATATCCGGGGGTAAAGGATTGTTACTATATGGGGGAAGAAGAGGCGGTTGTGGAAGGACATAGTGGAATTTTGAAGTTCGTCAGTGATTATCAGGAGGTGGGTTTCTTTAATATCTATGAAGGCCGTTCTCCGATTTATGACAATGAGGTGGCTCTTAGCGGGCTTTTGGCAGAGTCGATTGGTGTAAAACCGGGAGATGAAGTGAGAGTTCATGTAGGGGATCATGAAGGGGACCTGTTGGTGGTGGGATTGGTGCAGGGAGCATCCGGTGACCAGGAAATCTTTATGACAACAGAAGGAGCGGGACATTTTGAACAGGAGGAAAACAAAAACACAATCTATGTAGACATGGATGGAAATGAGAATGAGGCCGGTGAAAAACTGATCAGTGATGTTAAAAAGGACTTCGGAGATGCGGTAATGGAAACGGCGAACGTTGCAAAGGTGTTGGAGGGAGGAGAAAATATAGTCATTCAAGTTTGTGGACTTTTGGTGGCATTTATCGTAGGAATAACGGTAATGATCATTGTACTTTGTATGGCTCTCCTGTTAAAGACCGTGATCATTCGAAAGCAAAGGGAGATCGGAATCAAGAAAGCGATCGGATTCTCAAGTCAGCAGATAAGAAGGACACTGGTGTTATCCATTATGCCTCAAGTCATGGTAGGGGTTGTGACAGGAGCAGTTACAGGAACGCTTCTTTCCAACCGTTTCTTCACCATGATGCTTAGATCTATGGGGATTATACAGGCGAACCTTGAAGTGAAGGGATGGATGGGGGTATTTGCAGTTATATTTATAACAATTTTAACTGCAATCATCACCTGGATTCTATCTGGCAGGATTAAAAAAGTAAGTGCATACACACTGATAACAGAGTAAAAAATTCATATTGACAAAGCCTATCAAATATTGTATTATAGCATAGGAATTTGTTTGTGTTCCTGGAGATGGAGACAGAATCTTTTGTTCTGTCTCCTGTATTTTTAAGGTATAGGAGATACGGTGTTCATGGTGAAGCGAGAAGTTCATAAAATAATTTACAGAAAACAATTTGCAATTGTATTTATGATTTTCTTTGTGGCAGCAATCCTGGACTTTTTAATAACCTGTAAAAACTATTATGGGGTAGAAATTTCGTGGATCCGTTCCGCATATAAATGTGGCATTCTAACAAATGACATAGGACTCTTTACATGTCAGTTTTTCAGTACGTTATTTCCACTTATGGTGTGTGTGGGAGTTTCGGACATCTTTTGTACAGAGGATAAAATGGGAATTACGAATTTTATTTATGCACGTACTACCCCGCATAAAAATATCACATCAAAAGCAATTGCTGTTATTCTTGTCAGTTTTCTTATGACATTTATTCCACTTATTATTAATTTTATATTAACTCTTACAGCGTTTCCTTTACAGGGTCATTACTGTTCGAATGCATCCTATCTCACGTTGACCAGCCCGGATGAAGGACGTATATTCGGATATCTTGAGATGTTTTATCCGTATTGTAATTGTATTGTTTACATATTGATTAGGTGCACGGTGGGAACGACGTTAGCATTGTTTTCATTTTCCCTATCTCTTTTAAAATGCTTTCATAAATATGCGATCCTATTTTCAGGAATGATTTATTATCTATGTTATTCCTGCATTGTTGGTTTGCCTTTATTTAGCAATACACCCATTAATACAGATATTTTTGCAATCAATTCATATGGAAGTGGATGGATGATTTTTATATTTATTGTATTTACGTGGATGATCAGTTTTGTGATGATAATGGCTGGAAGGAAAAAGGAAACATATTAAATGTCGTTTAAGTACTATTTTGTGAAATATTTAAATATAATAAGTGTCGTTTTTCTCTTGATCATCATTTTTATATATCAGAGAAATACACTATCTGCTGAAGAAACCTTAATCCATGCGTTTCGTACAACATATAATGAGCGGATTTTTCTTGCCCTATATGTTACGGTTTATTTGGTCAGTTTGTTTCCATTGCTTAAACTGGTATTTCAAACGGAATATGTGGTAAGGATTTCTACAAAATGGAGATTCTTTGAGATGCTTTGCAAAAAAATATTTTTTATAGCATTTCTATACTCCCTGCTGTTATCATTCGGGTGGTATGCGATCGTAGGTTCCGGTATACAGGATTTTATAACGAAAAGATATGTTCTGTATATAATATGCATCTTTTTGGGACAATTGATTGGGTGGATTGAAATAGGTATGATAGAGGTTTATCTATACATTTTAATACAGAATCTTCCATTGTCTTTTATCATAAGTGATGCTCTATTGATCGGGATGAATTTGTCACTTTATATTTCTCATAATGAACATGTTTTGCAATATACCAGACTGTATGATTTTATGTTTTATCCGGAGGAAATAGGCGATTTATATAAAATTGTTTCAAATGGTTTCTTTCATATAGCGATCCTTTCACTTTTGTTTTTAACGAGTTATGAATTCATTAAGAGACATGACTATATTATGGGAGGAAAAAGGGAACATGCGAATTCTTAAAAGTGAAAAAATAGAATTTGATCGACAAAGCATAGAAAGGATCATCGTGTTGGTGGTCATTATCTTTCTTGAAAGTTTTATCTCTCCGGATCAAAGTAGTCTTGATGATGTTATGAGGTGGATATTTGGCTGTATTGCCTTTGGAAACCGTAGCGTATTTATTTCGTCTATAATAAGATTTCTTTTGCCGCAGGTTGGACTTTTGTTGTTGTGGGGGAATTACATACATGAGAACGTGGTTGCAAATTATGAATTGATTTTCACAAGAACCAGAAAAAGTTATAAAGTTTTAGGGAAATATATTGCGCGATTGTTTTTCATGGTAACAGGGACAGTTTTTTCTTTAGAGGTTATTCTACTGGGGATATACTTGCTAAAAGGGTGTCTTATAGACAGCTGGTTCGACTTGATGTTGGATCTGGGGTTGTATTGTGTTTACATGGACGGCGTGATTATTGCAGTCAATATCCTATCCTTGGCCATTCGGAATATTTTTAGTGTAATTCTAACCTTGGTTTTTCAGCTGATTATGTTTGAGGCGACCTATCAACTTATGCAGGAGAGTTTTCTTTCCTCCATCTATTATTTCATGCCAACTTCTCCCGTGATGCTTGTGAACAATGTAGGACTTGGGAGAGGTCTAAAGCTAATATGGGGAATTTGCTTGATTGGCATTGCTGTATTATGGTTTATTCTGGGGTGTCAATATACAAGTCGTAAAGAATATTATTAGGAAAGGAGAAACGAAATATCGATGGATCGAATTACTTTAGAAAATGTCAGTAAGCAGATCAAAGGGGTAGAAATACTGACAGAAATTAATCAAGAGTTTAAAAGTGGTAGAATATACGGTTTATGTGGCTATAACGGATCGGGTAAGACGATGCTGCTTCGAATGATGGCCGGCTTAATCCGACCTTCTAGTGGAAGGGTGATTGTGGATGGAAAAACGTTGCATAAGGATATTGATTTTCCGGAAAACATGGGTGTGTTAATTGAAAATCCGGATTTTTGGAAAAACTACACAGGTAAAGAAGTATTATATACCCTTGCGTCGATCAACAAAAAAATAGGAATGGAAGAAATAAACCGTGCCATGGAACAGGTGGGTCTGCAATCGGATGATCCCAGGACGATAAAAAAATATTCACTGGGTATGAAAAAAAGGCTTGGTATTGCACAGGCTATTATGGAAAGACCTAAGCTACTTTTGTTGGATGAACCCACAAACGCGCTGGATAAAAAAGGTGTTGAAACAATAAGAAATCTTATTTTGGGACAGAAAGCAGAGGATGCGATTATTATTCTGGCAAGTCATAATAAAGAAGACCTGGATATTTGTGATGTAATCCTGGAAGTGGAAGAAGGACGGATAAGGAACAATAAATGAAAATAAAAAATGGAATGAAAATATTGGGAGCTATTTCTGTTCTGCTTGTTATATTCAGTGTTATCATTGGCAGGATAACGGAGAAAAGTTATATTGACAATGTTGAATTGGATCAATATCTGGCCAATCCAAGTGTTACAGTTGCATATTATGGAATGGGATATGACCCTGTTACGAATCGCGGATATGTGGATAACGATCAGGTGCAATGTATTGCTGACTTAATGAGAAACGACGTAGTTGTTGTAAAGGCAAAATTGAACGGAAAATTTCAAAGAAAACTATATTATGAATGCATTTTATCTCAGATAGATATCGTAAAGTGTTACAGCGGGGATTTGGAAGAGGGAGATCGTGTTAATGTTTTTGAGCCGGTAGATTGTGGATTTACAGATCAGATGTTATGTGTAGATGGATACAGCCTGTTGCAGCCGGACAAAGAGTATATATTATTTTTAAAAACCCTTAAAAATACCTATTTTGGAAAGGGCAAGTATGTATACGCACCGATTTCTACTCGATATGGTAAATATCAAGTGGGCGATCATAATCCAAAACTGTTTTCATACGAAGAATTGGAAGAACCGGAAAGCTTGCGTTTGTATTCAGAGGTAAAAGATCAGGAGGTATATTTATACGAGAAAGATGAATACGATAAATTCCTAGAATTAAAGAGCGAGGTTATGGAAAAATATGAATGATCCGTGGATGAAATATGGGAAAATGGTTCTTATTTTTGTGGTGTTTTGTATGACCCTGGTTGCCTGTAAGAACGTACCGGTTCATGAGCCAAGTGAATATGAAGTCCTAAAAGAATGTGATATGGGGAATATTTTTACAGAGAATGATCAACTGTATCATATTAGGAAACAAATCAAAGAACACAGCGTAAAGGTGAAAAATCAAAAACGATCTATATCAAAATATGAGATAACACTGGACCAGTATTTTTATAATAAAAATACTGGGGTGGCTATGTATAAATTTATACTATCCGCTTCAGATGGTTCCTCGCTTTCAGACGAACAATATAAGAAATTGTTAAATCTGCATGAAAAGGGGGACTTGGATCTGATCAATAAAAGAAGTAGTCGTTCGATTCTCAATATCTTGAAGAAAGATAAAGATAATCAGGTGGTTTGGTATGTGGGGTGTTTGTTATCGGCTATTTCATCACAGGATAAGATTACAGATATTTCCAACAAAGATGCCCTGGATTCTGTTGGAATCTATTTTATGGGTAATCAAGCGGGGGAGCTTTCCCTTCCGGATTATTCTTACGAAGAAAGTGTGGTTGACTTTGATGTTTCAAAGAATCCAACGATTGTTTCCGCTAAAATGACGGAATGTGGACTGTGTGTAATTTGGAATATTGAAGATGTATTGACAGAATTTCATAAAAAGATCGAAAGCTTGCCGGCGGGTGAGGATCCGGAAGGGTACAATTATTCTATTTACAAAGATATTTATATTCACATGAAGGATGGAACGAAGAAGAATGTATTAGAAGATTCCTTCTGCGATGAAGAAAAAAGAGAAGAGAATAAGATCGCCAGTTTTAGTGGAATATGGGAAGATGGCATTTCCTTGGAAGATGTGGAAAATCTGGAAATTGATGGAAGAATATATGAGATCCGTCGATAAATCAGGAACTGTCAGGAAGGAACGGAGCATTGATGAAGGATGCGAATGTAAATTTGCAAGGGAAGAGTGTCTTGCGTCTTTTCGTTAAAGAAAGAAAGGGGCTATCGTGCTAAGAAATTATCACGACAGCCCTTTTTGAACGTTTTCTATACAACAAAATATCCATCGTCACTGTAGAGGTAGGATTCCAATTGAGAATCCAACACCTCACGATTCTTCAGATCATTATTTTCCAAAAGATAAGCTTGTTTCTCATCGAAAGCAAATACTTTATAGATGATCACACGAACCTTATCGCCTACGTGAATATCCCGACGTTGTAAGGAACGGTGGGTGGTAAGAAGCAAACCGTTAACATTTACCGTAAGTTCAAATGCGTTTCCACGGAATAAAATATCGACAACTTCACCTTCCTCGGAACAATCGATAATATCTTTGAAATGGTCGTTGTCCATCTTAAAGGCCTCTACAAATTCCGGTCGGATGACAGCGCCTAAATAGTTGCCATTTTCAAATCCACGCAAACGACTAAAGTTCTCAATGATGGTGGATTGACCGATAAACTCGGAGACAAAGGGCGTTTGCGGATTTTTATAAATCGAAATAGGAGTACCGATCTGCTCGATCTGTCCCTGGTTGGTAACGATGATCTGATCCGCAACTTCCACGGCCTCATCCTGATCGTGGGTAACGAAAATACTAGTAATTCCTACTTTCTTAATCATTTTGCGAAGCCAGGTACGAAGTTCCTGACGAACCTTTGCGTCAATAGCAGCAAAGGGCTCATCCAAGAGCAACAAAGAAGGAGAGGGGGCCAAAGCCCTGGCAAATGCTACACGCTGTCTTTGTCCACCGGACAACTGATTGGGATAACGTTTTTCCAATCCTGCCAGGTCTGTTAATTCCAAAAGTTCGGTTACTCTTTCTTTGATTTTCTTTTTATCCCATTTTTGAATCTTTAAGCCGAAAGCAATGTTATCATAGACAGTCATATAACGGAATAATGCATAGTTCTGAAATACGAAGCCGATTCCTCTTTGGGAAGGGGAAACGTTATTAACCGTTTTTCCGTCAATGATGATCTCTCCGCTGGTCGGAGTTTCCAGTCCTGCGATCATTCGAAGAATGGTGGTTTTCCCACTTCCGGATGGACCTAACAAGGCTACGAGGCTTCCTTTCTCAATTCCAAAATTTACATCCTTGGATGCCTGGAAATCGCCATATTTTTTATTGATATTTTTTAATTCCACATACATAATTTTTTACCTCGCATTCTTGTTTTTCGTATCTTTATGTTCAAAAATATTTCGAAGGATCAATACGATGATCGCAATAATAACTAAGAGTGACGATACGGCAAAGGCCGCAGTGATCGCATCGGCAGAGCCGGCTAGATACAACGCGTCGATCTCCAGGGGAAGAGTAAACGTTTTTCCTCTGGTTTTGGAAAGCGCATTGACCGCTCCGAATTCTCCCAAAGCACGAGCGGTACAAAGAATCATACCGTAGATCAATGCCCATTTAATATGGGGAAGTGTAATGCGTCGGAAAATGGAAAATCCTTTGGCACCCATTAAGGCTGCAGCCTCTTCCTCGTCCTTCCCCTGGGCATTTAAAACGGGAATGATCTCTCGTGAGATGAACGGGAAGGTAACAAAGATCGTGGCCAGGCAAACGCCGGGGAGAGCAAATACAATTTTAATGTCCGTGCCCCACATTGCATTCAAGCGATCCACAAAAGGGGCGGCCCAACCCATTCGACCAAAGGTCATAATGAAAGCCAAACCGGCAATAACCGGCGAAATAGAAAAAGGAATATCGATCAACGTAGCTAACAATTGTTTTCCACGGAAGGAAAACTTCGTAAGAAGCCAGGAAGCAAACAGACCGAAGATCGTATTTACCACCAATGCCACAACGGTAGCTAAAAGTGTAACCTGAAGGGCCGAAATTACCGTTTTCGTTCCCAGGGATTCCATGTAAAAGGCAAATCCTTTTTTCAGGGAGTTGACAATGACAGACGCCAGCGGCATCACTAACATCAGGAAAACGAACAGGACACTGATCGTAATAAGTACGACGCGTGTTATTTTCTCGCTTTTAGTTTTTTGTTCCATTTGAGATCTCCTTTCTGACCCTTGTCTAGATCATGTTGGTTCGTCTGGATTGGTGGATCTGGACGATGTTAATACCTAATAACAACAGGAACGATAAGATCAACATGACTAAAGCAATTGCCGTAGCACCGGAGTAATCCATGTAATTCAGCTTTTGCATAATGAGGTAGGAAACAACTTGTGTATGATCTTTTTGACTGTTTCCGGAAATGTAAATAACGCTTCCGTATTCGCCGATGCCCCGGGCAAATGCCAACCCGAAACCGGTGATCAGGGCCGGACGCAGTTCGGATAAAATAACCTTGAAGAAGGTGGTCTTTTTATTGGCTCCTAATACGTAAGCCGCTTCCTCAAATTGGGGATCTAATTTTTCGAGGACCGGTTGAATGGCACGAACGACAAAGGGGATTCCGATAAAGATCAAGGCAATGGTTAACCCGATGTGGGTATAGGAAATTTTCAGTCCCAGATGGGAAAGGGGTTTTCCAATCTCCCCGGTATCGGAATACATTTTTGAGAGTGTAATACCGGCTACCGCAGTAGGAAGGGCGAAGGGAAGTTCGATCAAACCGTCTAAAATTCGTTTTCCGGGAAAATCGTAACGAACCAAAACCCAGGCAAGAATAACACCAAAAATACTGTTAATGATCGCGGCGATCAGTGAGCATAAAATGCTGGTGGCAAATGAATAGCGCACTGCTTCCGTGGAAATGGTTTTGAAAAATTCTGCGGGAGAAAGCTTAAAGGCATAGACCATAACGGATGCTAAAGGAATGAGAATAATTAAGGATAGCAACGTTACGGTTATCCCCATGGACAAGCCAAATCCCGGGATCACATGTTTTCCTTTTTTCATGTAGGAAACCCCTTTCTGCTGATTGTTTTTTGAATCCAAATTTATAGTTTCTAGGATTCAAATTTATAGTTTTTAGGATCTAAATTTATTGTGATCTAAGTGAAGATTGAAGGATCCGTATTACGGACTATTTTTCTTAGTATCAGAAGTTGGGGTCAAATATAAATTTGGCCCCAACTGGAAATTTCGATATGATGTTCTTAGGATGTTTGTCCGGATTAGCGAGCATAAATTTCATCGAAGATGGTTCCATCCTGGAAGAAGGTTTCATATGCCTGATCCCAGCCACCGAAATCATTGATGGTACAAAGTTTCATATCCAGATCAAATTTGTCCCCGTATTTTTGAAGAATCTCTTCATTGGAAGGACGATAGCCGCTCTTACCAATGATTTCCTGTGCTTCATCGGAATACAAGTAGTTCAAATACTCCTTAGCTAATTCTTCGGTTCCGTTCTTTTTAGCATTCTCGTCAACGATGGCCACACTGGGTTGTGCCAGAATACTGATGCTGGGAGATACGATCTCATAGTCATCGGGATACTCAGTTACGGAAGCGATTGCTTCGTTCTCCCAGGCGATCAAAACATCTCCTTGCTTGTTTTCAACGAAGGTGGTAGTTGATCCGCGGGCACCGGAATCCATAACGGTAACATTTGCATAAAGTTTCTTCATGAAATCCTTAACCTTTGCTTCGTCGTTGCTGAATTTCTCGCTGGCATATTGCCAAGCTGCCAAGAAGTTCCAGCAAGCGCCGCCGCTGCTCTTAGGATCGGGTGTAATGATCTCTACACCATCCTTAATTAAATCATCCCAGTCCTTAATGCCTTTTTCATTTCCTTTTCTTACAAGGAAAACAATGGTCGATGTATAAGGAGAGGAATCCTTATCAAACTCAGATAACCAACCGCTTTCAATTAAGCCTGCCTGCTCAACTAATGTAATATCATGAGCCAAGGCCAATGTTACGACATCCGCTTCAGCGCCTTCCACTACAGAACGAGCCTGTCCGCCGGATCCGCCATGAGATTGAACCAATTCGACGTCATTGCCGGTTTTTTCTTTGTAATATTCCTTAAAGGCTTTGTTGTACTCTGCATATAACTCACGGGTGGGATCGTAGGAAACATTGGTTAATGTTAACGTTCCTTCTACGGAAGATCCGCTGGCGCTTTTACTTCCGGATGGATTGGAACCAGTGTTGGAACATCCGGTTGTAAAGGTTGTTACGATCAGAGTTGCTGCCAAAGCAATGGCAGTGAATTTTGTTGCAAACTTACGCATGTTTCATTCCTCCATTTTTGTTACGATTCATAGCAGATGCCCGTAATTTTGGGGCTCGCTTTGCGTTTGGGTGAACCGCAAATTTTTTCGAAAAATAATTTTACAATGCAATACTACACTATAAGAATTTGAAAATCAAGAGGATATTTAAAAAAAGTTAGAGAATGATTTATAAATCTGATAATTAAAAGAGAATTATAAATAATTAAACATGGTTGCGCCTGACACGTCGATGGGTAAGGTGTAGATTTAAGCGTTTTTTTGAATGAATTTGATCATCCGTTTGCAATCGTTCCATCTGCCTTCGGAGGAGACATTTCCCAAAGTGCAGAACACATAGGTTTTATTGTTCCAGCGATACCCGCCGCAGAAACATTGCCCGGCATCGTCGGTATATCCAGTCTTTCCGCCTAGAAAGTTCTCGTCGTATCCCAACAAATAGTCCGTACTGTAAAGGAGCCGGTCGTATTTTTTCTTATTTACGGAACCAAAACGGTATTTTTTCTTTTTAAGGATCTTTTGTAATTCCGGATACTCCTGACATCCGCTGTAAATGATACACAGATCCCTTGCGGTGGTGTAATGTCCCTTGGCATCCAATCCGTGAGGCGTAACAAAATGAGTGTTCTTGCATCCGATGGCAGCGGCTTTCTCATTCATAAGATCCGCAAATCCCTGAGTGGTCTGGCCAACGTGTTCCGCCAATGCCGTAGCAGAATCGTTGGAAGACCGGATCAAAAGGGCGTGTAACAGGTCATTTACGTAGAATTGTGTTCCTTTCTTAGCATAGAGACAGCCGTAATCGGTTTGGACCGCCTTTTTAGAAAGAGTTACGATATCAGTTAAAGAAGCTTTCTCCATGGTGACCAGGGCGGTCATTAATTTTGTAGTGCTGGCGTTGGCTCTTTTTTTATCCGGTTTTTTTCCAAATAATAAGCTGTGGTCTTCCATACAATAGATAGCGGCGGTGCGCCCTTGAATGGTACAGGTCTTAACTTTGCTGTTTTGAACGGTAAAGGGAGCAGATGTGAATTCTTTATGATCCTCGCTTTCCGGTAAAACAACCTGCCAGGTGGACTCACTGCTTTGCTTCCAATAGGAAGGAAGTGTAAGAGAAATATCTTGTACGACATCGGCCTCGTCATCCGAAGAGACTGCGATTTCCCCAGTCTCCGCGGGGGCTGTATTTGCCAGTTCCTGGGTATACACAACCTGAAACTCCTGGGTGGCGCTGTCTTGATACATGACCTGCAAAGGACCTTGTTTCGCGTGATGAACCTGAAAATTCAAGGTGATGGGTTTACTGCCATGGGCGGCATACTGCTCTTCCAATCCTGAAATTTCCACCGTACTTTTTTCTTTTGGTTTCGTTGGATTCTGTATTTTATTGGCAATCTGAGAGGGTGCCGGAAGCTCCGGAAAAAGCTTCGGAGAAAAAGAATGGACACCTAAAATAATGCCGCTGATAAATATCAAAGATAATAGTAGCAGAGTAACCTTTCCCCCAAAGGTTAAGTGACCTTTTCGTTGTCTTTTTGAGGCGGGGCGTTTCTTAGTAGCCAAAATCGTACCTTCTTTCCTGGTGTTCGTAGTTGCGAGTCACATCTTTTACAATTATACATGGAAGAGGAAGTGACTGTCAAGTAAATGGAGTTGCAATCGGGGGAGTTAGATGTTATAATGACGCTAATGAAAACGTTTACGTAAGACATTTGAGTCGAACATAATTTGAATGAGAAAGATGAGGAAAACATGAGTTTTGAGGTGATTTATAATATCCTGATCCCCTTTCTTGGGACATCCTTGGGAGCGGCATGTGTTTATTTTATGAGGGACCGAATGAGTGAAAAACTGCAGAAGGGGCTAACCGGCTTTGCGGCAGGGATCATGATGGCGGCATCTATTTGGAGTCTGTTGATTCCGGCCATGGAGGATTCGGCACTCCCGGGAAAAATGTCAGTCATTCCGGCAGCGGTGGGATTTTGCCTGGGGATCTTATTTCTGCTTTTATTGGATATTTTGATTCCTCACTTGCATCAATTTAGCACCGAAGCGGAAGGAATTCATAGCAATTTGAAGAAAACGACCATGCTGGTATTGGCCGTTACGATCCACAATTTTCCGGAAGGGATGGCGGTTGGAGTGGTTTGTGCCGGATTTTTATATGGCTACGAAAATATTACGGCCATGGGCATGCTTGCATTATCGTTGGGGATTGCCATCCAGAATTTCCCGGAGGGAGCGATTATTTCCATGCCGTTAAGGGCGGAAGGAATGGGAAAACATAAGGCATTTGCCCTGGGAATTTTATCCGGCGTTGTGGAACCGATCGGTGCGGTACTGACCATTCTTGCAGCAGGAATTGCGGTTCCTGCCCTGCCTTATTTGCTGAGTTTTGCGGCGGGGGCCATGATATATGTAATCGTGGAAGAGTTGATACCGGAAATGTCCCAGGGAAAGCATTCCAACGTGGGGACTTTGGCTTTTTCCGGTGGATTTACCTGTATGATGATCCTGGATGTAGTGCTTGGATAGCTGAGTGTGATCCTTTCTCCGAAAGGACGGTGTATTTTCTTCTGTGGTATATTAGGACATTATCTGAAATGGTTCATAAGATTAAGAAATGATTTCCAATATGGGTGGACAAATAATGGGAAAAATGTTACAATGATGTTACAATATTTTTGGGGAAAAACTAAATAGCATGTATATATTACCGATAATGGGGAGCATTGTGAGGCTCCCTTTTGTTGTCGACAGGGTTTATGTATTTAGGGGTTTATGTATTTATTGGGGATATCGTAATAAAGGAAGATAGAAAGAAGTGATAAGATGAGAAGAAACGTTGCGTGGTTACTGGTAGTTTCCATGATGGTGGGATCCCTTACAGGTGAAGGGGTGATTCATGCGAAAAAGCGTATTCGATTGAATAAGAAGAAAATTGTGCTGAAGGTGGGAAAAAAGAAAAAACTGAAATTAAAGGGCGCGAAGGCGTCCAAGGTTAAGTGGAAGTCCAAAAAGAAAAAAATTGCGAAGGTAAATAAAAAAGGACTTGTTCGCGCGAAGAAAGCTGGGAAGACCAAGATTATCGCCCGATATAAGAAAAAGAAATATGTGTGTCGGGTTATTGTAAAGAAGAAAGTAAAAGCGTCGGAAGAAAATCCAGTGGAATCCGGCGTTGTTTCTACGTCTTCAAGCCTGCCAAGTGCCAAGCCAACCGGATTGTCAACGGTAAAACCCACGGTAAAACCAACGGCGAAACCGTCAGTGAAACCTACTGCAAAACCGACAGTGCAACCCACTGCAAAGGCAACAGCGAAGTCATCTGTAGCACCTACGGTAGAACCTACCGCTATTCCGACGGAAGAAGCTACCCCGGTTGTAACGGAGGAACCTACTGAGAAACCTACCGTAGAACCGACAGCGGAACCCACAGTAGAGGCCACCGTAGCGCCGACACCGATAGCGACAGCTGTACCAAGCTATGGTCCGTCTTCCATCGATGTGCCTACGGTAGCACCGACGGTAGAGCCTACGGTAGAGCCGACACCGTTGTCAACAGCTCTACCAAGCTATGGTCCGTCTTCCATCGATGTGCCTACGGAAGAGCCGACCGAGGAACCGACGCCGAAACCCGCACCGGAACCGAAATACTATGAACAGCTATCTTTGCTTCCGACCATTGATTCCGTAACGGATTTGAAGGAAATCGGCAAGAATACCTTTACATCAAACGGACGATACACATCTATCAATTACAGTTATTCTTATGATAATGTAGAGCAATTGCAGCCTTATTGGGACTTTTTGGAAACTTGCGGTATAGAAATCGAGAAGGAAAGTGATAAGGATTATCTCCTTGTTATCAATAAGATTACAGCCGCAACTGTTACTCTGGAAAGTGGAAGAGCGTCGATGACGATTCATGCGGACGCAGTTTCTCTGTTAAGCATGGAAAAGCCCGATGAACTGCACGTTGGAGATCGGAAGAGCGTCGTGTAGGGAA
>CALGGT010000026.1 GCA_937915825.1 uncultured Eubacterium sp.
GACCACCGAGATCTACTCTCTTTCCCTACACGACGCTCTTCCGATCTACCGGAACGCCTCCTGCCATGGATACGCACGGGGCATAGGAAACAAAACAGGGCTCCGGGATGATCACTTCATCTCCCGGATCTAACATGGCACGAAACGCAAGATCAATGGCCTCGCTTCCCCCTACCGTGATCAGGATTTCATCCGGGTGATATTGCAATGCGAATCTTCGGTTTAAATATCGGCTGACTTCCTCACGCAAAGGGTAAAGTCCTGCGTTGGAAGTATAAAAAGTTCTTCCTTTTTCCAGGGAATAAATCCCCTCTTCCCGCACGTGCCAGGGCGTATCAAAATCCGGCTCTCCCACGCCCAACGAAATAACATTTTCCATGGTATTGGCCACGTCGAAAAACCGGCGGATCCCCGAAGGTTTGATCTCCTTTATTTTCTTAGACAAAGGGTCTCTCATGACTTACAACTTCCTTTCACAATTTATGATTCATCAGGGAGAGATCAGCATTCTCTCGTCTTTCTCCTTATCTTTGTCAATAATCAGGCCACGCTCTTTGTATTTTTTCAAAACAAAGTTGGTCGAAGTTCCTACCACGGACTCCAAGGGAGATAGTTTGGTTACAACAAATAGCGCAACTTCCTTCATACTTTTTCCGGTAATGGTTACGCATAGATCGAAGCCGCCGCTGATCAAATATACGCTTTCCACTTCATCAAATTGATAGATCCGCTCCGCTACTTTATCAAATCCCTGTCCCCGCTGGGGCGTTACATTCACTTCAATTAACGCCGTTACCACTTCCTCTTCGGTTTTGTCCCAGTTAATAACGGTGGGATAACCGCAGATTATCCCTTCGTCTTCCATTTTTTTTATGGCTGCGTTGATCTCCTCAGTGGTGGCGCCTAGCATGGCACCCAGATCCTCGGAAGAAATCTTTGAATTGTTTACAATATTTCGTAAGATTTTTTCTTCTAACATAACTGCTCCTTTCTAGAAACCGTGGCCACCTCCACTGTGGCCGCCTCCGCCATGTCCGCCTCCGCCATGTCCGCCTCTATGGCTGTTTCCCCGACTGATTCGTTCCTCACGAATAAATAAAACGGTTTTTTTGGTAAAGGTAATTTTGGAATGAGTGTTCTTCTTCCACTCGGATAATGTGGTTTTCTTCGGTCGACTGCTGATCCTGGCAATAACAAAATTGAATAACAACGCCACGATCAAAGCCAGGAAAAATTTGGTAACGATCTGCATGGACGAATGGACGGTTTTCCCACCAATGGTATCCATCTCAAATTGGAACACATTCTCGGCACATGCCAGATACTTTCCTTTGGTTGCCAGTCGATAAACCCGGTCCGTAATATTTTTGCAATCGGTGTCGGTGATCTTATTCTGAAAGTCCCCCACATTATAAATATAAAGCTTTCGCAGATTCATATCGATCATAAAGATCGTACCGCTCACAGTACCCCCGGTGTAATTACCCAGAAGCTGAGCCGCCTTATATTCCACGCTTCCCCCTTCTCTTTCTGTGGTAACAAAGATCACATCCCCGTAAGCCGTTAAAGGTAACATCTTGGCGGATAATTCTTCTTTATCTTCCGTTGTTAGAAACTTCATTTCATCCGCAATGCAAAGTACATTTCCGGATGTAGAATGATCCCTTTTATAATAAACAAATTCCTGTTCAATGATCTCGTCAGAAGGACCGTTTCCGAACCTTTCATTGTCGTTTACCGGATCTTTTTCTTCCGAATGATTATCGGCAATTTTTATCTCTGCTTTTGCCCGGTTACAAAGGGAATCCCTGCCGGGATTTACATGAAGTAACCCCGTTACCATAACGGCCGTCAGGAGAAATAAAACCCTATATAAAATCTTTAATTTTTTCATATTTTCCTCCTGCTTTATACCTTGATCTGCGGGATTGGTTTCGTTGCGATCCGGTTATTATATTCAAAGAAATTCCCAATTCCCCAAACCAGACAGATCAACATTACCAACGCCGTTCCATATAAGATCCTATCCTCGGCCGGGTCCGTTATGACCATGATCAACGATGCAGCCGATGCCAGAAACTGAACGTGAATGCCAATTCGTTTGGGCATACTTTTCAGATTTCCAATGGTCTTGGCAATTCGGGAATATATAATAAAACACCCGATAAAACAAGCCAGGGATAAAATATTGATTTGATCGATCATTCCGGCTAAAAATCCACTTCCGCTTCCGGTTCCGAACCGGCTGATCTCACTGGAAAAACGGTATAAAACATACACGAGAATTCCGTAACTAAAGACATAACGGATCACGTTCGAATTCCTTTTGAATCGGACGAATGCATTCTTATTTCCTTCTTCTCCTTCGTCGGAATACCCCATGGTTGCCTTTTTCTTTAATACGGTCTTCCCATCTTTTCTGGCTTTCCCGATCAGATTTCCCAGGTCGTCCTCCTGAAGATCTCTGGCTCGCAGCTTTTTCAGATCCGACGCCTGAATCAGAAAGGTTACCAAACATAAGATCATCGACGCAAATACGGTAGTCCTTGGCATCATGGTAAAATTCGTCAGCAGGGACATTCCAAATAAAACAAAGGTGGTCAAAAGGGAAAACAGCAAATATTTTCCCAAAGAAATGGGAATGTCCATGGAGAATTTCCCGGTTTGCCCGTTCATGACTCCATACACGATCCGGTCTCGCATTTTATAGTAACAAAACCACACCGGAAACAGGGATAAATTTGCTTTCTTCACAGTTCCGGGGATTGCCTTCGATACACGGATCCGCTCATTATCATCCATTTGATAGCCTTCTAATTTCACCAAATCTTTGATCTGATCCACCACCAGCAGGCTTTGTAATTCTTTGGCGGATTCTTCATAATCTTCTTTCTCAAGATCCGGCGCATCCCCGTAAAAACCACACAGATAAGCCGGCGTAAAAGGCTTTTTCTCATCCAATTGATAAGGAGCAATGTTATCGCTTAAATAATCCGGAAAGGTTGTGGACGCATCAAAGGATATCCCCCGGTCTTCCTCATCCAGATCCCCTATATAACTGTAATGTTTTTTGATAATATAGTTTGGTGTTGTCTCCGTGGTATATACATAGGTTTGGAGATTTTCCTGGTTGGCTTCCATTTCATAGTCATAATAGGGCATATAAATTCCACGCACGCGGTTCATAAAACTTTCGTCCCGGATCTTCCCCGGTGCGTATAAGGCTCTCTTAATTCGTTTCTGGTATTCTTCCTTACATCCGACTTCCGTGATCTGAAAGGGAATAATGCTTTCCGGTCTTTTCTGAGCTTTTACCTTCGCTTCTAAAAAAGAAGAGGAGCCACAGAAGCTGCATTCTCCTACGATGGACTGGTTCTCACTTAATAATTCCGCTCCGCATTGGGGACAACGAAACACGTTGGTCTCGTAGTAATCCGGGTGCTCCGCATCCTTTTCCCTGGATAGATCATAGGGGGAAAATTCACTTTCACAGGATTCACAACTTAACATCTGTGTGGAAACCCGGAATTTCAAATCTCCGCCACAGTTTTTGCATTGATACATTTCACTACACTCCTTTTTCAAATCTCACTTCCGCTCATACATCCTATATCTCTTATGGATCTTGTCGCTCTTATACAAGGTCGTGGATCGCATC
>CALGGT010000027.1 GCA_937915825.1 uncultured Eubacterium sp.
GCTCTTCCGATCTAGCATTCAGACCGAACTTACAACGGATCCGGAAGGTGGGATGCGTTGTTTTTTTCGTGTTTACAACGATCTTTTGATTCGAGGGTATTCCATGAAGGAAGCTGCGGTAAGTATTTTACTTCCCCTGGATTATAAGGATCCGGAAGGATTGTTAAAGTGCTGGATGGAGTCGGTGGGAAACCTTTGTGAGAAGAAGAAGGTTCGGGTATTAGGAGGGCATACGGAGTTTTCAAGGAAGGTGGAAACGGGAGTAGTAACCATATCCGGAAGAGGCGAAAGACGGAAAAGTTTCCCTTCCGTTCAGGGGGAAAACGTGGAGAACTGGGCAAATGAAGGGAATTGGGAAAATGAGGAAAATAGAGAAAATAAGGAAAATGGGGATAATGGGGAAAATGAGAAAAATGAGAAAAATGAGAAAAATGGGGATATTGTTATGGTGGGACTGGCCGGTGCGGCAGGCGTTCGAAAGGAGATCTTTACGAACCGGGAACGTTTGGAAAGGCATTTACCCCGGTATTTTATAGAGGAGGCTCAGTTGTTTGGGGCGGAATACGATCTTTCTGATCCACTGAAAAAGGCGCTGAAGCTGGGGGGATATGCTCCCTTTAAGTTGTCGGATCGAGGGGTTTATGGGGCTTTGTGGGAATATGGGCAATCTCAGCTTTTGGGAATGCAGGTGGAACAGGATTTGATCCTGACGGAGCAACATTTGATCGAGATTTGTGAGATTTTGGAACGAAATCCTTATGAAATCGATAGTTTGGGCGGATTTCTAATTACCGTGAAGGCTGGAGAGGGAGAAATGTTTTGTGATGAATTAGAAGCTCAAGGGGTAGAGGCTCAGGTCATCGGACGTTGGATGGAAGGTCGTGACCGCGTGATCCTAAGAGGGGAAGAAAAAAGATTCCTAACACCGTAAGAATAAGAGTATCAGAGAGAAGATTCTGAACACCGTAAGAATAAGAGTATCAGAGAGAAGATTCCGAACACTGTAAGAACGTGGGTATCAGAGAGGATAAGACTCAAGAAAAAAAGCCATAAGATTTTGGAGGTTTTATGTTCAAAATCTTATGGCTATTTCTGACTTCGATTCCGGAGATTTTCAATCTCAGGTTGTACTTTGGTTGTTGACACTGTCCGAATCGTTATTTTGTGTGTTATCCTGTGTGTCATCCGATCCGTTATTGTCCTCGTTTTCTCCGGGTTTTCCCTGAGCTCCTTCCGGAGGCTGCGGTGCGTCGGAAGGCGGAGTCCCGTTAAAATCTCCGGGTTTTTCCTTTCCATCCCCGGGTTTTCCCTTGCCATCCCCCGGTTTTCCATCCGGAGGAGTTCCATTCTTTCCATCCGGTCCGCCTTTTCCTTTTTTAAAATCCTGAGCAGTGGTCGGATTTGTTTGATTCCCCTTATTTTTTACAATGACTACGGTTGTTACCGCTCCGGCAACCAAAACAACGATTAGAATTGCCAGAAAGCATTTGCTTTTCAATATCTTCTTCATAGTGTTTCCCTCCTTTGCCGAGAAAGACTCGGAACCTGCTTTTTTTATTTTCTGGTTTTATTATACCAGGGGGATTGTGAAGAATATGTGTTGAAAGGTTGAAAATTATGAGAATCGATGGTGAAAGAAAAGTGAAGGGTTACGATTCACCGCTCCCTGCTCCAATTCTTGGGGCCCGCTATGCGCTCTTGGTCGTGAACAGCCAGCTGACACGAC
>CALGGT010000028.1 GCA_937915825.1 uncultured Eubacterium sp.
GTCTGGTGAACAGTGTCACCATTCCGCCCCCTTCTATAATGTCACGAATCAGCATCGTTTTATCAACATAATAACATCCGTCATCTATCATTCTTTTATAATTTTCATAGCCAATCCCGATTTTCTTCATTGTCCGAACCTTCCTGTTTCGCATGGTTTTTTTGCTTCGAATCATCTTCTTGTTTTGCATATTTCCCAATTCCCCCTATCATTTGATTTTTTACTGAATCATTCTTTTTACAAATTCATTATTCTATTTTCAGATTCCTTCTTCACTGTATAATATAACACAATTCAAATATGGTGTAAAATCACTATCGCTGCCCGGCGACCGCACCCACCACCAGCTCGCATCCTCGCTGTTGGTAGGTACCGCCTGTCTAGACGCACTTTCACACCAGTATGCCGTTGGAAAGCCGTAGGACTTATTTATAATATCCGATAAAGATAATAAATAAATAGAATCCTCTGTATTATTTCCTCCTTCGGTTCCGTAATAAGGACTATCTTCATTGATCACCATCGTTTTCTTGATAGCTGTTTGTTCCTCCAAAGTAAATGCCTCATCATAAAAATCATTGTTTAGCCACGAACGCAGCTCGCATGTTTCCCATGTAACACCAGGGTATCCTCCTTCATCATATTGCTTTTCTAGCAGAATTCGATCCGCTTATATTTTTTTCCCGCTTATATTTTTATTTCTTCACTTTCCCTTTGTACGCAGCCCTTTTAAAAAGCTTCTTATACGCACGCAGTTTCTTCCCGGGAACCTTTGCTTTCGCTTTCTTGGGTACGCCGGCAAAAGCCTTCTTCCCAATCTTCTTAAGAACGGTCGTCTTAACTGTTAATTTCTTTAGCTTCTTGCATCCATAAAATGCCCGCTTGCCAATATTCTTAACGGTGGCAGGCAAGGTTACATTGGCTAGATTTTTGTTATTCTGAAATGCCTTTGCCGCCACGGAGGTAACGGAATAGGTCACTCCCTTGAATTCCACGTTGGCAGGTATGATCACCTTGCTGTAGCTTTTCTTTTTAGGACTTTGATAAGCTACCTCACCGGCCGTCGTTCCATCCGAAGATTCCTTCGTGATCTTATAAGTTCCCTTTCCCGACGTGAACACATCCCCAAGCTTTAGATGATCGGAATCAGTTGTACTCCCGGAATCATCCACATTCCCGGAACGATCCGTATTTGCTGAATTTCCAGAAGTATCTGTATTCGCTGTATTCCCAGAATCCCCGGAACGATCCGTACCCGCCGAGCCATCGGTTCCCGGGTTGCCCGTCGGGTCCTCGTTCGATCCTTTTTTGATCGTGCCGGCGATGGCGTAGGTCGAAAACTTATCGGTCAGAAATGTAATGCTTTTTCCTTCCTTATCAAGGATATACCCTACATTTAGTCCCCCTACTCCTTCTGTGGTAAAGGATGTTACTTCCTCAAACACCGTTACCGTACCCTCATGATATCCCGCGATGGAAATCGGCTGATCCAGATCATAGT
This sequence comes from uncultured Eubacterium sp., assembly GCA_937915825.1. Taxonomy (GTDB): domain Bacteria; phylum Bacillota; class Clostridia; order Lachnospirales; family Lachnospiraceae; genus Eubacterium_F. Next base: position 1,502 of record CALGGT010000028.1, read on the forward strand.
CATCCGGCACCGGTACTGTAACCGTTAGGGGAACCTTCGTTTCCTTAATATTGGACGCATCGCCATCTCCTACGGCTGCTTTCACCGAAAGATCCATAAAAGATATTTTATCGCTGTCCGTTGCTTCGTTACCGGTTGTGTTACGGTCCGTTGCTTTCTTTTCTGCTGCGTTCTTGCTTGTTATCTCATTTTGAATGGCTGTTACCGCTTCCTTTGCGGATTCTGCATCCTCTGCCACATTATCAGCGGTCATGGTAACCGTAAGCTTATCCCCGTTTTCCACTGCGTCCAGCTGCTCGTAGGAAAGTCCTTCCGTACCGTCAACAAATAATGCATTTGGCTCCGGGACTATGATATCTGCTCCTTTTACGCTCCCCTGAGTAACCGACTCACTGGAAATATCATAAGTGCTGATCCCATATGTATAAGACTCTTCTTCCCCGGCCGAATTTATCAAAGTACCGGTGGCGGATGGTATTTCGCTTAATTCCTGCTTGGAATAAGTGTTAAAATATTCCGGATCATATAAATCCGTTCCAACGGTTACACTCTTGGTTTTTCCGCCGGTAAGGGATTCATCCGGGTATCCCACCGTAAGTTTTCCCATGTCTCCAAACACCTTAACATCCGTATAAAGATTCACATGTATGCCCGGCATCTTCAGGTCATTTCTTATCTCCATATCCGCAATTTCGCCAGGATATTCCGAATTTAAGAATGCCTCCTGATTCTTATTTAACGTTATAACCGGCTCTGCGCTTTTTATGGTGTAAACATTTCTTTGACAGATCTCCACCTGATCCCGGTTTATCTTACTCTGAACCGGCGTCACCTGAAGCTCATAGATCTTACCGTCAAGTGGTTCCGAGATCTGGCCGCCTGCCTCAACGACCGCATTGATCCTCGCGATCTGTTCCGCTGTGAATTCTTCTACCTTCTCCGGACGAAATGCATTCTCATTAAAAGCTTCCACTAAGTTCGAGGCATTACAAACATGGGGCGAACCGGTGAATTCCACTACATGATTCGGCTTGATATAACAGGGCTCCGATCCGCTTCCTCCGATCAAAATCCCCTTAATGTTGCCAGAGGAGGAAATATATTGAGGTGATATTTCTTCATCCCCGTATCCACCGGAGAGCGCGATATTTACATAACCGGTATTGTATTCTCTGCCCTTTTCTTTGGCCTGTCTGTCCAGTTCATCGATTACTTCCTGAATGGTGGAACCATGAGTCCAAAAAGACATCGTGCCGGTTCCCTCGCTCCACATTTTGGTGGTATCTTCAAACCATTCCTTCGGCATATAGGCTCCGGAGAATAAATCCTGGGAAGCTTCCTCTGCTTCATCCGCGTTGATCACCGGACCCGCCCAGGCCGGCTCAATGTCAAAAAAGATGGAATCGGAATCATCGGGATCTTCCTGATTCACATATTTAACAGCCAGTTTAACGGAGTCTCCGTCCTCACATTCTTCGGTTGCCTTTATAACAAGATGGGTGTCATCTTTCTGATCATAACTGACATATTGGTCCTCCAGCTCCGTTAATTCGGCGCCTTCCTCGCCCCATTCAAACCCCTGGTATTCATCGATCTTATAACCATCCTTTGCCTCAATGGTTATTTCATTCCCTACTTCTTTCAATTCCCCGTAATTATAGGTGCAAGAAAGGGCATTCCCCGTAGTCTCAGACACATAAAGAGGCGCCTTCGATACATGAAGGGTTATAACATCTTCTTCCTCCTCACCATAAGATAAGGTATACGTCCCCTCTTCGTTGAAATAGAGGATAAATCCTTCCGGATTCCAATCGGGGGATGATATATGATACGTTCTTTGGGTTACGGTCTCTCCATCCTTCCTCACGGTAAATAAATCCGGATCCAAAGGCTCCATATCTTCCCGATCTCCCTCTTCACTTACAATGGCAATGCTCAATTCTCTCTCATTGTCCTTGAGATTCAGATCTTTCTCTTTCGTAAAGGCGGAATCGGACTCCCAATCTTCTTTTATCACCAATCCGGATGAAAGAGATTCATCCAGATCTTCCTCTTCCGCTGCCCTGGCGGTACGCCCCGCCGGCACCCCCCCCGGAATAGCCCCTGACATAACCCCTATCACCATAACAATGGCCAATAACCACGCGAGAATCATTCTTCCTTTTTGTTTCGTTAAACTTGTCATAGAATCTCCTCCTGATCGATATCGATTTGTAGCTGGTTTGTTTCCGTTTCGTATATAGATATTCTACCACAATCAAAAATGGATGTAAATCAGAAATAGGCTGATCGCTGCGTAATAAATGTTGTGTTTCCCAATTACATCGTTTATAATAATAATAGGGATGTTGAACATCTGTTTCTTCCGTCTAAAAAGGAGGCACTTGCTATGAAAAATAGAAATCCGAATCGAGATGATCGGAATCGAGATACTAGGAATCGAGATACTAGAAAAAACCGGCTTTCCGTATGTTTTCTTATATTCAGCTTGATCCTTTCCATGATGACACCGGCTTTCCCTACAACCATTCATGGGAAAACAAGGAAAAAAGGCTTTTTAACTCCTGCCAAAAAAACCATCTATGTGGGACAGATTTTAAAGATCAAAACCAGAAAACATGGAAAAAAACTAAAATGGATCGTGAACTCCAAGACCGTTTCCGTGGTTCATAAAACCCAAAACCAGATCAAGGTAGCCTCCCTTCGTCCGGGTAAATGTGTAATTAAGGCAAAGGTTGGAAAAAAGATTCACAAATGCATCCTTACCATAAAAAAACGAGAAAATACCGCCACTGCCAAGCCGGAAGAAGACGGTTCCACCAGCACCGACGGAACCGTGGATGAAACTTCTGACAATAAAGCATTGGCCAAAAATATCACGATTTCCCAGGTACCCGTGAACCAGGATAACTGGAATCAGAACAACATTTTTTCCGTTCAAAATCATAACAAGGAGGCTCTGCATATTAAGATCCATATCTTCTATCTTGGCAGTGACAACTCCATTGTAAAGAAAAACACCTTTGAGATCCCCTGTATGGGAGCAAATACCACCAATTACTATGCAGATCCGAATCCGGATCTCACCCAGGGTGCCTCGACCGGTTCCACATCGGGTTCCTCATCTGGTTCCATATCCGGTTCCACATCGGATTCCACATCCGGTTCCAATTCGATTGCCAAAATCGAGTCAAATGTTGAAGTGGTAGGCGACCCCCTTTATCAAGACCTTGCCGGCCAGATCGATGTGACAGCCCTGCCCAATGAGGATGGAACGTCATATTTTCTAAAAGCTGTCAACAATTCGGAAACCACCTTGGCAGGCGCGGATTCTACCCTGGTTACCATTGTATTCTTTGGGAAGAACGGGGACTGCTATGGTGGGGAGAATCGGACCCTGAATCTTACGAAACCCAAGGATGCCGTCACCTTTGATAGCCTCCCGTTGCATTTTTGCAGCAGCAATGCAAATTCCAGTGATGCCAATACCGGCGATACAAATTCCAGTGATGCAAATACCGGCGATACAAATACCAGTGATGCCACTCAAAAGGATCAAACTATGATCCCTCCAACTACGATAAAAGCCAGTGTTTGGTATGCGACTCCGGAAGGGTGAGGGACGTGAAATCGGAGCAGAGGTATTGTTGGTATCATAGAACTTTTCTATTGATAATGAAATCACTTTATTATATAATAGGACCAAGGCGTACTTTAGAAAATTCTTAAGGAAGGTGAGAGT
>CALGGT010000029.1 GCA_937915825.1 uncultured Eubacterium sp.
GCGACCGTAGCAGTACAAAATTCGCGCTGCGCGCTCATTAAGTGCTGACGGTCGCAAATGCCCCCTTCATGGAATACATCTCGACGCGAAAAGCGGTTGTCCTGCAAGTAAGGAAAGAGAATCTCTGATTATGCTACACTTGTAGTACGGTGATCTCTATGTATTCACCATCATTCACACAATAGGGAGCGGAACCGTTGTCAAGGGAATCGTGGAATACCGGAACCGGCATAGCCGGTGAGGATATGCCGCGAAAGTTCCTTGACATAAGGTTCACGGATCATCCTATCCAACGGGAAAGGTGCTATGCACCTTTCCCTGCTTCCGGCGAGGATGGGTGCGGGCAGCGCCCGCAAATGGATCCCCTTGCAGATTCTTGGAACATCCCTCATCCCCGAAGAACCACACACCAAAACTCAACCGTGGTATCATGTTTGGTACCTATTCATTTAGATGGGAAATCTTTGTTTTGCATTACCGGAAAATTTATTCCTATGTCTAGTAGATTTCTTAAAATTATCCTTGCCTAAATTCAATCGTTCGTGTACAATGGTATTTGTATAAATTTTTGTAAAACATACTGTTTTTTGAAAGGAGACGTTTGCTGTGCAGATCAAAAAATTATTGCTATCCTCTTTGTTGGTACTCACCTTATCCGCAACGCCTGTTCTGTTAACCGGCTGTCAAAGTGTTATCGATGCCGTTGGATCGGAAGTAGTCGGAGAGGAAGGAGAAGCAGAAGATCGTGATTTTCCCGGCGGAAAGGCGAAAATTGATGTAAAATTAGCCAAAGGAGATGGAGATATTGATAAATCCGGAAGCTACACCAAGAAAAATGACGTAGCCCTCTATCTTCACAAATATGGGAAACTGCCGTCCAACTTTATTAACAAGGCGAAAGCGAAATCCCTGGGCTGGAAAGAAGGCGAATCTTTGGATTCTTTAGCTTCCGGCAAATGCATCGGCGGTGATATTTACCTGAATAAAGATAAATCTCTGCCGGATAATGTGGACTATCATTGCTGCGATCTGGAAACTCAGGGAAAAACCAGCCGGGGTAACTTGCGTCTGGTATACGCAACCGACGGGGCCATCTATTATTCCCCGAACAATTACCGCTCCTTTACTCAATTATACAAAGGTAAGGAATGATCCGATCGGAAAGAGGATCGAACTCCATCTGTATGATGAAGAACGGCATCTGACTGACAAAACACATGCCAGGTAATCACCTGACTCATTGATACATAACTCTCATACAATGTAACATTTGATTAAGATAAAAAGGCTGTGAAGATAGAGAGAAGGCTTACGACTCTCCGGAACTTCGCAGCTCTTTTTTTACGTGGAGACAGTAGGCGTACTTATACCCGGCAACATTTCGTGTAAAAAATAAGGGCATCGGATATTCAAAAATACCGTTTTATCATTGTTTTGGGAGTTATTGAGAAATTTTTATCAATAAGAGCGAAAATTTTTCAAAGTTTTTAGTGATTTTTTCTTAGAGTTAGTGTAAACTAATTTATAGATGAAATTCACAATTTAAGGAGGTATAACAATGAGTGAAATTTTTCAAAACATTCCTGTGATCCCTTATGAGGGTCCGGACAGCAAAAACCCGTTTGCTTTTAAATATTACGATGCAAATAAGGTTGTTATGGGTAAGACCATGAAGGAGCATCTTCCCTTCGCTATGGCCTGGTGGCATAACTTAGGAGCATGTGGGGTAGATATGTTCGGTTCTGCAACCATCGATAAGAGATTTGGTGCCGCAGAATTGGGAACGATGGAATGTGCCAAAGCCAAAGTAGATGCCGGCTTTGAGTTTATGCAAAAACTGGGAATCGAATATTTTTGCTGGCATGATGTGGATTTAGTTCCCGAAGCCGATGACATTAATGAAACCAACCGTCGTTTGGACGAGATCTCCGATTATATTTTGGAGAAAATGCAAGGTACCAACATCAAATGTTTGTGGGGAACCGCCAATATGTTTGGCAATCCTAAATTCATGAACGGTGCCGGTTCTACCAACGATGTAGACGTTTACTGCTTTGCAGCTGCACAGGTTAAAAAAGCTTTGGATATTACCGTGAAATTAGGCGGTAAAGGCTATGTATTCTGGGGCGGTCGTGAAGGATATGAAACTTTATTAAACACCGACGTTAAATTCGAGCAGGAAAACATTGCTTCTCTTATGCATATGGCTGTTGATTATGGTCGCAGCATCGGATTCACCGGTGATTTCTACATTGAGCCTAAGCCCAAGGAACCCTCTACCCATCAATATGATTTTGATGCCGCTACGGCAATCGGCTTCCTTCGTCAATACGGTTTGGATAAAGACTTTAAGATGAACATTGAAGCAAATCATGCAACTTTGGCAGGACATACCTTCCAACATGAATTAAGGATCAGTGCGATCAATGGTATGTTAGGCTCCATCGATGCCAACCAGGGTAATGTTATGTTGGGATGGGATACCGATAACTTCCCCAGCAACCTCTATGACACGACCATGGCTATGTATGAAGTATTGAAAGCCGGCGGTGTGACCGGAGGATTTAACTTCGACGCGAAAAACCGTCGTCCTTCCAACACCTACGAAGATATGTTCTACGGATTTATCTTGGGAATGGACGCATTTGCTCTGGGACTGATCAAAGCCGCTGCCTTGATCGAGGACGGTCGCCTGGACGATTTCGTTACAGATCGTTATAAGAAATTTGATTCCGATCTTGGTAAGAAGATTCGCAGTGGCAACACCACTTTGGAAGAATTATCAAACCGTGCTTGTGAAATGAAGAGCGTTGACATTCCGGCTTCCGGACGTCAAGAATATTTGGAGAGCATTATCAATAACGTAATGTTTAGCAAAGTTGAGAAATAACGGTTAAGAAACAACCGTTAAGAAACAACTCTTCTTTCCAAACTATATAAAAGGCTGTCACGTTTGCATTTTAGCGTGACAGCCTAAATTATTGGCATTTCTTAAGAAAACCAGGAAGAAATCTTCTTCCATAGATTGGAAAAGAAATCCGAAATCTTTGCCAGGATCCCGGACGCTTTATCCGCATCCATTCCCATATCCTGCAATTTCTGATAAACAGTATCCGCTTGCTGTTTAATCTGATCCAAACTAAGGTTCAATCCGCTGATCTTATCCAGCAGCGCGCGAATCTCTTCTCTTTGTTCATCGGTTAACGTAACACCCACTTCCTTGGCACAGTCGTCAATAAATTGATCCGGATCCGAAATCTTATCCAATCCACCCTGCTCAATTAATTCTTCCTTCAAATGTGCCATCAACTCTTCCGCTTTGTTCCCCTCCAACGTTTCATTTAACTTACCGGTAACTACCAGCTCATTGATCGCGGCGTCCTGTTCGCTTTCTGACAGATCCTCACCGGTCATAGCCTCATAAGCTTTCATGGCACCTACCAAGGCTGCCGTTCCCGACAACTCGAAGGGACCTGCCACTCTCACCACCGCATCGGTAACACCAGCTGTGGAAAGGGCATTAATGTACATTCCCTCCGTACAATAATTGATATTGGAAGTAATCACGGATATTCCGGAATCCTTCTCTCCTTTATCCAGACGAACCGAGGATAAAGCTCTGGTACCGATCACATCTTTACTTAGGTAGTCTCCCAAATACTTATGTTCTTCCTGATTGGTTACCTTCAGGATCTCATAGTCATTCATTTCCTGTTCATTGGAAAATCCCAACAATTTCACAACGGTACGTTTCTCGGATGCCTTCAGGTCAGCACCCAGAGATACATACGGCTTAACATCCGGTTTTGGCGTTGAATCCGCTGAAGCACTTTGTCCGCCAACACAAAGTCCTGCCCCCATAGCTGCCAATAAAATATAGGCACGGATTTGTTTCATTCGTTTCCATCTGATCATAATCTCAGCCTCCTTTTGTAATACCATACATGGACCATCTGGCAAAAATATGTCAGGTATCTTAAATTCACATTACTCATCTTAACCGATTTTTAATAAAAAATCAATGAATAAAAAAGCACCTCCATAGGAGGTGCCTTGTGCGGTACCATAAAGGTACCAAAAGCGTATAATAGGGTGGGAGTAGAAAGTTTTCACTTTCTAAACGAAAGTATACTGGTGAAATATGTCAAAATTATGTCAATTTTTATAAATTTATAATTTTTTTCATTTTTCTTTTTTTATTCGTAAATATTTGAATCTCTACGCTGCCGATCACGCCCCAAGGAATTGTCAGCCATAGGATTTTCCAAAGGATCCTCCTGTTCGTTTCTCTCTTCTTCCTTGTTTTCAACCCAAAGAAGAACTTCCGTGTCCAGAGTTCGGAAAAATCCCAAACGAATATCCTCGCTGTAATAGTAACTGAGCATTTTCTTAAAACTGCACAACGCATCCTCGAAAACGCCGTCCTCCAGCGTATAGCGAACCTTCATGGCCCAAATTTCATCTCCAAATTTACTTACCAGATCGATGTTCTTATAGTCAATGTTAAACACATACGAAAGTTGACCATTCTCATAATTACACTCGGACTGATCCAAGAAGATCTCCTTGTCACCGGTTACCGCAACCAGGGACGCATCCGTAGCATAGATCACCTGGGAAGAATCTCCTCTGGTCTCGCAGAGAAAGGTTAGGATCCCATCTTGATCCACGACTTCCATTAATCCGGATAAGAAAGTAAATTTACGAATTTGAGCACCTACAAAACGTTCACTGGAAATAACCGCCGCGTGATCCGCCGCGGAACGAAAACGGTGTAACAACGTAGGTTGATAAATATATTGTGGTTTCTTATCTCGTTTTCCTTTTACGTACACGGTATAGGGACCGCCCATTTGGAAATCCTTAGTGTAAGCAAAATACACCTTGTCTTCCATCTTCTCAAAATCAATGCGGTCTCCCGTCTTTTCCTGAATGGCAAAGAACTCCTTAACATCACGGTTCAATTGGAATTTAACACGGTTACGGTAATAGGTCCAATCCTCAACGATGTACGCATTCTTCTTGTAAGAAAGCTTCAGGGTCTTAAATGCTCCAAATCCCAATTCATATAAACGATGATTGACTAAGGATCTCTTCCCCGCGTAATGCTCCACTCTCTTACGACGATAGTTATTTAACAGGAGATTTCCCTTAAAATACCGGTTTTCATATTGAATGAGAAAATAGAAATCCGCGTAATCAAACCGGTCTCCCTTCAGTTGCTTCAGATCCAACGTTGCCTTATATCCGGATCCATAATAATCGTACCCATAGGTAGAACCTTCCGGATCTCCCAATAAAGAATTATCAAAGAATTCCATTTCTAAGGGCAATTTATCGTTGGTAGCAGGATTATAAAGGAATACCTGAACTTTCTGATCTTCCGGCTTATACAAATTCATTCGTCGATAATACGTACATGCGTAAATCTCCAGAATATTCTCTTCCAAAGAAATTTCTTTGATCACCGAAAATGGATCGATTTTCTCATATTCCGGCAGAAGATTCCGGTTCGGAATGGTAAAGAGATCCTCCGGCAATTCCACCATTAATCCCTCGTTTGTCTCCGTTACCGGCTGTAAATAATATTGATTGTTATGATAATCGATCAATTCCTTTAATTTCGCTACATTGTAAGTCTTCGCATATTCATATTTTTGCTGGTCGATGATGCTTAAATCCTTGAGGATCTCCGGATCCACGGCCGACTGTATATAATCGTTGATCCGTTTTAACTGCTCTTTATAATCTTCCATATCCTCGAAGATTTCTCCATTGTTAATGAAGATCATTAAATCGTGATCCACCGCCTTAAACTGTTTCATACGGATCAGATCCGGATTGGAAACATTCTTTTCAAAGAACTCATCCAGCATTTTCATAGAAGTGATGCGATCCTTCAAATTCCGCATACTCTGGGTTCGCTGGGTAATGGAACGAGACGCCCCGTCACGCATTCTCCATTTGTAACCGATGCAGCGGCACATGGAAACCTTGTTGCACAGCACGTGCATCGCCGTAGCCACCGGAATATCCTCATATAGGATCGGTGGAAATTCAAAGTTATATTTTTCATAGAACGAACGTTTGATCAACTTATTCCAAACCAGGGTGTCATAGATCAACTGATGATTTTCAAAAATATGAGTTACGCCCTTGGCATTATGAAAGCATTTGGAAAATAGTCCGGACCGGCAATCTCCCAGGGAATCAAAGCGGCAAGCATTGCAGATCGTTAATTCACTTTGATTTTGCTCCGCCAGACTGTACATTTTCTCATAGATCCCATCCACCAGAACATCGTCCGGATCCAGAAAAGCGATGTATTTGCCCTTGGCGTATTTTACGCCGCAATTTCTGGCATTACTGGGACCTCCGTTTTGAATATGAATGCATTGAAAATTGGCGTATTCCTCCGCATACGCATCCGCAATCTTTCCACTGTCGTCGGTGGAACCGTCATCCACCATAATCACCTGTAACTTTAATTTATCTCCTTGACGAAGGAGGGAATCCAGACTCTCACGTAAATATTCCATCACGTTGTAAATGGGAAGGATCACGCTAATATCCGGTTCTATTTCATAGTCTTCTTTCCTCATAAGGTCTCCTTTGTTTCTACTCTTCGATCGAATCCGAACTCATCCATCCCGGATTCGATCAGAGATTTATGATCTTACATGGGATTGGGGATCCACATTCTTACATGGGATCAGAAATCCACGATCTTAGAATAAATTTAAATTCTTTAGAGTTCCCATAAAATCCTTATTATTTTTTGTCCGCTGGAATAATTCGATCAGCTGCTCCATATTACTCTCAGCGCCAATGGACACTCCCATGGCTCTTCTCATAATATAAACCGCTTCCATTTCCTCGGAGTTTAAGAGCAAGTCCTCTCTTCTCGTACTGGATTTTTGAATATCAATGGCCGGGAATACCCGCTTCTCGGACAGATTTCGATCTAATACCAGTTCCATGTTTCCGGTACCTTTAAATTCCTCAAATACCACATCGTCCATACGACTTCCTGTATCCACCAAAGCCGTAGCCAAAATTGTAAGACTGCCGCCCTCTCTCATATTTCTAGCAGCTCCGAAAAACTTCTTCGGCATATGAAGGGCCGCCGGATCCAAGCCACCGGAAAGGGTCTTTCCGGATTGCGTTCCTGTTAGATTATAAGCTCTGGCCAGACGGGTAATGCTGTCTAACAAGACTAACACATCATCGCCGCTTTCTACCAGACGCTTGGCACGCTCCAATACCATTTCGGATACGCGAATGTGGTGGTTGGGTTCTTCGTCAAATGTAGAATATATAACTTCCACATTTTTCCCTTCCACCGTCTCCTTAATATCGGTCACTTCCTCCGGACGCTCATCGATCAATAAAATAATGATATGAATGTTGGGCTCATTGAGCTTCACTGCTTGAGCAACCTGCTTTAATAAAGTGGTTTTACCGGTTTTCGGCTGGGATACGATCATACCACGCTGTCCCTTACCAATGGGAGCGATCAGATCGATCATACGGGTGGAAACACTGGCACGCTCTGTCTCCAAACGAATTCTCTGATTGGGAAAAATCGGTGTCAGTTCCTCAAATTTCTTACGATGCTCAATTTCTTTGACGGGACGACCATTTACTTCCTCGATGTAGAGCATGGCGGAAAATTTTTCATTCTTATCCGCCTTTTTCAAATGTCCCGTTACCATATCTCCCGTTCGAAGGTGATGATAACGGATCAAGGGACCTGCTACGTAGACGTCATTTGCGCCGGATAAATAATTATCGCAGCGAACAAAGCCAAATCCCTGTTGAATATCTAAAATCCCGGTTTTTACAATGCCGCTGTCCTGACGGGCCGCCTCTTCTACCGGGATCTCCGTTACGTATCGTTCCTTGGCAATAGCCACTTTCTCCCCGCTGTACGAAGGCTTTGTATTCCGGTTTTTATTCTCGAATCCGGCATTCTTCTCACGTTTCTCAAACTTGCCGGTTTTTCCGCTTTTTCTGGCATCCCTTCGATTGTTGCCGGCAGCCTTTCCGCTATTGCCGGTCTTTTTTTCAGTTGATCCGTTCGGTTCGTTCGGTTCCGGCTGTTCAACCTGTTTGTTCGGTTCGGCCGGTGCGACCGGTTCGGTCTGTTTGTCTTCCGATGTCCGTTCCTCGATCCGGCAGATCAACTGGGATTTTCGCAGGGACGAGAGGCCTGTCACTCCCATTTTCTTAGCCATTTCTCTTAATTCAGCTACCGACTTTTTCTCAAGATTCATACTTCCTCCATCTTTTCATTTCAAACTATATCTCGATTCCGTTCTTCTTTAGTAATTCTCGCGCACTATCAACCGAATCTTTCCCGGTGGCATTCTTTACCGGCGCAAATTCCCGATCACGCTCCACTTCAAAAGCCAGGCAGTTGTCCATCATATGGATCATATCCAAAACAAGCTCCTCAAACTTATAGCCATTGGGCTCTTCCGGGCTTACACAGGTTCCATTCTTGTCAATGTAGGGGATTTTTTTCTTCACAACGTGGACAGGAAGATGCTGATTCATAATATCCTTTAAGGTGTCCACACGGAATAGATAATTTAAGATAACGCCATAATTATATAACAATTTCCCGTTTTTGTCCAGTGCGTAGGTCATTTCTTCGGACAGCTCATAGTATTCTACAATGGATGGTTTCCCATCTTCCAAACACAGCACGCCTACTCTCTCCGTAGGCTCTGCCTTGGCTACCACCTTGGAACCACTGACCATTCCCGCCTTTTTCACAGCCCCAATGAAAACCGGATCCGCGATTTTCTGAAGAACATTATCCACGGCAAAAACATTCAGCCATTCAATGCCGATCCGATCCAATTCCTGCAAAAGTCCGGCATCTGCCATGGATGAAAACCAGCCGCCATTGCCATTGGGAGATGTGGCCAGGCGATTCTTCTTCTCAAGCAGGATCTTTCCATCCCAATCCGTAGCCGGAGCCATCTTCTGCCGGAAGAAATACACTTTCTGCTCCGGATAACCAAAGAAATCATGTTCCTTAAAAAAGCTGCAGGTCTCCTCATGATTCTTCTCACTTGTCATAATAAACAATGGAATAAAGACCTCTGCCTCGTTTACAACTTCCATCATATTTTCAATCAACCTTTGAAAAATATAGACGGTTCTGGTTTCTCCAATATTAAACATTCCCTTGGGATGTGAGGACCCCAGGCGGGTTCCCATTCCGCCGGCCAGCAGCACAGCGCCAACATGACCTTTACGGATTTCTTCCAGCCCCAATTCTCTAAATTCCTCTTTCTTCGTCTGAATCTCTTCCAAAGATACCGCGTCAATGGGGGCAATCTCTCCTCTCTGGGATATTGTCTCATCGCCCAACGACGTAAGAATGGAAAAATCCGTCTCCTGAATTTGCGACAGCAATTCTTCCTGTTCGTTCTCAGATAATTCAGCGTAAAATTGTAACAAATGCTCCTGATCCCATTCTTTACATTTATTTCGAATTTCCGATTCACGCATCGTTTTTATCCTCCCTTGCTGATCTTCATGGCCCTCGTTCTACTTTCTTTTGAAAAAGGGCATAGTCCAATGTAATTATACTCCTATTGCTAAGAATTTGCAAGGGAGGGCCTTCCCCGATCCTCCCAAAATTTACCATTGATATTTTATCCTAAAGTGTTTATAATCAGTAGGAGGGGGAATACATATGAAATTTGTTATTCAACGAGTCAACCACGCATCTCTTTCCATTGACCGAAAGGAGCGGGCTCACATCGAAAAAGGCCTTTTGGTATTCATTGGAATTTCAGAAACCGATACCAAAGAAATTGCTGACGTCATGGTTCGCAAGTTAACCCATATGCGGATCTTTGAGGATGAGGACGGCAAGACCAACCTGGATTTACAGGCGGTTTCCGGGAACATTCTTTTGGTCTCCCAATTCACCTTGTATGCCAATTGCAAGAAAGGAAACCGGCCTTCCTTTACACATGCTGCCAAGCCGGATTTGGCCATTCCTTTGTATGAGTACATCATTGAGAACGTACGAGATGTGTTTCCGGATGTGCAAACCGGAGAATTTGGAGCCGATATGAAGATTGAGTTGCTGAATGACGGCCCCTTTACCATTGTTTTAGACAGCGAACAGCTGTAAGAAAAGGGAGGATCTTATGACAAACGAAGAACAAGCCCTTGCCGCCCACCTTTCCTGGCAAGGAAAAATCGAAACCACAGCCAAATCCAAAGTAAACAGCCGGGAAGATTTGGCCATCGCCTACACCCCCGGTGTAGCAGAACCCTGTAAAAAAATCGCGGAGGATGAAGAGGAAGCCTACCGCTATACCATTAAATCCAATACCATTGCCGTGGTATCCGACGGAAGCGCCGTTCTGGGGCTGGGTAACATCGGAGCCAAGGCAGCCATGCCGGTTATGGAAGGAAAAGCCGTACTGTTCAAGGAATTTGGCGGCGTTAACGCCTTTCCGATCTGTTTGGATACACAGGATCCGGACGAGATCGTGGAAACCGTCGTTCGCATTGCTCCGGCCTTCGGCGGTATTAATCTGGAAGATATTTCCGCTCCCCGATGCTTTGAGATTGAAGAACGTTTAAAGAAAATACTGGACATCCCGGTTTTCCACGACGACCAGCACGGAACTGCCATTGTGGTTTTGGCCGGCGTTCGTAACGCGTTGAAGGTGGTAGGGAAGAATAAAGAAGATTGTAAAGTAGTTGTAAATGGCGCAGGTTCCGCAGGGATCGCCATTACCAAGTTGTTATTGAGTTACGGCTTTCCGGATATTGTTTTATGTGACAAAACCGGCGTTCTCTCCCCGGATGCTCCGGATTTAAACAGCGTTCAACGCGAACTCTTATATTCCTTGAACCCCCGGAACGTTTCCGGACTTCTTGCCGACGCGCTAAAGGGCGCGGATCTTTTTGTTGGCGTTTCCGCCCCGAATCTGTTAACACCGGAAATGATCCGCTCCATGAATTCTGATGCGATCCTGTTTGCCATGGCAAACCCGATACCGGAAGTGATGCCGGATGTAGCTAAGGAAGCCGGGGCCCGGATCATTGGCACCGGTCGTTCGGATTTCCCGAACCAGGTAAATAACGTCGTTGCGTTCCCGGGTATTTTCAAAGGAGCTTTGGAAGGTCGGGCCGCTCAGATCACGGAAGAAATGAAGTTGGCTGCCTCGGATGCCATTGCTTCTTTGGTGGATGAAGATGTTCTGGATGAAAATCATATTCTTCCGGAAGCCTTTGATCCCCGGGTTTCTCAAGTGGTAAGCGAAGCTGTTAAGGCACATATTCACGAAACCAACATTCGTTCCTCAGAAAACGGAAGGTGATTTCATGCAAAATCCCATCGCACTTCATAAATTGATGATCCTTTATATGTTAAAGAACGTAAGATCACCCCTCAACGCCGGTATTTTGTCCGATTATCTCGTCGCAAACGGGTATACGAACTATTTTAAATTCCAGTCCGCGTTAGGTGATCTGGTAGAGTCCGGCATGGTTGACAAAAAACAAACCTATAATTCGGTGTTTTATACCATTACGGAAGAAGGAGCCAACGCCCTATCCCTGTTTGTCGGGGATATTTCCCAGTCCATCCAAAAAGAGATGCGGGATTATTTACAAGAAAAACAAGTAGAGATCAAAGACCGGTTCTCTTATTTTTCCGATTACTCCGGCGTTCCCGGCGGGGGATATAAGGTGACTTGTAAGCTGTTTGAGGAGAATCGTTCGATCTTTGAAGTAAATCTGTTTGTAACAACGGAAGAAGACGCCAGACAAATGTGTGACCATTGGAAAGAAAAGAGCGATGAGATTTTCGCCTATGCCTTTAAAGAATTATCGTAATTCATAAATCAAAAAGCACAAATCAAAAAGACCCTAGAATGACAGATTTAGAACTCCCTCCTCTGTCATGCAGGGTCTTTTCTCACGCATCGTTATTATAACTCATGCCAATGACTCATACGTCATGGCTTGTTACCCTAAATAGCTCATAGGATCTTGTTGAACATAAGTGGTCTTGTCCATCAGAATGCTGTTGTTGTAGCTTAGGTTAAATACCGGTCCCTTCCGGATTTCCAAATGCAGGTGGGCTCCATACGCGCAGCCGGTAGCTCCTACCGAGGCAATCACATCTCCTGACTCTACTTCATCCCCAACTGAACATTTGATCTTCGAACAGTGAGCATAAAAAGAGTACATTCCGTCTCCATGATAGAGAATTACCAGATTACCAAAGGATAACGCTTTCGCCGCTACGTGGTACTGCGCGTACACAACCTTCCCTCCGTTGATGGCTTTAATATCCGTTCCTACACTGACACCCTTGATGTCTATACCATAATGTTTCCCATTATGAACGCTGCACGGACATTGGAATCCACATCCAAGCTGACCACCTTCTACCGGCCACATCCATTGTCCATTCCCATAACCGGTCACATCAAATTTCTTCTTTAACACGACCTTCTTATTTCCTAAAACATCTTTTACCGATACGCGGTAAGAGTAAGTGCCTGCGGTTAATTTGGAAAATTTCATCTCCGCATCCACTTTTTTCAAATTAAACTTTTTGCTGCGAATCTTCTTTGTCGCAGAATAAGCTTGATTTCCCTCATCGTCCACAATCTTGGTAACCACTTTTTTCATCTTGCGGTTCGCCTTCAATGTACCGACAACGGTAAATGCCTGACCTTCCTTCAGATTCGTGGGATAAGAACATTTCTTTTTCTTCACGACTAATGTATTCTTAGAGGCAACCGCCGTAGCCTTAGCAGCCGGCGAAGAGGTAGGGGCTGTCGTACTTGTAGCCTTAGATTCTGCACTTGTAGAATCTGAAGAAGTCCCGGTAGCAGCCTTTATGGTATTTTCCTTCATTCCCGGACTGAATACTCCTAAGATCAGACAAAAAATCAAGAGAATTGAAATCGAATGATGCCATTCTCTGTGTTGATCACATCTCTTAAGCAAAAATCTCATCCTCCTTAATATGAATCAGGGATTTTCATTTTAGGTTCAAAATTCGTTTCAACCGAACAGATTCCCAGAAATTCTACAGCAGTATCATTCTGCAGGATCCGTCACGGCAATCATATTATACTACATTTTTCACGGTTCTACAAGAGTAAAATCAATTTTTTTTAATTTTTTTTACTCGTGACCATTTCCCGTATTTTACTTTCTTTCCATTCTTGTAAAAAGATCGCAATTTTAAATAACAATCTTGTCTTCCACAATACAACCTTCGCCGTATGGTCTTGGATTTTTGGGCGCGGATCCGGCATTTGTGTCCAAATTTTTTCGGATTTTTGGTTCCCCAACGAATCTGGTATCCGGTTGCTTCCGGGGAAGACTTCCATTTTACCAATACATAGTTTGATTTTCGGATTGCTTTGAATTTTACCCTTTTCTTCGTCCACCCCTTCTTCAATTTTTCTGAAATCAAGGTTTTAAAGAAGGAAGCAATATCTCCCCCCTCTTCCTCTGTCGTAGATTGACTCACAGCTGTCACACCATTCACTTCGGCTGTTTCCTGATCCGATGGAACGGATAAAGTGGCTGTCTCGCTTCCATCCTCGTTCTTTCCACTTACAGAGTTCAGGGAAGATGTATCCTTTGCGGAGAATATGATCTCAATGACAAAAATATCTCATTGAGAAACAGCG
>CALGGT010000030.1 GCA_937915825.1 uncultured Eubacterium sp.
TCCGATCTGGGATTTATTGAAGAGAATCAGGTTCAGATCGCAGCCCTCACCGTTCCCAAAAGTCAGGCGCCAAAGATTGCCAAGGTTTTGTATCAATATGGGGTCAGAGCTTTTTGGAATTTTGCATCTACGGATTTGAATTTACCCCAAGATGCCCTTGTTGAGAATGTTCATTTGGTTGAGAGTTTAATGCGTTTATCGTATCGGATTTCCAATCCGTTGGAATAAAAAGTATATAGAGAAAGGATGGTACATCATATGATTATCGGAGTTGGAGTGGACACAGTAAAAGTGGAGAGAATCCGCAAATCCTGCCAAAGAGAATATTTTGTAAACCGTATCTATACTGCGGAAGAGCAAAAACAATTTGATAAGGTTTGGATGCGTGCATCCTCAGATTATGCTGCAAAGGAAGCAGTTGCTAAGATGTTAGGAACCGGTTTCACGGATTTTGAGCCCGGGGATATTGAGATCTTACGTAACGAGGCTGGTGCACCTTATGTCAATCTTTATAAAGGCGCACAGAAAAAGGCGGAAGAAATCGGTATTACTAAGATTTTTATCAGCATCACCAACACGGATGAGGAAGCAACCGCCTTTGTGATCGGGAGCGATGATGTAGATCAATGATGAAAAAATACGTTTTGACAGCACCGGAATCCCATGATTTGGATCAATATGCCATTCATTCCATCGGGTATCCCGGTGTTGTTTTGATGGAACATGCAGCCCAGGAGGTGGCTCGGCAGATCGTAACCGAGATTCACGCCAGAAACGTTGCCATTTTCTGTGGCGGCGGCAACAATGGCAGGGATGGGTTGGCGGTTGCCAGGCTCCTTTCTTTACAAGGCATTTCTGTAAAAATATTTTTAACGAAGGATCCGGAACAGTTGTCGCCGGATGCCAAGGTACAATGGAATTTAACGCAAAACTTACAGGTACCTTTTGAAGTGATCTTGCCGGTAAGTTTTTCTTATGTATCCTTGGAATCTTATGATCTGATCGTGGATGCTTTGTTTGGCGTCGGCTTAAATCGACCGTTGGGTCCGGAATGGAATCCTTTGATCTCCGCTATGAACGAAAGAAAATCGTATCAAGTTTTGGCCATTGATATTCCTTCCGGTATTTCCGCTACCACAGGGAAGGTATTAGGAAATGCCATTCGCGCGGACATAACCGTCACCATGGGCTTTGACAAAGCGGGACTTCTTTTATACCCGGGAAGGGAATACGCCGGGAAGAAGATCGTAGCGGACATCGGATATCCCATGCCCGCATATGAAGCAATGGGGATTTCTGCCTATACCCTGCAGCCGGAAGATTTAGGAACATGCCTGATCCCCCGGGAACCATCCGGACACAAAGGAACCTTTGGCCATGTGGCAGTCATCGGTGGGTGCGAGACGATGGCAGGTGCTGTAGTTTTCGCGGCAAAAGCCGCTTATAAAGTTGGGGCAGGCCTGGTGACCGTATGCTCGGTTTCTCAAAACCGTTCCATTCTCTTATCCCAGGTTCCGGAGGCGATCTTTACTTCTTATGAGCCAGATCACGTTACCAGTGAATCTGAGAACGGTTTTCGTGAGGATGAGAACGATGTGAATACCAAAGAAATTCTAACGATCCTGGATCGGGCAGATGTGGTGGTCTTAGGACCGGGTCTGGGGATTTCAGATCGTTCTCAGGGATTAATTGATTTTGTTATGACCCATTGTAAGGTGCCCTTGATCTTAGATGGAGACGGTTTAACCCTGGCTGTTTGGGAGAAGGGGAGCTACTCCACGCCCATGATCGCCACCCCTCATTTAAAAGAATTATCCGGAATCTCCGGTGTTTCCATTCGTGAGATCAAGGAGAATTTCCCGTATTATGTTCAATCCTTTGCCAACCAGTACCAGATCACATTGGTAGCCAAAGATGCTACCACCCTGGTATGTAAGGGAAATACGATGTATTACAATCAAACCGGTAATCATGGCATGGGAACCGGCGGAAGCGGAGATTGTCTGACCGGGATCATTGCAGGACTGATCGCCCAGGGGTACGAAGATTACCAAGGAGCTGTATTGGGAACCTTGGTTCACGGCATGGCTGGGGATTACTTTGCTGAGGAGCACAGCCCGTATGCATTGACGGCATCGGATCTGATCGCATCGCTGGACGAAGTCCTTCCCACGAAAAATCCTAAGAAAATCGGAAGAAAGAAGAGTTTTGATCATGAATGAATATCCTACAGATGTAGAACCAAATTATTCCCGCTCCTATGTGGAAGTCGATTTGGATGCCATTCGATTCAATTTAAAAGGAGAACGGGAGATCATCGGTCCGAACCGGAAATTAATGGTGATCCTGAAAGCCAATGCTTACGGTCATGGTGCCGTTCCCTGTATGAGGGCGATTGAGGATTTAGCCGATGCCTATGGGGTGGCCATTCCGGAGGAAGCTTTAGAAATTCGAAGAGCCGGCACGAAAAAAATGATCTTGATCTTAGGCCATTCCGATGTCGGTTATTTAAAAACATTAATGGAAGCGGATATTTCACTGACGGTTTATGATTATGAAAACGCAGTGATCCTATCTAAAATCGCCACGGAAAACGGCTTAAAAGCAAAGATTCATATCGCGGTGGATACCGGCATGAGCCGGATCGGCTTTCTTCCGACAGATGACAATGTAGATGTGGTCCGTTCCCTTGCGGATCTGGATGGATTGGAATTGGAAGGGATCTTTACGCATTTTGCTATGGCGGACGGCGTTACAGCCAAAGGGGCGGAACTCCCCTTTGGCTGTAACGCCGTCCGCAAT
>CALGGT010000031.1 GCA_937915825.1 uncultured Eubacterium sp.
CATACGAGATAAGCTAGTGACTGGAGTTCAGACGTGTGCTCTTCCGATCTTTTGTAAAATACGCATTCCCCACTACAATATTTAAGTACGCATCTTTCGCATGATGATAATCATTTACTGCTCTGGATTTTAAGAATTTAATCCTGGTATCTTTCTCCTCGTTTTTAGAGCCGCTTCCATTCATTCCGTTTCTAAAATCCGATACGATTTTTGCCTTTGAATAAATGATTTTTGTATCTTCTCCGGAAAAAACCTGCTTCAGTATATCCGCGACTACCTTATTGGCCTGGCTTGTCTCAACGATCTGTCTAGAGATAAATCCAGCCAATTCCTCATCCGTAAAAGGTTTTGTTCTCATTAAACGTCTGTATTTTTCTTTTGTAATCAATCCATGTCCTTCCCATGTTTTCCACAATTGTTCCTGTCGATACTTAGGAGGAATGATTTCATTCGATTTATCCCGATTGGAATGAGATTCCACTAACACCATATTATTGATAAGGCTATCATCTGATTTTTTTGACTGTGGAATAATATGATCAATATCATACGCATTTGTAAATAATTGATCGAACGATATTTCTCTCCCAGTATAGGCACATCGTCCCATTTGCGTATAATATAAATACAATTTCTTATTGCTAAATCTCCTCTCGTCTTCTCCTTCAATATCAGAGATCCAATCTCTTTCCTCATTTTTAATGCCTTTGTATAGAGAAATCAATTGATCCTTTCTCGAAGTTGTCCTTTTTCCCTTTTTGGAGGCATCCTTTTCTCTCGTTGTCTCCACAAATAGACGCTTGGGAGCATGCCCCATGATCTTTTGAATCTCCTTTATGATCAACAATGTCTGCCACACACTTCTCTTTACCGGCGGCGATGCATAAGATTCCTTTACAAGATCATAGGTAATATCGTTTTTATTTCCCATCGACCATGCATTGTGCTTCTGAATTTCAGAGGAAAAATCATACTCACTGCCCATCAATTCCATAAAATTGTGCTGCGTCTCCCACATCATACGGATCACGGTAAGCATTTCCCCTGTCTCCTTATTCACCGATTCAATACCGGACAAAAGCTTTTCAGAAAAATTCCCCCATCCGGTAAACTTAAGCTTACATATTTTCTTAAGCTGATCCTCATTTAACTTATCTCCGTATTGATTTTTTAGGCGCTGCTTTAAAAGTCGCTTGTCTTCGCCAAAGATCAGTACATTCTTTATAATATCTTCGGACATAGCAACTTCCGTATTTACCATATTTCCAATAATTTCTTTCAGATCATGGTAGGATTTTAAATTAGATTTGAATTCTGTGTCGATCCCGCCTATTTCTTCAATTTTTACGCTTCCGAACTTATTCTCTTTTTCCAACCACTTCTGCAATTTGTTCAATGTGATCTTCCCAGAAATTTCACCGTTCTTAAATACTCTTTCGTAAATTTCCTGTTTTAATTCAACCGGCAATCGCTCTCCATTGATCCTTATATTATTTAGTTCGTTGAGCACCAGGTATTTGCTATATAAAAGGGAATTCTTCGGTAGCACATCTTCCCCCATGAGGTAGGTACATTTATTGGTCAGACGGCGGATAAATCGTTCCGCACTTTCTTCTTCATCCACCATCTGGGAAAAATTCCATGGACGAATCGGGCCTTCCTGCTTTCGAACCATCCAACTGTTTCCGCCTTTATCACTATGATATGTATTTAAGGGCCCCACAAAGTACGGGATACGGAATTCGAATATCCTCATGATCTTCTCACATACAGATGTTCCATCTTCCTGCTTTTTAGTTAAATCAGGATAATCCATCCCCATATTCTCTAATATTTTTTTCAATTCTTCTTGATGAAGTTGATACGGAATGACACTGTTTGACTTTGATATCTGTTTGGGCATAAATGTATAATTCTCAATTTCTTCCTTAATGTGCTCCATCTCTTCCTTAGCAGAATCGGGAGTGATATCCTCCAAACAGATTTTTTCCAGTTTTTTCTTTAAATAGTCGCAAAAATCCTTTTGTTCCGTAATCCTTTTATCCGCAACATTTTCGCTTTTTTTAGATGCATGTCTCACATAGGATGGGTAGTTATTTTTTATGGTCGTATCATTGAATATCTCGTTGTATTCTTCTTTACAATATTCCCTGACGATCTTCTTTAATTTTCTCAGGTCTTCCCCATGCTTCTCATAAATAGAGATCTGTGCCTCGGAAAAAGAGTCTCCCCCCTTTAAAATGTTTGTCAACACTGTCCAGTCATATACGGCTTTCAATTTAACAACCAGCTCAAAGCGTTCACGGAGAATAGAACTCAGCTTTTCTTCCTTGTCCTCATCAATCCCATCTGAAAAACTGAATTTACTAACCTCTGCTTCTTTTAATTCTTCCTCCCCAAATAATTTATCCAATCCAACCACCGATCCGCATAGCGCGGCTACAAGTTCCTTCTTAAAAGCGGCGATCTTCTTGTCCTCATTTTTATTTATGAACACATCGTTTAAGACTTTCTTCTTATCCAATTTTTTAAGTTTTTTATCTAACAGGATCGACTTGATCTCTTCAGGGTCTTCACATGAAAAATCGGTGCTGTATTCTTGCTGCAGATACTCACATAGATCCTCCCACACCATATCAAAGGAAGTCACCTGATCAATCTTCCCCACATACAGAAAATGGCCCCGATGTTTCATGATATTTGCAATCGCCAAATAGTATAATCTTATATCAAACTTCTCCCCATTACGATTCCCTTTCATCAACGCATTTCTCAGATGATAGATCGTTGGAAATTCTTTGTGATATTCACGATCCGTATATTCTTTGTCCGCAAATAACGTATATTTATGATACCCGGATTCCACTTTATCTTCCTGTAGAAACTTGCTTTCTTTTAATCTCAGGAAAAATACAGGATCCACCTTTGCTACCTCTTCCGACAATAAATCTTCCACCAACAGAACCCTTTGACGTTTTCTGTCAAGTCTTCGTCTTGCTGTACGAAATCCCCTTCTTTCTGCCGCTGTCTTCGCCTCATCAAACAACCGGACCCCCCACATAGCTTTCCCATGAAACTTAAGGACTTCATATTCCGGGTTTGTTACACACCATCCAACGGAATTTGTTCCTATATCCAATCCAACATAATAATCCTGATCCATTCTTTTGTTACTTTTTCTATTATTTTCATTTTGCATATTGACATTCTCCTCCAAATCGCTTATCATATAGTTGTACGATTGAGCACCGTACAGAATTACATCAGTAAGTTCAAATAAAGATTTATCGAACTCGTCCGTTATGGACTGCCCGGGGTCGGGCATTTTTTTTTGCTAAATTTTCTCCTTTTTCGCTGTCACTTTTATCTCCTTTTCCCCCTTTATCCCCCTAGTTACAGTATATACGAAATAGGCAAAAAATTCAATGGAATAATTCCCTCAATCCTTGTCAAAACAAACCTTGTCAAAGTGTAAAAAAGGTTGCGCCGATCCCGATATCGTGCTACTCTATAAAAAAGGAATTCCCAAATCGATTCTATTTCTATTTGATCGCTTTTCTATCTTGGCGGACGGAGGGATTACCAATATGAATGATATGAATGATATGAATAAATTAGAACGACATATATCGCCTCTTGCATTATGGGCATTTTCTCTGGGTACCAGCATCGGCTGGGGTTCTCTGGTCGTTACAAGTAACACCTATCTGATTCAGGCCGGTCCCTGGGGGAGTGTGCTGGGGCTCATCATCGGCGGTTTCGTTATGCTGATCATGGGGTGGAACTACGCCTACCTTATGAGGGGATACCCCGACAGCGGCGGTGCTTATACTTATACCCGTGAGGCCTTTGGTTTCGATCAGGGATTTCTTGCGGCATGGTTTATTCTCATTACTTATTTTGCCATTCTATGGGCCAATATTACATCCATCCCTCTTTTTGCCAGAGTCTTTCTGGGCGATCTCTTTAAGGTCGGCAAACTTTATACGGTGTTCGGTTACGATGTATATCTGGGAGAGTTCTTCCTGTCGGTCATTGCCCTGATCCTGACCGGCCTGTTATGCATGCGATTCAAAAAAGCTGTGAATTGCATTATGATCGCTCTGGCTGCTCTTTTCTCACTGGGTATCCTCCTATGTTTTATTGCCGCATTCCTGCGAAAAGATATGAGCATGTCCCCGGTATTTCTCACGGATCGGTCCGCCCTTTCACAAATTGTTCAGATCGCGGTCATCTCTCCATGGGCCTTCATTGGTTTCGAGAGCATCTCTCACGGGGGAGAGGAAATCAATTTTGAGCACGGAAAGATCCGTAAAATATTTATGATCTCCGTAGTCGCGACTCTGGTCCTATACATCTGCGTGACTCTTTTGTCGGTTACGGCTTATCCGGCAGGGTATGCAAATTGGCTGGATTATATAAGGGATCTGGGTAACCTGAGCGGCTTGGAGGCGCTTCCTGCTTTCTATGCTGCCGATCACTACCTGGGGGACTTTGGCGTCGTGCTTCTCATGCTGGCACTGCTTGCCCTTGTTCTTTCCAGTCTGATTGGAAACCTATTTGCTCTTAGCAGACTTCTATATTCCATGGCAAAAGATCAATTGCTGCCGAAATCCGTTACAAAGATCAACCGTTATCACCTCCCTGCCAATGCTGTGCTCTGTGTCGTGGTTGCATCCATCTTCATTCCTCTGGTTGGACGAACCGCCATTGGGTGGATCGTGGATGTTACCACCATCGGCGCTACCTTGATCTATGGCTTGGTATCGGTTACCACCATCAAGATTGCCAAGGAAATGGAAAATCGGCGCGAAGTGTGGACCGGACGGATCGGTCTTGTGCTGATGGTTATCTTCGGATCTTTTCTTCTCATTCCAAATATTGTTTCCACCGGCTCCATGGCAAGAGAGTCTTATTTTCTATTCATTGCCTGGAGCGTTTTTGGCTTTTTGTATTTTCGAGGAATTCTCAGAAGGGATACCGATCGAAAATTCGGCTCTTCTATCATCGTATGGGTGGCACTGCTTTCCCTTGTTCTCTTTATCGGTCTGATCTGGATGCGCCAGTCTATGCTGGAATCCGATAGCCGCATGTTAGCACATATTCAGGATTATTACACAACGACTTCCTCTGGAACGAAGGCAGATGAGGCGTTTATGATCCAACAGATCAAGCAGCACGGATCGGACAATACCACTACGATGATCATGGCTTTTGGCATGTTTGCATTTGCGATCCTTATTATGTTTACAAACCACTCCTACATGAATAAACGTTCCAACGAGAATGAGATGCTTGCCATCATTGATTCCATGACCGGCGTTAAGAATAAACGCGCTTACTCGCTGAAGGAACAAGCTATGAATGAGGAGATCCTGAACGGCTCTTTGCATGAATTTGCCGTGGTTGTATGTGACGTGAATGGTCTGAAGAAGATCAATGACACGCTGGGACATAAAGCAGGGGATGAATACATTTGCAATGCTTGTCGGATTGTATGTGAGATCTACAAGCACAGCCCGGTTTACCGGATCGGTGGCGATGAATTTCTGGCTGTCCTAACCGGGCATGATTACGAGATCCGAACCGAACTTATGCAGGCGTTGCACGACTCTGCTTTAATTCATATCGAAGATGGCGGCGTTGTTGTCTCCGGGGGCATATCGGAATTTATGCCGGGAGATGATACAGATTTTCATAGCGTATTTGTCCGGGCGGATCATCGAATGTATGAAGAAAAAAAATTTCTGAAAAGTTTGGGCTCTGTTACAAGGGATGATTGAACCGGGTCGGTAAGGAAACATTCACACGTCCCGCCTTCCACCTTTGACATAAAACTGCCCCATTTCCTTTGTATAATGTCGTCATCTAGTGAGATGGAGGTCTAAATTATGAGAGGAAAAACTGCCCTGCTTGTTATCTTTTGTCTATCCCTGGTTTTAAATCCATTTTCTTCCCAGGGACCTGTTCTTCTGGCTGCTGCCAAAAATTCCGATTCCCAAAAATCAACGACAACCGCATCCAAATCCACCGGAACGCAGACGGATACACCCCCGGCGACTGCGGCGCCAACCACTACGCCCACAGCTTCCTCCGGGAAAATATCCCTATCCAGGAAGAAGCTGACTCTATCCAAAGGCACCCGCTATACCCTGAAAATATTAAATACCAAGAAGAAGGGTAAGTGGGCAAGTTCCAATTCCAAAGTGGTTTCCGTAAAGAAGAAGAAGGGAATCCTATTCGCTAAGAAGAAGGGAACCACAGTCATTACTGCCCGGGTGGGTAAGAAGAAATTCACCTGTAAAGTGGCCGTCGTTGCCCCTTTGGGACGTAAGGATTTTGCGGTCTATTTTGCCGCCAATGAGAATACCTATCGAAACGCCATCTCTTACTTTAGGGGAAATCCCGCCACCGCTTATCCCCTGTATTTTTATCCCACGGATAAGACGACCCGGGGAATCTACATGGGCGTTTCGGAAGATCTGGTGGAATCCTCTTACGGCGCAGCCAAAAAAATCTCCCTCACGGAATCCGTGAAAGAGATTTATAAAAAACTATTTGATTTGTCTTCTGCCATTTATTACTACGAATACACATTTTCTGCCAAGAGCACCAAGGGAGAAAAGAATGAAGTCTATTGTCTTCGATTCTTTATTGATAAAAATCATAAGGTTTCCTCGGTGGTCATGGACGTGGTCAACAACTCCTAAGAGGAACAGAAGGGTTGATCAAGGTTGATATTACTTTAGAGAGGCCAAATATTCCACCGCTTGTAAGGCAGCGACATTTCCCTCTCCCACAGCTTTCGCATACTGATAGGGCGTTCCGGTGATATCGCCGGCCGCAAAAAGCCCCTTCAGATTGGTCTCGGTCTTTCGGTTAATGGCCACGTGATTCCCATCCATGGTAAGACCGGGCACCAAATAGTTCGGTGCTACGGCATCCCGCAAAACAAAGATCTGGTCGGTGTGATATTCACCTTCCCCGGTTAAGAGGATCATCGTATCCTCTTTTTTAATGCTCACCGGTGTTTCTCTTTTTACCGTAAGGCCTTTCGCCTCCACTTCCTCCTTATACATGGGAATGTACGTAACCTTCGCTGCTACCTGGGTCAGGAACTCCGCCTCGGACTCCTCCTTGGGCGAATACCCGATTACCGTAACGTCCTTTCCACGACAAAATCCGGCGTCGCAAGTCGCGCAATAGCTAACCCCTTCCCCTAAATATTCTTCCTCACCGGGTAACGTTTTAACCGCCGCCACACCTCCGGCTAAGATTACGGTTGACGCTTCATAGATCACATCCGGATCGCTACCCTGGAGCATATAATACGAACCCATGGTCATGATCATCCCGATACGATCCTCGATAATTTCAATCTCCATCTCCTGCAAATGCTTTTGAAGGGCCTTTTGCAGTTCATCTCCG
Source organism: uncultured Eubacterium sp. (assembly GCA_937915825.1). Classification (GTDB taxonomy): domain Bacteria; phylum Bacillota; class Clostridia; order Lachnospirales; family Lachnospiraceae; genus Eubacterium_F. The sequence goes on from CALGGT010000031.1 coordinate 7,429, forward strand.
GTCACCTGGCCAAATCCCGGGTAATTCTGGATCTTATGCCCTCCGGCAACCTTCTTGCTAAGTTCCTTACTGCCAAACAGGAGGATCTTCTTTTTCCGTATGGTCAGGGTAAGAGCGGCGCTGATTCCTGCCGGTCCGGTTCCAATAATTGCTACGTCATATCTCATGTGATCATCCTCTTTTCTTTCTTCCATGCCAGATGGTATATCCCGCCGGCAGGATCACCCACAGAAAAAGAATCCATACCACCGATGCATGTTTTAATCCCATAAACATTTGCTGACTCATCTTATCCACCGCTGCCCGCTGCAGACACCACAGCCAAACCGGCGTAAAGAGACTGCAGGCCAGCAGGATAAATCCGCTGTTTTTAAATACCTCTTGCAAGCCTTCCGCCCCCTGTTTCTTTCGATATTCCAGAAGGGACGGCACCCCCATGCTCATAAGGACTGCCACACTGACGCCTTGCATCACCACAACCACCGGAACGAAGATCTGTCCCACGCTTCTTCCCAGGAAAAATACTCCGATAAACGTTGCCGCCTGGGCGCCCAGCCCTAACACCAACGGCCAGCAGACATTTCTAAGAAGTAAGCATAGGATCAAAACTCCCAGACCGAGGCCAATGGCAAGGATCACGTTCTCCTCACGGCTTGAATTTCTGGAGAGCTTATAAATCAGTGCGCTGTCCCCGATCAGATAGAAATTTTTCCGGCCGGCGTTCTCCCGCAGTCCTTCATTCAGAACCTGCATGTACGCCATGGTTTCCGGCGTTGCCGCCTCCAGATTGGTTCGAATGGTGGCCAGGGAATAATCCACCCCCTTCATGCGAAGGGCCTGTTCCCCTAACTCTTCCTTGATCTTGGTGATCTTGCTTTCATCCTCGGCTCCCAGAAGTCCGGTAAAAATCGGATCATGGATGGCTTCCTCCGCCACCACATCCATAAATTCCATTAAGGAAAGGGTCTTGGATGTGTCGTTGTTATATTTACTGTTATAATAATAATAGAAAAGCTTTACCGTATCCGGTCCGAACTGGTCCGTGTAATCCGCCAATAATTCCGTCATTTCCTCCGGTCCATAGGCGTCCTTCGCGATAATCGTGGAGATCATAATATCCAGATTCCGCAATTTCTTCTTCTTGGACTTCGACAAAGAAATGGGGATCCGTTTCCCCTGAATGGCTTCTTTTCGCACATAGCGCACAAAATCCCTGGGGGACATCATCCATCCGCCGGTATCCTGTTTCTTGTATCCATGAATGTAATAAAGCTGACGCACCTGGTCTTCATCCATATCCACAAGTTTGGCCATGGCCGGCACATCATAGATCACTTTCTTCAGGGAAATATCCGCTAATTCCTTGCAATCCTTCAACTGTTCATAATTCTTATCCCCCACTAACTCCCGTCCTTTTGCCTCGTCCTTCAGGATCTTATCCATTACTTCCTTTACGGTCAGAGTCCGCTTATTCACCACAACCTCGTAATAACCGTAAATGCTCTTCATGTCCTCTGCATCCATTTCATACAATTTCGCCGCTTCCTGGTAATCGTATGTTTTTTTACTAAGGACCATTTTCATCTTCTTTTGGATCTTAAGGATCTCCCCGTCCTTCTCAGTGGTTAAATAGGACGCGGTTTCGCTGTAATCCTTGGCATGTTTCCTGAAGTATTGACTAAACTTAAGGGGCGACATTTTCTTCTTAGCCGCTTTTTTCCGCAATGCCACATCCGGATTTACAGCCGGTGCCGCGGAGGCCTGAGCCTCTCCCACGCTGTCCGGCGCCTCGGTAGGTGCCGGTGTGGCAGGATTTTTCGCCTGTTTCTTTTCCTGCTTTTCCTTCATCTCCCGGAAATACAACTCGGTCACCGCCTTCGTTGGGAGGCCGAACATGGACGCCAGCTGCCCCGGGGACAGTTTGGCGGTGTATTTTGCCGGATCCGTGTATCCGCGGTATTCTCCGATTTTCTCCGTATTTAACACGTCCTGATAGGGATTGCCTCCCTGATTCATTCTTTGCAGCAGGATCTGCAGATCCTTGAAGCGGTACCGGCTGGGATTCTTTTTATAAGACTGAATGTAAAGTTTCTGGGTTACCTCCTCTGTGATCCCCAGGGAAGAAGCCATGGTCGTGTAAGGTTGCCCGGTCTTTAAATATTTTTCATCGGTAAAGGAGCGCACCGCCTGGATCCGCTTAATGGAATCGTTGTCAAAGAGAGAGGAAAACTCCGTTAATTTCGGGTAATCCTCCACCAGAAAACGAGCAAACTCCGGCAAAGTCAAAGCCCCTGCTGTCACCGCCTCGTTGTCGAACATGTAATACAGATAGACCTTGGCGCATTTTTTCACCTTCATGTTGGTAAAATACGCCATCCATCGCACATCCCTGGGCGTACTTAACTGGGTTTCGTTGGAAAGCGCCAGATATCGTTCTTTGTTCTCCGATGCCTTGACCGCATCCACCCGATGGGCAAAGTTCTTATTTTGAAAAATATCATCCGCCATGACCCGGAAAAAGTCTCCCACGGTACAGGTCCCCGAATCCTGGGAAAAATGATAATTATACATCATCCGGATCAGGTCCGCGTTCAAACTAAGACCTTCCACATCGCTCACGTGTAATTCCTTTAATTGCTGCTGCAGCTCCGATGCGGTGTAGGCCTTTCCCAGCGTGGTATGGTAGGACGTAATGGTCTTGACCTTCTCCCTTTGGGCGTAGTCGTCCAGGACGGTATTTACCTTGTCCTCTACATCGTTGTCGTATAACACCTGCACCGTATTTTCCGGTTCAAATATTTTATTAATGGTTTCATTCTTCTCTTTTAATAACAGGGAGGTTTGCACACGTTCCTTCCCAAACCAGCCGGCGATCAACGTCACCGTGAGAATCCCCAGCGCCACATATCTTCCCTTATAAAGGACCTTGCCCCATTTCCCAAGAGAGAGTCGGGGGGCGGGTTTCGCGGTAATAAAGAACAGGCTGTAACACCAGTTTACAAGAGAAGGCAGAAGTCCATACAAAACAACCAAAAGGACGATGCCGCCCTTGATCATGTTCAGCCCCATTTCCTTTCCGACTTCCTCGCTCATAAACATAAGCGCCAATCCTGCGGTTAACAGCAGGATAAAGATCATCGCGATCCCGGGAAAGCTTCTGCGGATCCCGGCGGTCAACCAGTCGTTCATTTCCCCCTTGGCAAAGATCATTCGCTCTTTTACATCGAATTTTTCAAGAAAATACAACGTGGCAGGCAATCCGATCAGCGCCATCATCCCCGCCGACAGATACAGGGTGTTCGGGGTAAGCGCCCCCAGCAGGCCATTTCCCGCCACTTGTAAAAAGGTCATGATTCCCAGACTAAGCAGTACGATTCCCACTTCCACGTAAGAGCGGCAAAGAATGATCAACAAAATGATCAGAAAACCGACCCCTACAAAGATCAGCCAGGGCGTTCCCATTTCTTCCTGTTTTCCCTCTACTTCCAGGGTAAGCTTGGTAACCGGATCATTTCCATAATCTCTTTGCAGACGTTTTACTACTTTTTTTACCTCTTTGCTGTCCGCCTCAAACGGCACGACTACCTCATATAGACAATAATCCCCCTTATTATAGGCCGTGTCCTCCTTCTCATAATTCACGGATTTTACGTTGGGGAGGCGCTCCATCTCTTCCTTTCGCCGGTCCCGGTACTCCTCGGGAAGTTTTTGAAACATACACCGAATGTTGGTGTAACGCCACACGTCCTCCGGAAGCTGCTCTTTTAAGATGCTCTCGCCGTCATGATAGCCGGCGGTCTCCGGATAATAGGGATCCGTGGATGTCTCCCTTTGAATTCTCGTGATGGTCAGACATCCTGCCAGCATGGAAAGGATCACAAGGGCAAATATTACGTATCTAACTTTTACGAAAAAACGAATTATCTTTTCCATAAAATCTCTCCAAATGTCTCTCCAGGTTTTATCGTTTCCCTTCCCCTCCGCTCTATTTGCTATTATACTCGTTTTCTCCGCCGTTCGTCAAGGTTATTTCGCTACATCCGATAATCTCAGGGATGTTTGCGGGATTGTCAATTGACTGTTTCTTATAAAGTTGATATAATATCCCTGATCAATCGGGATTTTCCCGGGTGTTTCAGTAATCAGATTTAAGGAGGTTATGTATCGTGAATCAAAGAACCAAACGTGGATTCGGCTTAGTCCTGGCTGCCGCAATGGTACTTTCCACCCTTCCCGGTGGAAATGCGGATGCCGCGAAAGCCCCTAAGTTGAACTCCAAGAAGATCACTCTTGCCGTGAAAGGTAAGAAAAAACTGAAAGTTAAGAATACGAAAAAGAAAGTAAAATGGTCCATTAAAAAAGGCAAAGGTGTCATCACACTTAAGAAGAAGAAAAAGACCCATGTAACCGTTGTGGGTAAGAAAGCCGGAACGGCTACCGTTCTTGCCAAAGTTGCCGGAAAGAAATTAACTTGTAAAGTTACTGTAAAGGCAGATCAAACTTCTACCGATTCTTCCGATACAAAGGCCAGCGCCCCCGCATCGGCAACTACAACAGCCAGTGAGAACCCTTCCGCTGCCGCAAGTGGCGTCCCTTCTGCGGTTCCTTCGCCCTCTGCCAGTGATACGGCAAGCGAAGTTCCCTCAGAAGAAGGAACAACAGCACCGGAAACCACAGTTCCCGGGACCGCTGCTCCGGAAACCGCAGCTCCCGAGACCGCTGCTCCGGAAACCGAAGTTCCCGAGACGGCTGCTCCGGAAACCGCAGCTCCCGAGACCGCTGCTCCGGAAACCGCAGCATCCGAGACCGCTGCCCCTTCCGATCCCGACTTCATTGCACCTTTAACAGAAGATCCGGATGCATCCGATCCTGCCCGTTTCGTATACGATGGTTTAGATACCGACTGGATCGATCAAAACATTGACCCGACCAAACCGGTGATCGCCTTTACCTTTGATGACGGCCCGGTGGGAACAGCGGACACGAAAACCAGCACCATCATTCAAAATGCCTTGAAAGAAGCCGGTGCTCATGCCACCTTCTTCCTGATCGGTAGGAACATGCAAAGTGACGATGGTCGCGCAGAGGTGGAACGGATCAAAGAATACGGTTTTGAATGCGGGAACCATTCGTATTCCTATAATTCCCTTTATAAATGGGAAGAAGACGAAGTTGAGGAGGCCTACGGTGACACAAACGCTCTTTTAACAGAGATCACCGGTTACAGCAACTTCTTATTCCGTTCTCCAAACTTAGAGACCAGCGAAACCATGAGAAGTGTAATCACTTCCCCCTTTGTACATTGTTCCGTAGATTCCAAGGATTGGGCCGGCGCTACGACGGAAGAGATCATTGAGAATGTGAAACAGGTCAAAGACGGGGATATCGTGCTGATGCATGAGACGGAGCCTAATACCGCCGAGGCCGTTCCCACTCTCTTAGCGTGGTGCAAGGAACAGGATATCCAGGTTGTATCCGTATCCGAACTGTTCTACATTAAGAATCGTTCTCTGCTTAATGGCAAACAATATCAATCCGTTGTTACATTCAATTAATAGACAACACGGAATGAATGAGCAAGAATGAACGATCAAAAATGGACGACAAAGCCTCCGGATTTCCACGAAGGAAACCCGGAGGCTTTTTTATGCTATGAACTTAGCTTTTGCTATGAAACTTAGCTTTTATTGATTCCTTAACGAGCGTTGCTATACTGAACGCCGGTCTTCATGGTCTTGCCTTTGATGTAGAACAACTCGGAAACGGAAACAATCTGGATCCCCTCTTCCTTAGCCCATTGCAAAAGCTCCGGTACAGCCGCTGCTGTATTCTTCTGGGTCTCATGCATTAAGACAATATCACCGTCTTGTGCTTTCTTGACATTGGCAATGATCTGTTCCGTGGTCGCACCATCCCAATCTTTGGAATCTACGGCACAATGGATGAAGGGTGCCGGAATCAAGTTGTACATGTTCTCACTGTAAGCAAGGTTCGGTGCACGGAACAGGATTTGATCATATCCTGTGATCTCCTTAATTAAGTCTCTGGTCTTACCAAACTCTTCCTCGATCTCATCGGGATCCATATTGGCTAAGGAGTTCCATCCATACGCATGATCTCCACACTCAAATCCCCGTTCCGCAATACGGGCAACTTCTGCTTTCTTATCGTCGCTGGCTGCAATCTGAGATCCGATCAGGAAGAACGTTGCATGGGCTCCTGCCTCCGTTAAAGCATTTTGAATGATGGTACTGGTGGTTGTATCTGCCGTACCTACCGGACCATCGTCAAACGTAAAGGCGATACAAGGCTTGCTAGGATCGATATTTTCCTCGATCCAGGCTGTATCCAGTCCGGCATATTGGAAATCTACATGCTCCGCTTCCGGAACTACAACCTCTTCTTCTTCTTCAAGTTCCTGATAAACCTGATCTTCCTTGGCAATAAACTCTACCTTGGTAATGCTGATGCTGCAGCCTGCCGGCCACGACCAACTGTCATTCTCATTCATTAACTGAATGTTCATTCCTACGCAAGGTCCTTTATCTCCGGAAACATCAATGGTATAAACACCGCTCTTTGTCGCGTTGTAAGTAAGCTTGGATCCATCGTCTGAATATCCATTTAAATTGGCTTCTTTGGATACCAATGCTAATTTACCATGTGTCAAGGTACTTGTATCCGCGCCATCCGCCCAGATAACCTCACAGGTTACTTTTACACTTTCAAAGTAAGCCAGATCGAATACTTCCGGTAATTGAGAAGTAAGGTTCATCTTGCCGTAGGTGGAAAAATCTGTATCCATATCGCTTAGATCAATAACGATATCATCAACGACATCTCCTACTTTCTTATCTTTCGGATCCGTAGGTTCGGTTTCTTCCGGCTCGGTAGATTCGGTTTCTTCCGTGGCCGTCTCTGTAGTAACCGTCTCTGTAGCAGCGGTCTCTGTGGCAGCGGTCTCTGCGACAGCAGTCTCTACACCGGCTGTTTCCGTAGATGCGGTTTCCGGTGCGGCTGTTGCTGCCTCAGAAGGTGTCTCAGAAGCAGCTTCTGAAGCTGCAGCCGTTGCCTGGGCAGACGGTGCGCTGGATGCGGCGCTGCTTGCTGCGGCATCTGCCGATGCTGCTGCGTCAGGTGCCGTAGTGGTATTATCACCTGCTGTCGTTTCGGCTTTCTTCTGTGCCTTTACGGTAATTTTACATTTTAAGACTTTTTTGCCAACCTTGGCTTTTACTACTGCTTTTCCCACTTTCTTTGCCTTTACGATTACGCTTTTTTTCTTTTTCTTCTTTAGTACAATAACACCTTTGCCCTTTTTAATGGACCATTTTACCTTTTTGGTGGTGTTCTTGACTTTTAGTTTTTTCTTTCCCTTAACCTTTATGGTCGCTTTTTTTACGTTGAGTTTCGGCTTTTTGGCTGCGTCTGCATTTGCCGGATATAAACTTCCGATCACCAATGCACCTGCCAGAATAAGGCCAGTCACTCTTTTGGCTTTTTTCGTCACGTAACATACCTCCTTAACGTTTGACTTTTATGCGATTTTACGCACTCTCTGCATTGTCATTATATCACGAACCCCCTGGCATCGTCAAATAACTATTTCTTTAAAAACGGGCCTTTGGCTTCATATAAGCCAGACTTATACCATCGGATTATTTAAGATAAAATGGCAAACTCAAACAATTCTCATTGATATTCTTGGAATTGTATGGTATAATAGAATTACGTTTTACACCATTCCGGACGACCATCAAGAATCTGGGCGGCTAAAGCGATACAAGTACAGGTAGGTAATTGCGGAACTCCTTGCGGAGTGTGGTTTTTCCCCTTTCGCAAGCGCCAACTAATTTTCAGATCTTAGGAGGTTAAAAAGACAATGAAATTCAGAAAATTATTTGGACTCGTGTTGGCGATCGCCATGGTATTGTCGATTCTGCCACCGGCACAAGCACGTGCAGCAACAACGATTAGCAGTGTTTCCATTAAAATCGTTACTGTGCCCGAGGATGGTAACAGAGGGGGCTTTGCTTCCACAAATTGTGAAGTACTCACTACCGGCGTCTCGAAGAGTGCTTCGGTCATTTCAGATAAGTGGTATCAGTTAAGTGACACGTATACTTCTTCTTCAAGACCGACTTTTAATGACTTTTACGAAACTCAGAATATGGTAGAAGGAACACTTGGAAGTTCCGATACATTTGATATGGGAAAATATTATGCGGTTGTGATTCATTTAGAAAGAAGTGATTCTTCTTATGAATTAACATCGGATGATTTAGGTATTATTTTTAGTACGGATAGTAAAGTAACCGGATTGGTTGACTGTTATGTGCAATCGAAAAGAACTGATGGAGCTAGTATCGTTTTTGTATTTAAGGCCATTGGAAAGATGGATGAATTATTCCTTACATGCCAGAATCCCTCATTACTTGCTGGTAACAACCCCAGTGATCTTGCTTACAATGTTGACGCAAATTATTATAATGGTTTAGAATCCGATATTTCTGTATCTACAAGCTGGTATAATGAGACCCAAAAAAAAGCAATGACTTCTTCGGATACATTTGAAGTGGGAAATGAATATTCCGTAACCGCTACTGTAACTACAGACAAATATGGTTACTTTTCAGATGATCCGTCCGCCTATTTTGAAGCAATCATTAATAACGAGGCTTTTACGGATGCTGCTGAAGTAAATAGGATTTCGGATACAAAGGTCGCATTCAAGTGGACATTTCCGGAACTGCAAGATGTCATAAAGACGGTGAGCATATCCGATATAATCGCTCCGGTTGCCGGTGAAGCGCCCAATACGACCCTATCGTTAGGTCAGTCTTCCTATACCTATAGTGCTTCCTGGGATGGAACGTTCCGTGATGGAAAGTTTCGCTCCGGTGAAACGTATGATTTAAATGTGACTCTTGCTGCCAAGGAGGGTTACTCTTTTGATGTAGATGCACTCAGCGATGAATCCGCAATAACCATAGATCAAGGTACGATTTATGACAAGAATGTTTACGACAATGCCATTTCATTAACCATACGATTTACCGCACCTGGTGAAAAAGTCCAGTATGTTACATTTGATGCGAATGGACGTGGAACGGCACCGGAAGAGCTGGAAGTTCCTGCTGGAACATCCATTAACGATGTGATCGGAACCGATACATCAAAGGCATGGATTGCAAACACAGACGGCTATACAATGACAGATTGGTACAAGGAAGCTGCTTGCATCAATAAGTTTGATCTTTCAACTGCCATAGATAACGATGTTACCATTTATGCAGGCTGGAAAGAAGTTCCAACGATCACAATTACATTTGATTCAAACGGTGGAACCGGATCGATGGAACGTGTAACCCTTGAGGAGAATGAAGAGTATACTCTTCCGGCATGTTCCTTTACAGCTCCCGAAGGAAAAGAATTTGATAAATGGGATAAGGGTACCGTTGGAACAATCGTAAGCTACTCTGGTGATACAGTTATCCGGGCTCAGTGGAAGGACAAAGAATCAACTCCGTCTGCGGAACCGACCCAGTCAGCGGCTCCCACTCAGTCTGCGGGACCTGCTCAGTCGACCGATCCGACTCAGTCAGCAGAACCTGCTCAGTCTGCGGGACCTGCTCAGTCGTCCGATCCGACTCAGTCAGCAGGACCTGCTCAGTCAACCGCTCCGACATCAACCACAACACCGGATCCGACTTCTGTCAATCCGACAGTGGGCGCTCAGCTTACAGACAGCAAAACAGGCAGCAACGTAATTGTAACATCTAACGATTCTGCGAATCCTACCGTAGAATATGCCGGTGCGACGGACAAGAAGGCCACCGATATAACAATTCCTGACACCGTAACGATTGATGGAATTACCTATAAAGTGACAAGCGTTAAAGCCGGCGCATGCAAGGGTAACAAAGTTATTACATCCGTTACGATCGGAAAGAATGTAACAGAGATCGGTAAGAACGCATTTGCAAACTGCACGAAGCTTAAGAAAGTAAATTGCAAGTCTACGGTACTTCAAAAGATTGGCGCATCTGCCTTTCGCGGCGATAAGAAGCTCGTTAAGATGATCCTTAAGACGAAGAAGCTTAAGAAGAATAACATTGGGAAAAACGCGATTAAGGGAACATCGAAAAAGCTTGTTATAACCGCACCTAAAAAATGTGTGAAGAATTACCGGAAGTACTTCAAAGCCAAAGGTAATAAGAAAGTTAAAGTAAAATAATAAGATGGTAGGAATTCGTTGGGAGTAATTCAACGTTTATAAAAACCTCCCCAATGGTGTAAGACATATACAACACCATTGGGGAGGTTTTTTTATGTGACAATATGTATTGATATCAAAGATCGACGTTTTTGAGTAATTTTGATGCCTCAATCAAATATCCATATGATATTGAATCAATGATTTTCAGATATGAAAACCATTTCGGTTTAACTATTTCTGCCTTTTGAGCTATATATTCCCTGCCATCCTTAATGCTAACTATATTATTATTCTCCGTCAGCACACTTGCAGCAAGATACATCACCCTACTCGCATATGCTCCAGCTATCTCCCCGTTAAACATCTGACTTATAACATGATTCCTGATCCTTCCGATACCGTCAATATAGTACTTGAAATCATCTGGAGCAAAACTCCCCCTCGTCGCAATACAAAGGCATCCTCTTATCGTATCCTTTAGAACCTCTTTCACCGAACATGTAAGGCCTCTATATGACATCTCCGATCGAACTACCTTATTGTATGAATCTCTTACAACGCCAATATTACTCATAAAGTCAAACAAGGTAGCGCAGTCAAAAAGTTGTTTTATAATCTCTAACTCTTTATTTTCCCCGAACCTGATTCCTGTGGTATGTGGCGCAAATGCCGTGAGTTTATCTCCAAGGATGCTTTCCACATCTGGCATCTCTACAGTCAGATCCTCACCCTCCGTCAGTAGCAGGCTATTTTTAATCGGCTTAAAGACCGTATTCGGATATTGATGTTCCTCAAAGAGGACATCCAATTTTACAACGACTTCCTTTCCGCTACCCGGAGATTGATACTTAAACAGAAAATGTCTTTTATCTATATTATTCTTTCCTTTACGTGAAATTTCTTCTTTATCAAAGAATGGGAACACTTTCCTCGCTTTTTCGATATATAAGTCTATATCCACACCTGGATCTACTACTATATCAATGTCGGTACTAAATCTTCTGGGTATATCCAGAAGAAGCATCAAAGACGTGCCTCCCTTGAAAACAAACGGCATATCAACGCTTTTTATAGCTTCAAGCAGCCCAAATGCGAACAATGTTTTCTCAATCATCCGCGGATCATCTCCTGTCCTCCCTTTTAATTCACGGATGTATTCCTGTGTGTATATTTTCTTAGATAACATTCCCTATTTCACCCTCTCATATATTCTTCTATAATCTTTGCTTTTCCCCTTCGTCCAGCATATCGATTCATTTTCTTAGCATCCACCCTATAGTTTTTCCTGATATTTTTGAACATTTCCGGAAGCTCTGACGGACTATACGTAGCTTCTATGCTCTTATCCGAAATAATATCAACCAACATCTTCTCCATCATGATTTCATGTGGCTGTGATGATGAGAGTGGTGACTGACTTATAAGTTCCAATACCACAACGCACCCTCGAGCCCAATACTTTGAAAACTCAGCTCTGTTCGGCTTATACAAAACCATACCACCGAGTTCCTGTTTAAGAACATCGAATATATAGATACTCAAATCTTTTTCAACCTGAACATAAACCGTATTCTGCGCAATCTGATGATTTAAGAATTCATTGAGAATTACACTTTCAAACATCACGAACGTCAGTCCCGGATATTTTTCCTCCAACAGTTTTTCTACCTTTAATACATCCTCCGTATATAATGGACGATACTCCGGTAAAACATGCTGTTGAGAAGTAGTATATTCGTCATATCCTACTCGAAACAATCTGTTATGTAGCTGCATATTATAAAGCATCCATCTGAATGTTGCATCATTCAGCTCTTTATTATCTTTACATAGGATTTCAATTAGATCATTTCTGGTATATGTCCTGTCATCCTTCAATTTTTCTAAAGCATAATCTATATTCATTATCGAAAGCCTCCTAAGCACTTTGTCAATTTTTAAAAAAATTGTCTATGTGCTCATCGTATAACGCAATGGGATATTTGTCAAGTGTTTTTTTCGCTTTTTACTTTTTCGGCATGCAGGAATTGTATCACAGGAATGTCACTTAATTGTTTCATACATCCCGGACTGCTCAATTGTAAAAGGCAGCTTTCTATTTCTAGAAAGCTGCCTTACAGATTACGTATTACAATATTATGTAGGATCTTATATATGATCTTATGTATTATTCATCCTCATCGTCGGACGCTTCCTCTGCATCTTCCTCGTCGTCCTCGACATCCGCGTCGGCTTCTGCATCGTCGACCTCTGCTTCATCGGCTTCTGCCTCGCCCACTTCTTCCTCAGCTTGAAGATCCTCCTCTTCGTCAAATTCCTCATCGAATAAGATCTCTTCTTCTGCTGCAACGATCTCTTCGTCGTCATCCTGAGCGTTCATATCCAAGGATTCCGGATCCGTATCGTAATCCCATTCCACTTCTTCCTTAACCGGAGGCTCCAGAGAATCCACCTGATCGCTGTAGATCTCGACATTGCGATAGCATTTCATTCCGGTACCTGCAGGGATCAGCTTACCAAGGATTACATTCTCCTTCAATCCAATCAACGGATCTACCTTACCCTTGATCGCGGCATCCGTAAGAACACGAGGGGTTTCCTGGAAGGACGCGGCGGAAAGGAAGGAATTGGTTGCCAAAGATGCTTTGGTAATTCCTAAGATGATCTGCTTTCCGGCCGGCGGTTCCAAACCAGCTTCCTTCATCTTCTTCACTTCTGCTTCATAATCTAAGACATCTACCGTCATGCCGGGAAGAAGGTTGGAATCTCCATTCTTCTCGATCTTGATCTTCTTCAACATCTGACGAACGATCACTTCGATGTGCTTATCGTTGATCTCTACACCTTGCAGACGGTAAACACGCTGTACTTCTTTCAGGATGTAATCCTGAACAGCGCGCACACCGCTTACCTTCAAAATATCATGCGGGTTAATGTTACCCTCGGTAAACGGCTCTCCGGCCTTAATGGTCTCTCCGGTCGTCACACGGATCTTGGAACTGTAGTGGATCGGATAAGCCTTGGATGTTCCATCCTCTTCACTGGTGATAATAACCTCACGTTTGCTCTCCGTCTCACGAACCGTTACAATACCACTAAATTCAGCGATTTCCGCACGACCCTTCGGGGCACGGGCCTCAAAAAGCTCCTCCACACGGGGAAGACCCATGGTGATATTGTTACCTGCCACACCACCGGTATGGAACGTACGCATGGTAAGCTGTGTACCGGGCTCACCAATGGACTGAGCCGCGATAATACCCACTGCCTCACCCACCTGTACCGGCTCCCCGGTTGCCAGGTTGGAGCCGTAGCATTTGGCACAGATTCCATTCTTGGAACGGCAAGTCAATACGGAACGGATCCGGATCTTGGCATCTTCTCCCTGATCCAGTACCTTCTTCGTTTGCATGATTCTTGCTGCCCGCTTCGGCGTGATCATATGGTTTGCCTTTACGATCAGATCGCCTTTGTCATCCACCCAGTCTTCGCACGCGAAACGACCCGTAATACGTTCTTGCAAACTCTCGATCACTTCGTCGCCCATCATGAAGGTAGCGATCTCCATGCCAGGGATCTCTTCTCCCTTTTCACAACAATCTTTCTCGCGAATGATCAGTTCCTGGGAAACATCTACCAAACGACGGGTCAAATATCCGGAATCGGCGGTACGCAACGCGGTATCGGACAATCCCTTTCTTGCTCCATGAGCAGAGATAAAATACTCCAAGATATCCAATCCTTCACGGAAGTTGGATTTGATCGGCAATTCAATGGTTCGTCCGGATGTATCGGCCATCAGACCACGCATACCGGCTAACTGTTTGATCTGCTGATCGGAACCACGGGCTCCGGAATCCGCCATCATGTGGATGTTGTTATAGTCATCCAGGCCTTTTAACATGGTTACCTTCAGATCATTATCCGTTTTCTCCCAAACCTTGATCACCTGTTTATAGCGCTCTTCATCGGTTACAAAGCCCTGGTTGTACATTCTGGTAATGTCCTCAACCTGCTCCTCCGCTTTTTGAAGCATTTCCTTCTTTTCTTTGGGTACCACGATATCCGAGATCGACAC
>CALGGT010000032.1 GCA_937915825.1 uncultured Eubacterium sp.
ATACGAAGCCAAAGAATTTTTCCGACCTTGTACGAATCGCCGGCCTGTCCCATGGGACTGATGTATGGCTTTCCAATGCCCAGACGCTGATTGCGGAGGGGAAGGCAACCCTTTCTTCCTGTATCTGTACCCGGGATGATATTATGATCTATTTGATCCAAATGGGCGTTGAGAATGAAACGGCCTTTCAGATCATGGAAAAAGTACGAAGGGGAAAAGGACTTACGCCGGAGATGGAAGCAACCATGCGGGAAAATGGAGTGCAGGACTGGTACATCGAATCCTGTAAGAAGATCCAATATATGTTTCCGAAAGCCCATGCCATTGCCTATGTGACCATGGCGATCCGCATTGCTTATTTTAAAGTTTATTACCCCCTGGCCTATTACGCCGCTTATTTTAGCATTCGCGCCAAAGGGTTTGATTATGAGAAGATGTGTTTGGGACGGGGGAAACTTCATACGCATATGGAAGAGTACGCAAAACTTGAAAAACCAACGAATTCCGAACAGGATACCATCGACACCATGTATATTGTGGATGAAATGTATGCCAGAGGATATACGTTTATGCCCATTGACCTGTATAAAGCCAAAGCTACCCGTTTTCAAGTGATTGACGATCAGATCATGCCATCCTTTACTTCTCTGGACGGAATGGGAGAGAAGGTGGCAGAAATGCTGGAAGCGGAAGCGGCCAAAGGACCTTTTAATTCCCAGGCGAATTTGAAAAGTCGGGCCAAGGTACCTTCCAAGAGCGTGGAAAAGATGGTAGATTTAGGAATTATTAAGGACTTACCGTTGTCAGATCAAATATCCCTGGAGGACATCTTTTTAAAATAGATTGAAATTCATAAAAGCATATGCTAGAATGTTATTGATTACGAAATGGATTGAAATTCATAATGGAGAGAAAGTAATATGACTATTTGGAACGTATTTGAGCTGATGGGTGGACTGGCGTTGTTTATTTTTGGAATGAATCTGCTCAGTGATGGATTAAAGGTGGCAGCCGGATCTTATCTTAAGAAAATCCTGGAATCCCTGACGCACAACCGCTGGATTGCCATGTTGGTAGGTGCCGGTTTAACGGCAATGATCCAAAGTTCCAACGCGATCTGTGTAATGGTTGTAGGATTTGTCAATGCCGGCATGATGCAACTGGAACGATCGGTGGGAATCCTCATGGGCGCCAAGATCGGAACAACCATTACCGGACAGTTGATCGCGTTTAATATTACTCAGATCGCACCGTTGATCGCTTTTATCGGTGTGGCGGTCTTAAGTTTCAGTAAGAAACCGAAGGTAAAGGTTGTGGGGCAGGTCATTGCCAGTCTGGGCGTTTTGTTTATTGGGTTGGGGATGATGAGTTCCACCATGGAGCCTTTAAGGAACGCTACCTGGTTCCGTCAGGTATTATCGCAGTTATCCAATCCCATCTTAGGAGTTTTGGTGGGAGTCATCTTTACGGTGATCATCCAAAGTGCATCGGCTTCCATCGGTGTACTGCAGATCATGGTCTTAGGCGGCGTGATCGGTTTTGAGAACGCGTTCTTTGTTATGGTGGGGATGAACATCGGCGCCAGTGTGGCTCCGGCTTTAGCATCCATAGGAGCAACCAAGGATGCCAAACGCGTGGCATTTATCGTATTCCTCTTTGAATTTTTAGGAATGCTGCTGTTCTTATTAACTTACAAATTTATTCCGTTCCTGACCTGGATGGAGGCGTCTTCTGCCAATCCGTCCCGTCAGATCGCGAATGCCAATACCATATTCAACATTGTAACTGTGGCCTGTTGTCTTCCTTTGTCCTCTTACCTGGTTCGAATCGCGAAATTTGTAATACCCGGAGAGGATCAGAAAGAAGAGAGAGCGCTTCATTACATTGACAGCACCGGTTATCAAACAGGTACCGTACTTTTAGAGCAGATTGATATGGAAGTAGGACGTATGCAAAATCTGGTTCGTGCCAACATTGTAGCAGCGAATCGAATGTTTTTTGAAAAAGATCTCTACGATAAAGAAAAATTCGATGAGAACGAAAGTACCGTGGATTTTCTGAACAATGAGATCACGAAAAGCCTGATCCGTCTGGGCGAGATGGACATTAACGAAGATCAGGCCTCTCATGTCGGTAATCTGTATCACATTGTTACCGATTTGGAACGGATCGGCGATCACGCGGAAAACATTGCCGGTTACGCGGAGATCCTACATGAGAATAAATTGGAATTTTCCAACAAAGCCTCCAAGGATCTGAAAGTCTTAACGGATAAGACCGTTGAAATCTATGATATGGCTTGTGTTCATTTTAACAATCCTTCTGCCAATACATATCGTTCCATCTATGATCTGGAAGAAAAGATCGACCGGATCGTAGATAAAATGCGCAACAGCAACATTAAACGGTTAAGTAAGATGAAATGCGGCGCCACCCAGGGGTTGTATTTAAGTGAAACCCTGGTCGATCTGGAGCGTATGGCGGATCATTCGTTAAACATTGCCAAAGCGACCAAGCGTTACGATTTAAAATCCGACACACTGGATGAAGATGTGATATAGGAGGAATACCGGTATGAAAAAATTCTGGACAGGATTGTTCACGGCTATTCAACAACGTGTTACGTCAACGTTAAATCATTATCCTTTGTCGGTTCTATGTGTGTTTATAACGGGATTGATGGGTGCCATCAATTTTGATAAACCTAATATGGAGGAGAGTTGGATCGCGCGAGTGGTTATCTTTCTAGCGATCATGGCGGTGTTTGCCTTATTTACCGAGACTTATTTTCCCTGGAACGAGTGGATATTACAGAAGAAATATGTCCTTCCCGGTATTTTTCTGGTATTGGGAGTTGTTGTTTCCTTTGCCACACAGTACCTGATCCTAAACGAATCCATCAAACTCTCCGGACTTTCCCATGAGGAATTTGTTGAGTTATATACCCGTTGGATCGGTTGTCTGTTGGGGGTTCTTGGATTATTATCTCTTTATCGTATGTATAAAAACTCTCAGGATACTTTTGTAAATTATGGGTTTCGCGCCTTTTGTTCGGCGATTGAAACCACTTTGGTTTACGGTCTTTTTGCGATCGGTCTCTTCCTGATCTTTCTGATCATTAACGCCTTGTTGTTTGATACCGATGATTTCGTGGGACGAGTGGAGATCGTACTTTGTTCGGCCATTTATTATCCGGGGCTTTTATTCGCATTCTCAAACCCGAAAAAAGAAGTGGGAAAATTTGCCAAGGGGATCATGAAATTTGTTTTAACGCCTATGTTGCTTCTTTCATTTCTAGTGGTTTACCTTTACATCGTAAAAATCTTAATCCAATGGAAATTGCCTTCCAATGAAGTGTTTTCTATTTTATCGGCGGTGTTTATTGTAGGTCTTCCCGTCTGGACCATGACCATGAGTTTAAAAGAAACGATGATGGGAAAGATTTCCGCCTTTTTACCTTACGTATTTATCCCTTTTGTTTTTTTACAAAGCGTATCCCTGGGATTGCGGATCCATCAATATGGTTTTACGGCCTCCCGTTATTGGGGGTTGATCTTATTGATCTTAGAGGTTGGGTACCTGATCCTTTACGGAATCCGACGGGGAAAATATGTAGAATACATAACGTTCTATGCCATGATGGTTTTTGTGTTAAGTCTTTTATGCCCGGGAATCAACCAATTTGCAGTTGTGACCCATTCTTTAAAGCAAACCTTATCCCAGGCGTCTGAAATTTATGATTTCGAAGCCCTTGAGGAGGAACAAAAGGATAAAATATCCGATGCATACCGAACGATTACAAGAGAGGGAGGCTTTGAAGGGCAGGTATTCCTTAAAAACACCTTAACGGAAGAACAATGTAATAAGATTGAGAACATTCATAATTCTTATTATCAAACCGATGGAAAAAAATATATATCCAGGCAAGTGAAATCCTCGGCGGTTCCGTTGGGAAATTATGCGTATATGTATAAATTTGAAACACGAGATTACGATGATACCGAAGCGGCGGATTTAAAACACCTTCCCATTAGCTTTGATCAAAATAGTGATAAATCGAACCGTGAGACGCTGGATCTGGAAGCCTTCTTTCAGGAAGAATATCGAAGAGATCCGGAAACAAAAGAAGACAATCGGTATATCAACCAACCGGCTACGGTGAAACTTCCCAACGGGGATGCTGTTTATATATGTGAATACAGCGCTTACACCAAGCAAGGAGATGGGGAGGAAGGAAAATATTATTCTCTGAATATCCAGGGGTATTACTTTACCAATCAATTAAAAGAAGTGGACTAAAAAATGTAGCCTGGGGAGACAGGTTGCTGATTCGTCGATTCAGCCTAACATCCCTCTTGAAAGCAAGCTTTTCGGCGGTGCTAGGCTAGATCGACGGTGAATCGTAAAAAAAAATCATTTTTTTTCAAAAAGTGGTTGACAAACAAGAATCTTTTCGGTAAAATAATTCTTGTTTGTGGTCCGTTGGTCAAGCGGCTAAGACGCTGCCCTCTCACGGCAGAAACAGGGGTTCGATTCCCCTACGGACTATTTCAGTAACAGTAAGATTTCAACGAGTGGACCTATGTCCACTCGTTTCGTTTCATATATGAGAAAGGTTTGTGCCATGGGGAGAAAAGAACGAATTGAAGAAAGCACCATTCAGCTCGTAACGCCGATTGTGGAAGAACAGGGCTATGAGTTGGTGGATGTTGAGTATACCAAGGACAAAGAGGATACGCATTTAATCGTGTATTTAGACCGGGAAGGCGGAATTGATCTGAATGCCATCACCGAGATAACGGCTCCGATTTCCGAAGCCCTGGATCAGAAGGATCTGATTGCGGGAGCTTATATTTTGGAGGTCAGTTCCCCGGATTTATCCAGACCCTTTAAACGACCGAGAGATTTTGAGAAGAATCTGGGAAAAGATGTAGAATTTAAATTGTATCAACCCTTTCAATTTGAGATGGACGGGAAAAAATATTCCGATAAAGAATTTGTTGGCATATTAAAAGGATATCAACAGGATCAGGAACAGGTAACCATCGGCTTTACCGATACGGAAGAATATCAGTTTTCACTAAAAGATTTGGTATGGATCCGAAGCTATATAGAATTTTAAAACGGAGGTTGTTATGAGTAAGAGAACCAGCAAAAAAGCAAATCAGGGCGGTAATATCATGGAAGCATTGGATGCATTGTCAGCTGAGAAGAATATTTCCAAAGACATTTTGATCGAAGCCATTAAAAAATCCATCTTGGATGCTTGCAAAAAGCAGTATAAGAACGCGGATAACATTCGTGTAGTTTTGGATGAAGAGAAGAATGAGTTCCATGTATATCAGGATAAGGAAGTGGTAGAAGAAGTAGAGAATCCCAGTCTTCAGATTTCCCTGGAAGAAGCCGAAAAAGAATATAAGGTCAAGGAATTGGGCGCCACGGTCTCCATCGAGATCGAGCCTAAGAATTTCCAGAGGATTCCTGCTCAAACTGCGAAACAAACGGTGGTTCAGAAGATCCGTGAAGAGGAACGTTCCTCTCTCTATGAAATGTATTCGGAATTGGAAAAGAACATTGTAACCGGTGTGGTGCAACGTAAAATGGATCGGAATTACCTGGTCAACATTGGAAAGACCGATGCCATCTTATCGGAGATGGAGCAGGTAAAAACAGAACAATTCCAATCCCATGAGAAAATAAAATTATATATTACGGAAGTGAAAAATACCAACAAGGGACCGAAGGTGATCATCAGCCGTACCCATCCGGAGCTTGTAAAGCGTTTGTTTGAATTACAAGTCAGTGAGATCCAAAACGGTGTGGTTGAACTGGTAAATGTATCCAGAGAACCGGGATCCCGTTCCAAGATCGCCGTTCGCAGCATGAATCCGGATGTGGATCCGGTTGGTGCCTGCGTAGGTGTAAATGGAAGTCGTGTGAATGCAGTCGTGGAAGAGCTTCGCGGTGAGAAGATCGACATTATCGAATGGGATGAGAATCCCCAGGTGTTTATTGAGCATGCCTTAAGCCCTTCCAGAGTTCTGTCCGTTACCGTTGATCCGGAAGAAAAGACATCCCGTGTGATCGTTCCGGATTATCAATTGTCATTGGCAATCGGTAAGGAAGGTCAAAATGTACGTCTGGCTGCGAAACTTACCGGATATAAGATTGATATTAAGAGTGAGACCCAGGCGTTGGAGGAAAGTGAATAAACATGCAAAAAAAAATACCCATGAGGACTTGTGTAGGGTGCTTGAAAAGTTTTCCGGGGAATGAATTGATACGATTGGTAAGAGTAAAAACCGAAGACGGTGTTCAATACATGGTGAACCCAACCGGCAGAAAGAACGGCCGCAGCGCCTATTTATGTAAAAATTCGGAATGTCTTGCCAAAGCAAAGAAGAATCGGGGATTCCATCGTTCTTTGAAAGAATCGATCCCGGATTCCTGCTACGACGAGATAGAAAGGATACTGGAGATTGAATAAAGAAGAAAAAATCCTAGGTCTGATCGGTCTTTGTATGAAAGCCGGCCAATTGGTAAGCGGCGCCGCATTAACGGAAGATGCGGTGAAAGACAAAAGTGTAAAAGTCGTGCTGTTCGCATCCGATGCATCGGATCGGACCAAGAAAGATATTACCAATGCGTGTCAGTATTTTGGTGTTCCGTTTTATGAATGTTCGGACATGGAACATTTGGGGCATCACATTGGAAAAGAACAACGAGCGGTTGTTGGAATCAAGAATCCGGGATTGGCGGAAAAAATAATAAAATATTTGGAATCGGAGGAATGTTAATATGGCGAAAATGAAAATCTATGCAATTACGAGAGCTCTTGAACAAAATTTTAAGGGAATTAAGAGTAAAGACCTGGTTGATCTGCTAGTGGCAAATGGCTTTGAAGCAAAAAGCGCAAACAGCAACGTGGAAGATGAAGCGATCGCGTTTCTTTTTAATGCGTTCAAAGATGTCAATCATAATCCGATCGATGACCTTAG
The DNA here is from genome assembly GCA_937915825.1 of uncultured Eubacterium sp. Classification (GTDB taxonomy): domain Bacteria; phylum Bacillota; class Clostridia; order Lachnospirales; family Lachnospiraceae; genus Eubacterium_F. Next base: position 6,999 of record CALGGT010000032.1, read on the forward strand.
AAATAAGGAAAATGGTACATCGGAAGATGTAAAAGAAGAGCAAAAAGAGAGTAAGAAAGAAACGAAAAAGGATCCGGAGGCAGTTCGCCAGCCAAAGGAATCTGTAAAAGAATCTGAATCCAAAGAAGGAAAATCTTTGCCCAAAGGGGAAGAGAAAGAAGCGAATAAGAAAGAGCCTGCAACCCAATCCAGGAAAAGAGAAGAGACTCGAAAAGAGCGAGAACCCAGAAAAGAAAAAACCGGGGATCGTTTCCACGATCGAGGTGGGGCCAAGAAAGACGATCGAAAGGATTTCCGTAACAAACGGGGTGGAGACAAAAAGGGCGGTTCCGAGAAAGTGATCGATCGTTTCAATCGTTCCCAGAACAGCTTTGATTCCATTCCCAAAGACCAAAATTCCAAATCTTCCCGTAAGAGAAATGGAAAGAAGGAGAAAGAAAAGGGAACCTATCGCAAATACAGCAACGAGGAAATGGATAAGATCCGCAGCAAAAAAGACCCCAATCGCAAGGGAGCGTTTATTAAGCCGAAACCGGTGGAGAAGAAACCGGAAGATGATATTAAGCAGATTACCATTCCGGAATCCATCACCATTCGGGAATTATCGGAACGGATGAAAATGCCGGCTTCCGCCCTGGTTAAGAAATTATTCCTACAGGGAAGAATGGTTTCGGTCAATGAGGATCTAACCTTTGAAGAAGCAGAAGAAATCGCCCTGGATTTTGATATCATCGCGGAAAAAGAAGAAAAGATCGATATGGTAGCCGAACTTCTGAAAGAAGAAGAAGAGGATGAAAGCAAAATGAAGAAACGTCCTCCGGTTGTTTGTGTTATGGGTCACGTAGATCACGGTAAAACGTCTCTTTTGGATGCCATTCGTAATTCCAGTGTTACCACCCACGAGGTTGGTGGAATTACCCAGCACATCGGTGCGTATGAAGTGAAGATCAACGAAGAGTCCATCACCTTTTTGGATACGCCGGGACATGAGGCATTTACCTCTATGCGTATGCGCGGGGCCCAATCTACCGATATTGCCATTTTGGTCGTAGCGGCCGATGATGGTGTGATGCCCCAGACGGTGGAGGCGATCAACCATGCCAAGGCTGCCGGTGTTGAGATCCTGGTTGCCGTGAATAAGATCGATAAGCCCGGTGCCAATGTAGAACGTGTCAAACAAGAGCTGGTTGAATATGAACTGGTTGCCGAAGAATGGGGCGGAAGTACGATTTTCGTTCCGGTATCCGCCCATACCGGTGAAGGCATTGAACAATTATTGGAAATGATCCTGCTTACGGCAGAGGTCATGGAATTAAAGGCCAACCCGAACCGGAAAGCCAGAGGTGTTGTGATCGAGGCCCGTCTGGACAAAGGAAGGGGACCGGTTGCTACCGTATTGGTACAGAAAGGTACGTTACATGTAGGGGACCACTTAGCGGTAGGAAAAGCCCATGGTAAAGTACGTGCCATGGTGTCCCATACCGGAGAACGGGTGAAGAAAGCCAAACCTTCTACTCCCGTAGAAATACTGGGTCTTTCCGATACACCCAACGCCGGTGAGATTTTCCTTGCAACCGGAAGTGATAAAGAAGCAAAGCAAATTTCCCAAGCCTATATTGACCAGGATAAGGATAAATTATTAGAGGAGACCAAATCCAAGAAACTTACCTTAGACGGATTGTTTAACCAGATTCAAGAAGGAAGCATTAAGGAATTGAATCTGATCATCAAAGCGGATGTGCAAGGTTCCGTGGAAGCTGTGAAACAAAGCCTGTTAAAGCTTAGCAACGAAGAGGTGGCTGTTCGGGTGATCCATGGTGGCGTAGGGGCGATTAATGAATCCGACGTTTCCTTAGCGAGCGCTTCCAACGCCATTATCATTGGCTTTAACATTCGTCCGGATAACACCGCCAGAGAAATTGCGGATCGGGAAAATGTAGACGTTCGTTTATACCGCGTCATCTACGATGCCATTGAAGATATTGAGAATGCGTTGAAGGGTATGTTAGAGCCGGTTTACGAAGAGAAGGTGACCGGGCATGTGGAAGTTCGTCAGATCTTCAAATCTTCCGATGTGGGAACCATTGCAGGTTCTTATGTATTGGACGGTAAGGTGGAACGGGGCAGCAAAGCCAGGATCACCCGTGACGGCGAGCAGATCTTTGAAGGGAATCTTGCGTCCCTGAAGCGATTCAAGGATGATGTGAAGGAAGTAGCCGCCGGTTACGAGTGCGGTTTGGTATTTGAGAACTTTAGTGACCTGATGGAAGGGGATCTGGTAGAATCCTACATTATGGTTGAGGTTCCTCGTAAGTAACAGAAAGGAATTCGTGTATGAAGAAGAACAGCATTAAGAATACACGCATCAATAAAGAAGTTGCCAGAGAAATGAGTGAGATTCTACGCAAGGATTTAAAAGATCCTCGCGTAGATCCCATAAAAACCTCGGTAATGGAGGCGTTGGTAACACCGGATCTGAAATACGCCAAGATCTTTGTAAGCGTCTTCGGTTCGGAACCGGACAAGGAGAATACCATGAATGCTCTTAAGCATAGTTCTTCTTATATCCGTCATTTGTTAGCGCAACGGTTGAACTTAAGAAATACTCCGGAATTAACCTTTTTATTGGATGAGTCCATTGAGTACGCGGCGAAAATGTCCCAAAGAATAGAAGAGGTTCGTTCCATGGAAAGCAAAGGGGAGGAATGATTGTTGTCAAATCAATTATTAGAAAAGATTGAAACCTGTGAAAATATCGGGATCGCGGCTCATATTCGTCCGGATGGAGATGCGGTGGGTTCTTGTTTTGCCCTATCCAATTATATAAAAGAGAATTACCCGGATAAAAATGTCAAAGTATTTTTGGAGGATATCCCGGCTTCGTTGGAGTTTTTAGTGGACGAGGAAGCCTTACATTCTTCCAAGGATTCCTTTGACCTTTTTGTCTCTTTAGACTGTGGAGATACCGATCGATTGGGAAAGGCGTATGAAGTGTTTGAAAAAACCCCTGCTACCTTGAACATCGATCATCACATTAGCAATACAATGTTTGGTGATGAGCAGATCGTAAAGGGAGATGCCAGTTCTACCTGTGAGATCCTTTGTGATCTGCTTCCCATGGATCAGATCTCGCAAAAATGTGCCACATGCTTATATACCGGGATCATTCATGACACCGGAGTTTTTAAACACTCCAACACCGGAGAGAAAACCATGGCATATGCCGGTGCTTTAATGGAAAAAGGCATTCCCTTCGGGAAGATCATCGATGAAAGTTTCTATCAGAAAACCTATCGTCAATTGCAGATCTTAGGGCGTTGTTTATTAGAAAGTGTACGTATCTTAGACGGAACGTGTATTTTTTCCATTGTATCCCGCAGAACCATGGAGTTCTATCAGACGAAAAATTCGGACTTAGATGGGGTGATCGATGAGTTACGAACCACGGAAGGGGTGGAAGTGGCTATTTTACTTACGGAAATTGATAATCTGGAATACAAGGTAAGCATGCGCTCCAATGATTATGTGGATGTTAGTAAGATTGCGGTATTCTTTAACGGTGGCGGTCACGTAAAAGCCGCCGGCTGCACCATAAAGGGCGCTGCCTTTGATGTGATCAATAATCTGACGGAACACATTGAAAAGCAGATCCTGGCCCACGAACAGAATCAATAAACACCCATTTGTTTTGGTAAGAAGGTGGTTGTTTGGACGGAATTATCAATGTGTATAAGGAAAAAGGATTTACCTCTCATGATGTGGTAGCCAAATTAAGGGGAATCCTCCATATGAAAAAAATTGGTCATACCGGAACCCTGGATCCGGCAGCAGAGGGCGTGTTGCCCATTTGCTTAGGAACGGCTACCAAGGTATGCGACCTTTTAATGGACGAGAAGAAAACCTATGTAGCCTATGTAAGATTGGGGATCCGAACCGATACCCTGGATATGGAGGGGACGGTTTTGGAAGAGCGGGAGGTATCCGTTACCAGGGAAGATGTGGAGGAGATCTTACCTCAATTTCATGGTGAGATTCAGCAGATCCCTCCCATGTATTCCGCCTTAAAGGTAAAGGGAAAACGCCTCTATGACCTTGCCAGACAGGGAATAGAGGTAGAACGTAAGCCCAGAACGGTACATATTTTTTCTTTGAAATTATTGGGTTTTCATCCGGACGAGAAGATCATGCAGTTGGAAGTAACCTGCTCGAAGGGAACCTACATTCGTACGTTGGCAGATGATATGGGGGAACGATTGGGATGCGGGGCCTGTTTAAAATATCTCCTTCGAACCCGTGTGGGGATGTTTCAAGTGGAAGACGCCCTGAAATTAAGTGAGATTCAGGCTCTGGTACAAGATGAGAAACCGCCGGTTTTGCCTACGGATATTGTGTTTCAACAATATCCCGCCCTTACCTTGCGGAAAGAGGCCGTTAAGCTTTGCCAGAATGGAAATCCTCTGGGGGTTCAACATGTAAAAGAACACCCACGTTCCTTGTGTAAAGACGGAATCCCCAATTATTTTCGCCTATACGATGAAGAACATTGTTTCTATGCGATCTATGAATATTGTCCGGATCAAAGAAAATTACAGAATATAAAAATGTTTTACCGGGGATAACCCGGGAAAAGAAAAGAGAACGATTATGCAGATTTTGGAAGAACTTCCCCTTTCCATTAAAAATTCCGCTGTATGCATTGGAAAATTCGATGGGTTTCACTTAGGGCATATGCGCCTGATCCGTTCGGTGTTAAATCATACAGAGGAAAACACCGTAATATTTTCCTTACGAAATGAACAGAATGAAAGTTTATTTACACTGAAAGAACAACGTAGGATGGCCCGTCAGCTGGGATTTTCCTATTTTGTAAGTTTTAAGGATCTTTCTCAGATCTACGCCATGGATGCGGAGGAATTTATTCAAACGATCCTGGTGGATCAATGTGATCTATCTTATATATGCGCCGGAAAAGATTTTCGATTTGGAAACGGGCGAAAAGGGGATGTGAAGCTGCTGCAGCAAAAAAGCAGTCGGTTTGGCTATCAATGCGTAGTGGTGGAAGATCGGATCCACCAGGGGGAGAGGATCAGCAGTACACGGGTGAAAAATGCCCTAAAAGATGGAGATTTGAATGAGGTTACAACAATGTTGGGACGCCCCTTCTTTGTTTACGATACGGTCAAACCGGGAGAACAATTAGGACGTACCATTGGATTTCCTACCGCGAATTTTTCCCTTCCTTCGAACAAATGCATGCCCCCTCATGGCGTGTATGGCGTTAAGGCGGAAATCGGAAAAAAATTTTATTACGGAATGGCCAATTTAGGCCTTCGTCCCACGGTTTCCAAGGGGGATCGGGTTACGTTGGAAGTACATTTCCTGGACTATTCCGGGAATTTATACAACAAAGATATTCAGGTGGATTTTTTGTACCCGATACGGGAAGAGAAAAAATTCGATTCCCTGGAAGCTTTGCAGCATCAATTGGAGATGGATGCGAAAACCGTTAAGAAAACCGTAAAAAAACCGTAAGATACTGTAAAAATACCGGAAAGAAAGGAATGCCATGATCTGGATCTACGTTGGAGCGGTGCTTTTGGTGGCACTGATTCTATTTTTCATATATGGATATCGGGAACATTACCGTTATGTCGTGGAGGATTTTGAGATTGAAGTCCCTTCGGATGCCCCCTTTCATAAGCCCATTCGTTTGGCGTTGATCGCGGATTTTCACAGTACGCAAACCTTTGGACCGAAGGGAAATAAAATCGTAAAAGCCATTGAAAAGCTCCATCCTGACGCCATTGTAATCGCTGGGGATTTAACCATCAAAGGAGAAAAAAAACCGGAGATCAGTTTGAATTTCTGCCGAGAACTTAAGAAAATAGCCCCGGTGTTTTATTCGCCGGGAAACCATGAACTTCGTATGGAGGATTATGAGGCTTACGTAGCCAGACTACGCCGCATCGGCTTACATGTGTTGGTGAATGAAACAGAAAATGTAGAGATCAATGGAAATTCAGTATATTTCACAGGTTTGGTCCTGCCGATTTCCTTTTTTCACCGTTTTTGGAATGAAAAGAAATTACATGTGGAAGAAATCTGGAATCTGGTGGATGAGGTCCCTTTAAAGGAGGAAGACTCTTCCGGAAAACCCTTAAGAATCCTGATCGCCCATAACCCGGAATATTTTAAACAATATGTAAAATGGGGGGCGGATGTTATTTTTTCCGGTCACATTCATGGAGGCGTCATGCAGCTTCCGGTCTTAGGGGGTGTCATTTCCCCGTCGTTTCGTCTGTTTCCCAAATACGACGCCGGGATCTTCCGGGAAAATGAAAGTACCATGTTAATTACCAGAGGTCTGGGAAGCCATCATTTGAAATTTCGTTTTTTTAATCCGCCGCAGATCTGTCATGTAACAATCTACAAAGACCGTGAAGAAGAATCCTAGAGGAAGTTCCGGCGGAGCGAAAAGGAGAAGATTATGAGCTTAGAGGTAAAATTAGAGGTGTTCGAAGGACCGTTGGACCTCTTATTACATCTGATCGATAAGAATAAAGTGGATATTTACGACATTCCCATTATTACCATTACCGACCAATATTTGGAATATGTGGATGCCATGCCGACCAAGGATATGGATGTCATGAGCGAGTTTCTGGTTATGGCGTCTACCCTGCTTCGTATTAAATCCAAAATGCTCTTGCCGAAGGAGGAAACGGAAGAGGAAGAAGTGGAAGACCCCAGGCAGGAATTGGTGGAGCGTTTGTTGGAATATAAGATGTATAAATATGCCTCTCTGGAGCTTAAGACCAGGGAACAGGGGGCCGGAAGGAGTTTCTACAAGGAGCCTACCATCCCCAAAGAGATCACGGATTTCAAAGAAGAGGTATCCGTGGATGAATTGTTAAGCGATCTAACTCTGGCAAAATTACAGGGGATTTTCCATTCCGTCATGCGTAAGCAGATCGATAAAGTGGATCCCATTCGAAGTACCTTTGGTGAGATTGAAAAGGAAGAGATCAACTTAGGAGATCATATTCTTTATCTGGAAGACTACGCAAAGGAGCATAAAACCTTTAGTTTTCGCGCACTGCTGGAAGAGGGACACACCAAAACCTATGTGGTGGTTTCGTTCCTGGGGGTGTTGGAGCTGATGAAACAAGGGAAATTAACCATTGTACAGGAAGATATCTTTGATGATATTTATATTACCTACAAAGACCAGGGATAAAGGAGAGACGCATGAAGATTAAAGAACTGGAAGCCAGTTTGGAGGCGATTTTATTCACACTGGGAGAAGCCGTGGATATCGCCCGCCTGGCACAAGCCTTGGAACATGATGAGGATACCATTCGTCGGATTCTCAGAAATATGATGATGCGATATGAAGAAGAGGACCGGGGGATCCATATCATTGAATTGGACGGAGCGTTCCAGCTTTGTACGAAACCGGAATACTACGAGGCTTTGATCAAGATCGCCCATGTCCCCAAAAAACACGTGTTAACCGATGTTATGTTAGAGACGTTGTCCATCATTGCCTATAAGCAGCCCATTACCAGAAATGAGATAGAACGCATCCGCGGGGTAAAATGTGACCATGCGGTAAATCGCCTGATCGAATACAATCTGATCTGCGAAACCGGCCGTCTGGATGCGCCGGGACGACCCATTCTTTTTGCGACCACAGAGGAATTTTTGCGATATTTCGGGATCGAGTCCCTGGAGGATCTCCCGATCTTAAACCAGGAAACCATTAATACGTTCCGAAAAGAAGCGGAAAATGAGGTGAATCACCTTCCGCTGTAATTTTTTATAAAAATGTTTGGACTATTAAATAAAATATGATATACTTAAAACTGAACGAAAAATGCTTGGTTCAAACGTGGAAAAAAACGCGAATCCTGAAACAATTCCATTGGGAATTGGGAATCGGGATGGATGGAAACCGTTTGAATCATAAATTTAGGAGGTACAATTATGGATTACAAAAATGCCGGTGTTGACATTGAAGCGGGATACCAGGCAGTCTCTTTCATGAAAGAGCATATTGCATCGACCATGCGTCCGGAGGTTTTAACCGATATTGGCGGTTTTTCCGGAGCATTTTCTATGAAGAGCTTTCAAAACATGGAAGAGCCAACCTTAGTTTCGGGAACCGATGGCGTTGGAACCAAATTAAAGATCGCTTTTCTTATGGATCAACATGATACCATTGGGATCGATTGTGTAGCAATGTGTGTCAATGACATTGCCTGCGCCGGCGGAGATCCATTATTTTTCTTAGATTATATCGCGTGTGGTAAGAATGAACCCAAGAAGATCGCTAAGATCGTATCCGGCGTAGCCGAAGGATGTCGTCAGGCGGGTGCCGCCCTGATCGGAGGAGAAACCGCGGAAATGCCCGGATTCTACCCGGTGGATGAATACGATTTAGCAGGATTTTCCGTAGGTATCGTTGACAAGAAAGATATGATCACCGGTAAGGACTTAAAGGAAAAAGATGTTTTGATCGGAATGGCGTCTTCCGGAATTCACAGCAATGGATATTCTCTGGTACGGAAGGTCTTTCGTATGAGTGAAGAGGCGCTGCAAACCTATTATGAAAGCTTAGGTCAAACCTTGGGTGAAACGTTGTTAACCCCCACCAAGATCTACGTGAAAGCCTTACAGTCCATTAAGAAGGCCGGTGTGACCATAAAAGCTTGCTCTCATGTAACCGGTGGTGGGTTCTATGAGAACATTCCCCGAATGCTAAACGATCATACCCATGCATACGTGGAGAAAAACTCCTTCCAACGCCCCATCATCTTCGATATGTTATCCAAAGACGGAGATGTGGCCGAGGATATGATGTATAACACGTACAATATGGGAATCGGAATGGTAGTCGCTGTAGATCCTCTCCAGGTTGATCCCTGTATGAAAGCCATTCAGGATGCCGGTGAAACCCCGTATGTCATCGGTGAGATCCGTGCGGGAGAAAAAGGAATTACATTATCCTAAGGGAGGTACCTATGACAAATGTGGCCATCCTGGTTTCCGGTGGCGGAACCAATCTACAGGCAATCATGGATCAATATCAGGCGGGAACGATCCGGGATATTTCCCTGAAAGTGGTTGTCAGCAATAAAAAAGATGCCTATGCCCTGGAACGGGCGAAAAAACATAACATTGAATCCCGGTGGATTCTTCCCAAAGATTATTCTACAAGAGAAGAATATGGAACGGCGATGATCAAACTTCTTGAATCCTATGAAATTGATCTGGTGGTCTTGGCCGGTTTTCTTGTCATCTTACCGGATAATCTGGTTCAAGCTTACGAAGGTCGGATGATGAACATTCATCCTTCCCTGATCCCGGCTCATTGCGGACCAGGGTATTTTGGATTGAAAGTGCACGAGCAAGTATTGGAACGGGGCAACAAAGTAACCGGCGCTACGGTACATTTTGTAAATGAAATTGCCGACGGTGGTCCCATTATCGCTCAAAAAGCAGTGGAAGTCCGTGAGGATGACACCCCGGAAAGTTTGCAGTTACGTGTGATGCAAGAAGCAGAATGGAAGATCTTACCTCAGGCAATTGATGATTTTGCTCATGGGCGTTTGGAAATTCAAGGGTTAAAAGTGATTCATAAATAAATGAATGGATGATTCAACGAATAAATGAATGGATAAAACAGGAGGGTAACCATGGATATATTGATTGTAGGTAGCGGCGGCCGTGAGCATGCCATTGCGGAAGGTTTGAGAAGAAGTAAAAAAACAGATAAGATCTATTGTGCGCCGGGAAATGCAGGGATTTCCTCCATCGCGGAATGTGTTCCCATTGGGGCGATGGAATTTGAAAAACTTGCGGATTTTGCGGAAGAAAAGAAGATCGGCCTAACGGTGATCGGAATGGATGATCCGTTGGTAGGAGGAGTGGTAGACGTTTTTGAAAAAAGAGGTCTTCGTGTATTTGGTCCTAGAAAGAATGCTGCGATCATCGAAGGAAGTAAGGCGTTTTCCAAGGATTTAATGAAAAAATACCACATTCCCTCGGCAACCTATGAAACATTTACGTCTCCGGAGGAGGCAATTAAATATTTAAAAGACACCAAATATCCCACCGTTTTAAAAGCAGATGGATTGGCTTTGGGAAAAGGAGTTTTGATCTGTAAGGACTTTGAAGAGGCCAAGGCTGGCGTTCAGGAATTAATGGTGGATAAGAAATTTGGCGACGCCGGGAATACCATTGTGGTCGAAGAATTCATGACCGGCCGTGAGGTGTCTGTGTTATGTTATTGTGACGGAACGAACATTCAGCCTATGACCAGTGCACAAGATCATAAGAGAGCCAAGGACAACGATGAAGGGTTAAATACCGGCGGAATGGGAACGTTTTCCCCCAGTCCTTTTTATACACCGGAAGTTCAGGCGTTTTGTGAAACGAAAATCTTTCAGCCTACCATGGATGCGATGAAACAGGAAG
>CALGGT010000033.1 GCA_937915825.1 uncultured Eubacterium sp.
GCCATATACCTGTTGTTTATTGTGGCGAATTCGCCCTAATTAACATTCTTCTTTCTCTTTCGGCAAATACAACGAGAACGTATAATACTTTGCTAAGACCTTTCCCATAACCTGATAAGGCTTAAATGTCTTGAAACGCATGGACAGAGGGAACTTTTTCCCGGCTTGGTCTTTCAGAAAGAAGGAAAGATCTTCTCCCAAGGGGCAGCGCATATGTCCACCGAGATAAAGGCCTTTCTCCCGTTCTTCCACAACATCCAAATGAAGGAGATTCTTGGCTTTTAAGCTGTAGATCCGTAATCCATGCCAGGAAAGAATCCCCTTCTCATAGGTTAATTCCTGACGGATCTCGGTGTGATATTTATGATTTAAAAAGGCGATCCGATACGATCCGGGAACCCCTTTACAAAGAACTTCATCTTCATATTCTATCAGGGATTCCTCCGGATTTCGGACAATTTTTTCCGCTAATTCTTCATAATCGAATTTCATCATTCTGCCTCAAAGATCTTATAGGAATTGTTGAAAACTTTCTTCCAGATCTTTCATGATCTTGTTGCGATCCTCCGTGGAAGTTCCTTTGGTTAAATAATACATTTTCATCTTCGGTTCCGTTCCGGAAGGACGGATTAAAACTTTGCTCCCCCCATCCAGATCAAATTCTAAAACATCGGACTTCGGCAGCCCCTGAATGCCTAAGTTATAATCCTTTCTCTCCGTTACAGAATACTCTCCCAGCGCTCCGATCTCATCGGTGCGAAGACGGGTCATGGTTTCTTCCATTTTCTTCGCGCCGGCAGCTCCTGCAAACTCGATGGATTGTAAGGTCTCTCCATAGTAACCGTAGGTTTGATACAGGGCTTCCAACACATCTAATAAGGACTGACCCTGGGCTTTATAATACGCGAACATTTCGCAGATCAAAAGAGCCGCGTTCACCCCGTCTTTGTCTCTCACATGACTGCCGCTTAAATATCCATAGCTTTCTTCAAACCCAAAGATATATCGATCCGCCTGCCCGTCTTTTTCCAGAAAACCGATCTGTTCTCCGATGAATTTAAAGCCGGTTAACGTCCGGCGAACCTCTACTCCGTATTTTGCCGCAATGGCGTCTACCATAGGCGTAGAAACAATGGTGGAAACCACCACCGGATCCTGGGGCATGGTCCCTTTCTCTGTATGGATCTTACAAATATAATCAAAGAGCATCACGCCCATTTGGTTTCCGGAAATTAAGGTATAATCTCCCTCACGGTTTCGAACCGCCGCGCCTACACGATCACAATCCGGATCCGTTGCCAGCAATAAATCGCTCCCGACTTCCTTGGCTTTCTTAAGACCCACTTCCAGGGCCTCTCGAATCTCCGGATTGGGATACGGGCAAGTCGGAAAATGTCCATCCGGCATTTCCTGCTCCTTCGGGATCACGATCTGCGTATATCCATTTTCTTCCAGGCAGCGGGTTACAGGCATCCGTCCGGTTCCATTTAATGGCGTATAAACAATGGATACATTCTTATCGATCGGCTCCGGCTTCATGGAGCGGTCCGATACCTCCCGGATAAAGGAAGCAATCACATCCTCCCCAATGTAAGAGATCCGATCCTGCTCCACGCCCTCTTTAAAGTCTAAGATCTTGACATCCGTAAAATAGTCCAATGCCTCAATCTCTGCAAGAATCGCCTTTGCCGCTTCCAACGTGATCTGACATCCATCGGCTCCATACACCTTGTATCCGTTGTATTTCGAAGGATTATGGCTGGCTGTTACTACGATCCCACCATCACAGCCCAGGACGCGAACCGCATAGGATAACATCGGCGTAGGCATTAATTCCGGATAGATATGTACCTGAATGCCGTTGGCCGCAAACACCGATGCCGCCGTTTGGGAAAATACATCGGATTTGATCCGGCTGTCATACGCGATGGCTACGGATTTCCCTTCCCCGGGAAGCTGGTTTAGATAATTGGCATATCCCTGAGTTGCTCTGGCAACCGTATAAATATTCATCCGGTTGGTTCCGGCGCCGATCTCCCCGCGAAGACCTCCGGTTCCAAACGCCAGATCTCTGTAAAAACGATCCTCAATGGCCCCGTCATCCGTTTCAATCTGTTTTAATTCTTCCAGAATTTCTGAATCCTGTACCTTACTTAACCATTCTTCATACTTTGTCATAACGTTTCCCTCCAATATTGTAATGTGTCTTCTATTGTTTGATCCAACGAGATCTCCGGCTTCCATCCGGTGTCCCTTTGCAATTTGGAAATATCCGCTGTGATCAACGGAACATCAATGGGACGCAGTTTTTTCGGATCCACATCCACCGTAATTTCTTTTTTCGCTTTTGACCGAATTTTTTGCAGAATCTCTTCAATGGCATACGCATTGCCGCTTCCAACGTTGTAGGTTTCTCCGGGAATTCCTTTTTCAATTAAGGATACATACGCCCGCACCACATCCCGTACATCGGTAAAATCCCGTTTAGCCGCCAGATTTCCCACGTGGATCACCGGCTCTTTTTTGCCCCGTTCGATCTCTGCCACCTGTTTACAAAAATCCGCTACCACAAATTGAGGAGATTGATTCGGCCCCACATGATTAAACGCACGGACCATGATCAGGTTCAGATCATAGGCCCCGGCGTAGATGGTCGCCAACATATTCTGGCATCCTTTGGTGGCGGCATAAATATTTCCGGGACGAAGAACCGTGTCCTCCTGAATGGGAACCTCTTCCGGCAGGATCTTTCCATATTCTTCCCCGGATCCGATCATCAACACCCGACCGGTATAAGAAATCTTTTTCAAGCACTCCAGCAGATTCAAGGAGCCTTTAATATTTACATCTACGGTAAGCGTCGGATTTTTCCAGGATAAAGCCACGGAGCTTTGCGCTGCTAAGTGAAAAATAAAATCAGGATTTATTTCCGTAATTACATTTTCTACTTCTGTAGTGTCTAGTAAATTCAGGTTTTTTACATGATAGTCCCCCTGCGGAACCTGTTCCTGTTCCATCTTGGTTAACGTAACCGTCTGCCCCTGGGCAAGTAACTCCCTTACCAGATATCCCCCTACAAAACCGGCGCCTCCGATGATCAATGCGTTTTTTCGCTTTTGTTCCACCATATCTCCTCCTTTGTCTAAAAAGAAAAATACTCCCAAAGCAGTCGCTCTGAGAGTATTGAAATTCTCTTAGATATTGGCAACCTTTATCTCTTTTTCCACAAGAGCCATATCGTTCTTTACCATACGTTCTACCAATTGAGAGAAGGAAATATCACGTTTCCAGCCCAGCTTGGTTTCCGCCTTGGTGGGGTCACCTAACAATACATCTACCTCAGCAGGACGGAAGAACTTCTCATTGATCTTAACCACCGTCTTACCGGTTGCTTTATCCACACCGATCTCATTTACGCCTTCCCCTTGCCACTCGATCTCCATTCCTACATGACCGAATGCGATTTCTACAAATTCACGTACGGTACGGGTTTCGCCGGTTGCTACCACATAATCATCCGGCTCATCTTGTTGAAGCATTAACCACATGGCGTGTACATAGTCTTTGGAATGACCCCAGTCACGCTTGGAATCCATATTTCCCAATTCTACATAATCCTGTACCCCCTGCTTGATCCTTGCAACCGCATCGGTAATCTTACGGGTCACGAATTCTTTCCCCCGGCGCTCCGACTCATGGTTAAATAAGATCCCGGAGCAAGCATATAATCCGAAACTCTCACGATAGTTCTTTGTGATCCAGTGACCGTATAATTTAGCTACTCCATAAGGAGAACGAGGATAGAAGGGCGTTGTTTCCTTCTGAGGCATCTCCTGAACCAATCCGAACATCTCACTGGTAGAAGCCTGGTAGAATCGTGCTTCCGGTTTCACGGTACGAATGGCTTCCAGCAAATTGGTAACCCCCAGCGCGTCAATATCCGCGGTTGCCAACGGCTGCTCCCAGCTGGTTCCTACAAACGATTGCGCCGCCAGATTATAAACTTCATCGGCGTCACTTTCCCGCATGGCCTTGGTCAAGGATACGATATCCGTCATATCCGCGTAAATAAAGTGAATTTTATCTTTGATAGGATCTACATTTCCATAATCGACCACGCTCTTACGACGCATAATTCCATATACTTCATAACCTTTCTCCAACAGAAGCTCTGCCAAATAAGATCCATCCTGACCGGTAACACCGGTAATCAATGCTTTTTTCATATGTTTCATTTCCTTTCCATTTCGATATATTTTCGGATATATTTCCCAGATATCTTTGATCTGATCTTAAATATATTCCGTTCGATTACAGATTCTCAAGTTCTCCAAAACCTTCTTAATGTCCCCGGCATGATTCTTGTCACAAACCAAAAGAGCATCGTCCGTGTCCACAATGATCATATCTTGAAGACCGACTGCCGCGATCAACTTATCTTTCCCTTCGATAATGGAATTCCTTGTTTCCACGGTAATGGCATTTCCAGATACGGTGTTTCCGAATTCATTGGTGGAGCGGATCCGGCTCACCGCCAACCAGCTTCCTACATCATCCCATCCGAATGTTCCGGGAAGCACGAAGATGTTCTCCGCCTTCTCCATAATGCCGTAATCAATGGACTCAGATGTCATTTTCTCAAATTCTTCTTCCAGAACCTGGTTCTCATCATCTGTACCAATGGCATCCTTGATCTTCATTAAACCTTCATAGGTTTCCGGCATAAAACTCTGAATATTACTCAGGATCGTGGAAATCTTCCAGACGAACATACCGCTGTTCCACAAATACGATTCATCCGCCAAATATTCCTTCGCCGTTGCCAGATCCGGTTTTTCCACAAATCGTTCTACGCCATATGCCCGCCCCTCACTTTGATCCGGATCAAATTTAATATAGCCGTAGCCGGTCTCCGGATAGTTGGGCGTAATTCCAATGGTAGTTAGATTATTCCCTTTTTCAGCCACCTGACAGGCATCCTTTAATACATCCACAAACATGGAATTGTACTTGATCAAATGATCCGAAGGGAGCACAACCATCAGGGCATCCTCATATTTTCTGGAAATATGGACCGCTGCCAACCCTACGCAAGGCGCGGTATTTCGCCCCATGGGCTCACAGATAATATTTTCCTCCGGTAATTCCGGAAGCTGCTCCATGGCCAACTTCTTATAATCCCGGTTGGTTACAATATAGATATCTTCCATCTCTACAAAGGGAAGGATTCTCTTAACCGTATGTTGGATCATGGTGATTCCATCATCGGTTAGGCTCAAAAACTGTTTTGGTAAGTTCTTTCGACTTTTCGGCCAGAATCTTTCCCCACGTCCTCCGGCCATGATCATAGCAGTTGTTTTCA
>CALGGT010000034.1 GCA_937915825.1 uncultured Eubacterium sp.
TAGATCACCCGATCCGCTTTGGCTTCCCACTCTTCCTTATTTTGCAGAAAATCCGTTTCTAATTCTACTGAGATTCCCTGAAGAAGGTTCGCTACCATTTGGGTATATCCTCCGACGGGAATCCCCTGGTATTTCGCGTTAAAATAGTTGTTGTCAAATGTCATGCGTACCGGCAAACGTTTAATGATAAAGGCCGGGAGTTCGGTACATTCTCTTCCCCATTGTTTCTGCGTATAGCCTTTGATCAGTTTTTCATAGATATCTTTGCCAACCAGGGAGATCGCCTGTTCTTCCAGATTTTTAGGCTCTGAAATATTGGCCTCTTTTCTTTGCTCCTCGATCCGCTCCATGGCTTCTTCTGGGGTGATCACGCCCCACATTTTATTAAATGTATACATATTGAACGGAAGGGAATACAATTCCCCTTTGTAATTGGCTACCGGCGAGTTGGTAAAGCGGTTAAAGCGGGCAAATTTCCCAACATAATCCCAAACTCTGTCCTCGTTGGTGTGGAAGATATGGGCTCCGTACTCGTGCACCTGGATTCCTTCCACTTCTCTGGTATAAACATTGCCCGCAATATGATTTCTCTTTTCAATGACCAATACACTCTTTCCCGCATCGGTTAGCTCTCTGGCGCAAACAGCTCCAAAAAGTCCCGCTCCTACGATTAAATAATCATAATGTTGATTCATAAGGCTTCTCCTATTTTCGTTCGTTCGATTCGTTCTGTGTCAAAACGTTTTCATCCTCTGACTCATAATCCTCTCACTCATTCGGTTTCTGGGTTTTCAGATCTTCCGGCTCATTTGTTTTCTGAGCTTTTGCATCTTCTTGTTTCGTTTGTTCTTTCCGATTCATCCGATGATACCGCTCAATTAACTGAGCAAGTTTCTCCTGAACGGACATTTCTTTTTCATCGGTTAATTTTTTCGTATCTTCGATCAGAGATTTCTGTTGTAAAACGCCTTCCGCAAATACAGAATTCCAGGATTTTTCTTCTTCTTTTTCTTCTTCACTCTTAGCAACACGCTGGAAAAAACGAACACGGTATTTATCCTTTGCTTTTTCTTCCAGTTGGAACATGCCGGGGCTGCAAACCCTGTTAACCAGGACTAAATCATCACCTTTTCTACAATAGACGAATATCCAATAAGATCCATAAATTCTATAATCTAGTTTAAATTTATCTTTATTCATGGATTCTACGTCTGTCGTGTCGATTTCTGCAACCTGGGCAGGATCCGGTCTTTGAACATAGGTGATCATAGGGACCGGAATGACCACCAGCGCCCCCTCTTCACTGGGGTTGCGACGAGCCCCATCGATCTGTATTTCATCTTCATAGATGTCAAAATTCTTCACCATATATTTGGCAATGGCTTTTTCCATGGGATCTTCCGAGGGATAGGACAGGGCAGGCAGCGCTCCCTTCGGGCTTACCGTATAAACCGGTACCTCCTTTTGGTCTGTTTTCTTATTCTCCTGTTTTCCGGTCTGCGTCGAATGACAGCCTGTAACCGTTCCCAGTCCTAGAACCAAGGTAAAAAGCAATGCCACTGCTTTCTTACATGTCTTACTTCCATTCATTTTATGTTCCTCACTTTATCTTTTTTCCACGACGTCTCTATTGTAACACATTATGGAAGAAAAAACACCCTATTTTTGCTTTTCCCTGTGCGAATTTTGCTTTTTCGGACTTTACTTTTTCTCTTTTCCGTACTCGGAATAGGTTTCTCCCGTATATTTCTTAAAACACCGGCTGAAATAATGAGGATCCGGCACCCCTACCAGATTCGCGGTCTGATACATGGGAATCCCCTGTTTTGCGTAGGTAATCGCTTTCTCCATCCGGCAATTATTGATGAATTCACTGAGCTTTTGACCGGTTTTTTCCTTAAATCTTCGACTTAGATAGCTGGAATTGTAGTTGTATTTCTCCGCAATCTCTTCCACATTCAAGGATGGGGACTGGAAATTCTCCATGACATAATTCTTCACATCGTTCATATGAATGTTGGCGGAAGATTCTCTACTCTCCGTGTCTTTGTACCCATATAATTTCCGGTTTTCCTCGATCTCCATGATCGCCTTTTTACAGGCCTTGAATAAATCCTCCATAACCAGAGGCTTGAGCAAATATTCCGTAACCCCGATCCCTACACATTCTTTGGCATATTTAAAATCCTGATAGGCCGTTAGAATGATGATCCGAATGGCGGGATACCTTTTGCGGATCCATTTGGAAAGCTCAATGCCGTCCATATAGGGCATCTGTACGTCCACAAACATGATATCCGGGCAAACGTCCTCCATTAGGTTAATGGCCTCGATCCCACTGGCCGCCTCTCCCTTGATCTCCATGGCCACAGGGTCATCTGTGTCTTCCAGCGCCTCATAGGCGTTTAACACAGCCTCGTCCAGCCGCGCGCTGGG
>CALGGT010000035.1 GCA_937915825.1 uncultured Eubacterium sp.
CAAGGCGCACACCCTTTTCTATGGCAAGGCGTACGGCATGAGCGCTTACGCCGTGCGCGGTTCTGAACGGAAGCCCTTTGCGCACAAGGTAGTCGGCAACGTCCGTTGCGTTAAGAAAGCCGTCCAAGCAAGCGTCGCTCATGGACTTTGTGTTCCATTTTGCGGAAGAAATCATATAGGTAAATATGGACACGCAAGAAACCACTATGTCGCACGCGTCAAACAGGCTCTGCTTGTCCTCCTGCATGTCGCGGTCGTAGGCAAGCGGAAGCGCCTTCATCATGGTAAGAAGCGCCATAAGGTCGCCGTACACGCGTCCGGTTCGTCCGCGGATAAGTTCGGCAAAGTCCGGGTTCTTTTTTTGTGGCATGATTGAGGAGCCGGTTGACCACTTCTCGCTCAAATCGATGAACGCAAATTCCGTGGTCGACCACAAAACCACCTCCTCGCAGAAGCGCGAAAGGTGCATCTGCACAAGGCTGAGCGCTGCGGCAATCTCTATGCAGTAGTCGCGGTCAGAAACGCTGTCAAGCGAATTCATGGTGATTTTGTCAAAGCCAAGCTGGGTAGCCTCAAAACGGCGGTCAAGCGGAAGTCCCGATCCGGCAAGCGCGCCCGCCCCAATCGGGCTTATGCGGATACGCTTGAGCGCGTCCTCAAGGCGCTCCCAGTCGCGGGTGAGCATCCAGCTCCACGCGCAAAGATGATGTGCCAAGGTTACCGGCTGTGCGTGCTGCATGTGGGTATAGCCCGGCATGATGTCCTTTGTATGCTGGGAAGCAATGTCCGTAAGCGCGCTGATGAGCGTAAGTATGCGGTTCTGAAGGTCGGGAACAAAACGGCACAAATACAGGCGTTCGTCCAGCGCAATCTGGTCGTTGCGGCTGCGTCCGGTGTGAACCTTTTTGCCAGGCTCGCCAATGCGGTCGGTAAGCGTTGCCTCCACAAAGGAATGAATGTCCTCGGCAGAATAGTCTATTTTAAGAGCGCCCGACTCCAAATCCTTTTGAATGGAATCCAGCCCCTCAATTATCTGCTGAGCCTCCCCGTCAGAAATGATTCCCGCATGAGAAAGCATTGCGGCATGCGCACGGCTTCCGCGTATGTCGTCAAGCGCCATACGCTCATCAACGTGAATGGAAGTCTCAAATGCAACCGCCTCCGCGTCTGGGCCCTCCGCAAAGCGTCCGTGCCACAAGGCGGCATGGTTGTCCTGTGTGTGTGTTCCGTGCTCCATAATCAGTTGTTCTCCATCCATTTTTTGATGCCGGAAACGATGTCCGAATCAATGACGTGCTCCACTCGGCAGGCGTTATGCTCAGCCTGCTCTTCGGGAACGCCGGTAATCTTCTGCAAAAATGCCGTCAGCAGCTGGTGACGGTCGTAGATGTCCTTTGCTTTTACGCGTCCCTTTTCTGTAAAATTGATGTGCTGGAATTCGTCAACAAAGATGTAGCCTTCATCGCGCAAAATTCCCATCGCGCGGCTCACGCTTGGCTTTGAGACATTCAATTTGTGTGCGACATCCACGGCATGGCATTCATTTTTTTCATTCCATATCATGAGTATCGCTTCAAGATAATCTTCACCTGATTCGTACATAGCATCTCCGTCTAGTCGTTGCTCATTATTTCCTTGGAAAGCTCCATAATCATATTGTAAATCGGCTTTCCGCCCGGAACCATCGGCAGAACCATCTCGTCGTTGTCAACACGGGCATCGATAATCGCCGCCTTGCCGCTCTTGAACGCTTCGTCAAACACCTTGGCAAATTCCTTTGCGTTTGTAGCGCGGTAGCCCTTGATTCCATATGCGTCCGCAAGCTTAACCCAGTCCGGGCCAAAGTCAAGCGTAGTCTGGCTGAAACGCTTTCCATAAAAAAGGCGCTGCCACATGCGCACATTGCCAAGCGCGTTGTTGTTTTCCACAACGATTACTATAGGAAGATTGTAATGCGCGATTGTCGCAAGCTCGTTGCAGTTCATGCGGAATGAACCGTCGCCCGCAATATGAACGACGCGGCTTCCAACCTTGGAAAGCGAGATTCCGATTGCCGCACCGGTACCGTAGCCCATGGTGCCAAGACCGCCGGAGGTAACAAAGCGGCGTTTTTTGCCGAACGGATAGAACTGCGCCGTCCACATCTGGTGCTGTCCAACCTCCGTAGTGATGAAGGCATCGTCGCCCGCCACCTCGTGAATATGCTCGCAGATAAATTTAGGGTTGATTGAATCCTTTGGATTCTTGTCATAGCAGGACGGATAGGTTTTCTTCCATTCATTGATTTGGTCAAGCCAGTCCTTGTGCTCAGCCTTGTTAACCAGCGGAATAAGGCGGCTCAGCACTTGCTTTACATCGCCAACCACACAGGAATCAGACTCGATGTTCTTGTTTATTTCCGCAGGGTCAATGTCAATATGAAGGATTTTTGCGTGCTGCGCGAATTTTGAGGAATCGCCGTACACGCGGTCGCTGAAGCGCGCACCGATTGCAATCACAAGGTCGCTTTCCGTAATGCCCATGTTGCTGGCATAGGTTCCGTGCATTCCCACCATCCACGTGCAAAGCGGGTGTGAGGAAGGAAAGCAGTCGCGCGCCATAAGGCTTTCGCTTACCGGAATGGAAGCCTTTTCTGCAAGGGCAAGAAGCTCTTCCTCTGCCCCGGAAATCTTAACGCCACCTCCGGCATAGATAATCGGGTGGTTCGCCTCGTTGATGAGGGCGGCCGCAGCCTTTATCTGCTCCTCGTCCGGCTCAGAAACGGTAACGGCACGTTTGCAGCTGTTCCTGTTCAGAACGGAAAGCGCGCATTCGTCAGGATTCTTAACTGGTTCAAATTCATACATGTTGTTCAGCGCCGTAACGTCCTTAAGGATGTCAACAAGAACCGGACCGGGACGACCGGAACGCGCGATTGCAAAGGCCTCTCGGATTGTCTGCGCCAAGTCCTTTATGTCAGAAATCAAAAAGTTATGCTTTGTAATCGGCATGGTCACGCCGGTAATGTCAATCTCCTGGAAGGAATCGCGTCCAAGCAGGGATTTTCCCACGTTGCAGGTAATCGCCACAATCGGCACGGAGTCCATATATGCGGTCGCGATTCCCGTTACAAGGTTCGTAGCGCCCGGACCGGAGGTTGCCATGCACACGCCGACCTTTCCGGTTGCGCGGGCATATCCGTCTGCCGCATGGCTTGCACCCTGCTCGTGGGCAGTAAGAATATGGGTTATGCGGTTCTGATTCTTGTACAGTTCGTCGTAAATATTGAGGATACAGCCTCCCGGATATCCAAAGACCGTGTCCACGCCCTGTTCAATCAAACATTCAATTACAATCTGTGAGCCGTTAAGTAACATACGCTTTCCTTACAAATTAAGATACATATACAAATATAGCCGTTTTGCGCTTTGTGTTCAATGAAATGAAAAAAACAGCCTTTCATTTTCCTGCGCTTAGATTGCCGCAAGCGCCTGCTTGATGTCGGCAATAAGGTCTTCCTTGTCCTCAAGTCCGCAGCTGATGCGGATAAGACCGCTCGGAATTCCTGCGGCGGCAAGCTGCTCGTCGGTCATTTGGCGGTGCGTTGAAGTCGCTGGGTTCAGGCAGCAGGTGCGCGCGTCGGCAACGTGCGTCTCAATGGCGGCAAGATTAAGATTCTTCATGAATTTTTCTGCAGCCGCACGGCCGCCCTTAAGGTCAAAGCTTACGACGCCGCAGCCACCGTTCGGAAGGTATTTTTTTGCAAGCTCGTGGTATTTGTCGGTCGGCAAGCCCGGGTAGCTTACGGAAGCAACCTGCGGCTGCTTTGCAAGGAATTCCGCCACAGCCTGACCGTTTTCTACATGGCGCGGCATACGCACATGAAGGCTTTCAAGCCCCAGGTTCAGCAGGAACGCGTTCTGGGGTGCCTGAATGCTTCCTAAATCGCGCATGAGCTGCGCAGTCGCCTTGGTGATGAACGCGCCCTCTTTTCCAAAACGCTCCGCATATGTGATTCCGTGGTAGCTTTCGTCGGGAGTGGTAAGACCTGGGAACATGTTCTTGTGCGCCATCCAGTCAAATTTTCCGCTGTCCACAATGGCTCCTCCAACCGCCGCGCCGTGTCCGTCCATATACTTTGTGGTTGAATGCGTTACGATGTCCGCACCCCACTCTATCGGGCGGCAATTAACCGGTGTTGGAAAGGTATTGTCCACGATGAGCGGAACGTCATGCGCGTGCGCGACTTTTGCGAATTTCTCAATATCAAGCACAGTAAGAGCCGGGTTCGCGATTGTTTCGCCAAAAACGGCGCGCGTATTGCGCTGGAACGCGGCATCAAGCTCCTCTTCCGTCGCATCCGGAGAAACGAACGTTGAATCTATTCCCATTTTTTTGAGCGTTACGGAAATCAGATTGAACGTTCCGCCATAAATTGAGCTTGACGCAACGATGTGGCTTCCTGCCTCGCAGATATTGAACAGCGCAAAAAAGTTCGCCGCCTGTCCGCTGGAAGTAAGCATGGCAGCCGTTCCGCCCTCAAGCGCGGCAATTTTTGCGGCAACATAATCGTTGGTCGGGTTCTGAAGCCGCGTGTAAAAATAGCCGCTCGCCTCAAGGTCAAAAAGCTTTCCCATGTCTTCGCTGGTATCGTATTTAAACGTCGTGCTTTGAATTAAGGGGATCATACGAGATTCCCCGTTTTTCGGTTCATATCCTGCTTGAATGCATTTTGTTTCCTGTTTCATTCTGACACCTTTCTTTCTTCACTTCATTCACATAACGCGATGATGCATGATGGATCACATAACGCTATCCTTTGTATTTCTTTCTCTGGATACTCCTCACCGTGTTAAACTATACCACGTTCTTTCCTTATTGTAAAGGGATATTTACGCAAAATTTCCCATTCCTCTTCCTCTTTGCTATGAATCTTAACAAAAAATAAAAAAAATCCAACCGAATTCTTGAATATCCTTTTGCAATATGATATAATTGTAAAAGTTAGAGTAAAGGGGGCTGTTACATGGAAACAAATGAAATGTTGGAGAAGATACATCTGCTTGCCAATAACAATTTCAGCTTAGAAGAAAAAGCTGAATTAATGCTCCCTCTGTTAACAGATCTGGATGTTACGCAGATTTTATTTGAATTCAGTGGAATTGACGTGGGAAACACCATGGAATTTGATGGGGTTATGCAACGAATCCCCGGAGTGGAGGCCCTCTCCAAGCCTGAGCCGGATTATCGTAAGGTTGAGGCGTTACAAGGAGAAGAAATGGTTACCGTTTCTGCCTACCGCCCTATGGGAACGGATTTTTTTTCCAGCAAAGAGAAAAAATGGATGGAGCTCATCGTAGATGTAACCTTATCCTCCATTGAACGTATCTTCTATTCTCGAAAATTGGAAAGTCTGGAACAGATTGACATGCTGACCGGCATGCCCAATTCCGATGGATTTCTTCGACAGATCGAACGTCATTATAACGACATGGATTTAGATAGTTATGCCATTGTCTATTATAATTTACGGGGATTTTCCCTGGTGAACCGTCGTTTTGGCGGGAAGGAAACCAATGAGATCATAAAGCGTTACTCCAAAATCATTGAGGGATATTTGTCTCCCGGTGAGTGTTTGGGGCATTTAGGCGGCGACAACTTTGCCGCTCTCATTCATAAGTCCGGTTTGAAAGATTTTTTAGGTTTGATAGAAGAAACCGAAACCCACGGCAACATCGGCTCTCATAAAGTTCCCATCACCCTGTTTTCCAATGCAGGCGTGTATGAGGTTGAAGAGAATACCATGAAGGAACCCAATGAGATGTTAACATTGGCCTCCATCGCGCTGAATTCCGCGAGAAATATTTCCCATGTTCCTTACGTTATCAGCTCTCCGGAGATCAACCATGCGTTTTTCGAATCTCAGCAAATGGAATCGGATTTTTCCGACGCGCTGTACAACGAGGAATTTGTTCCCTTCTTTCAACCGAAGGTGGATTCCCGGACCAACACGTTGTGTGGAGCCGAAGCTTTGGTACGTTGGGACCGAAATGGACGTTTGATCAATCCCAGTGAGTTCGTCGCCTTGTTTGAACGGAACGGTATGATCTGCGATCTGGATTTCTATATTTTGGAGCAAACCTGTAAGGCTTTATCCAATTGGGTTCGCCATGATATTACACCGGTTCGTATTTCCATTAATTTTTCCAGAAAGCATTTGATGAATCCGGAATTTGCCAATAAAATTCTCGATTATGTAAGGTTATATGACGTTGATACCAGATATTTGGAGATCGAACTGACCGAAACCTATGATGATAATGAAAAGAATGCCATGATCCACTTCTTAAAGGTCATGCATGACAACGGAATCACCGTTGCCATTGACGATTTCGGCACCGGCTACTCTTCTCTTAATGTTTTGAGGGATTTTGACGCCGATGTCTTAAAGATCGATAAATCCTTCATCAATAAGATGGAGCCCAAGGACCGAACGGTCCTAACCAACATTGTCCATTTGGCTACGGATCTGAATATGGAAGTCATCACCGAAGGAGTCAGCACCGTAGAGCAATTGGAATATCTGAATGACGTAAATTGTTTCCTGGTACAAGGATATCTTTATGATGAGCCTTTGTTGGCAAACGAGTTCCAGAAACGTTTACAAAATAAATCGTATGATGATCCCAGGAATATAAATTCCTTCCAGGGTTCGTTATAATACTACAATTTTTCTCTTTAAGTAAAGCCCCGCTTTTTGGTTTGCGGGGCTTTACGATTTTGTAGGATTTTTTTCAATTTGATGCGTCCATGACTCGTTGACTCGTTATTCTTTGATGTCTTGAAAGTGAAACTCTTTCCTTCCCTCGGCATAATCTGCCACGATATGTCCCTTGCCATACATTTTATACTTGTAGGTGCAAAGTCCATCCAATCCCACCGGACCTCTGGCATGGAGCTTTCCGGTTCCGATTCCTACTTCCGCACCAAACCCATATCGATAGCCATCGGCAAAACGGGTGGAACAATTCCGGTAAACCCCGGCAGAATCCACATATTCCATAAAGTAGTCCCCGTTTGCGTCATTCGTTGTTAGAATACAATCCGTATGATGGGATCCGTAATGATTGATGTGGTCAATGGCCTGATCCATGGATTCAACCAAGGCGATGGAAATGATATAATCCAAATACTCCGTAGCAAAATCCTCTTCCGTGGCCGGTTTACAATCCACGATCTTTCTGACTTCTTCCGTCCCCCGCACTTCCACATTCTTCGACTGAAGCGCCTCCATAAGGGGTGGTAACAGCTTTTGGGCCACATTTTTATGAACCAACAAGGTTTCCGTAGCATTGCAAACCGCCGGGTATTGGGTTTTGGAATCCACGATCACCTGAATTGCCTGATCTACATCCAGATCCTGATCCGCATAAATATGACAGATTCCATCTGCGTGCCCCATCACAGGGATCTTGGTATTGTCCATAATGTATTGAACAAACGCATTGGAGCCCCGGGGGATCAAAAGGTCCACCCACTCATGACAGGACAAAAGCTGGGTAATCTCACTGCGAGCTTCCGCCAGGAAAAGGAAATGTTCCGGGAGACCGGCTTTCACTCCCGCCTGATAAATGACATCAAACAAGGCGCGATTGGTATAAAGAGCCTCTCTTCCTCCCTTTAAAATAGCGCAGTTCCCGCTTTTTAAGCAAAGGGTGGAGATCTGTACCAACGCGTCCGGACGGGATTCAAAGATCACGCCGATCACACCAATGGGACAGGTCTCTCTTACCAATACCAATCCTTCATCCAATTCCCTTTTAAAAAGCACCTGGTGCAAAGGATCCGGGAGATTGATCAAATCTTCAATTCCTTTGATCACCGATAAGATTTTTCCTTCATCAAACTTCAATCGCTTTAATAAAGGGGCGTCCAGACCATCCTCCCTGGCCTTTTGCAAATCCTTTTCATTGGCTTCTAAGATCGCTTTCTGATTCGCGATCAGCCCCTCTTTAATATCCGCCAATGCCTGATTGCGCATTTTCTCAGAAGCGGCCATCATACGGGCACTGTCTTTTTTCATTCGTTGCATTTCTTCACGGATTCCTAACTCCATTCCATTCATCCTTTCTTCTGTATATTTAACAGATCCTGTATCACCTCTCCTGCCAGGATCAACCCACATACCCCCGGTACATAGGACATGCTGCCAGGCGTGGATTTATGTTGTTCGTCCCTGGGAAATTTCATCGGCTTTTCCTCTGAATAAACCACCTTAACGTGAGAAATCCCCCGGTTCTTCAATTCCTTTCTCATCACCTTTGCCAGGGGACAAACCCTGGTGTCAGAAAGATCCGCCACCATAAATCCCTGGGCTTTCACCTTATTTCCCGCTCCCATAGCGCTGATCACCGGTACTCCCGCCTCTTTCGCCTTTGTGATCAATAAGATCTTGGACGTTACGGTATCAATGGCATCCACCACATAATCCATTTGGTCAAACGGAAAATCCTGATCCTCTCTGTAAAATACCGGATAACAAAAAATTCTAACCTTGGGATTGATCTCCGTTAATCGGTCTCTCATCACCTGGGTCTTCGGCTTCCCTACGGTTTTCGAGGTTGCGATCAATTGGCGATTGATATTGGTTACATCCACCACATCCTTATCCACAATATGAATTTCTCCAATCCCGCTTCGCACCAGAGCTTCACAGGTATAACTTCCCACGCCTCCCAAGCCGAACACCGCCACCTTCTTCGAGGCTAAGGATTCCACCGCTTCTTCTCCCAATAGCCGCCCGCTTCGATCTAAAAATTCTTCCATTTTCCTTTCTCACCCGCCAATCAGCATATGAATTCCATATCCAAACAAAAAACAAAGGATGCTTTGAGGAATGGCCATCAAAAAATCCACCAAAACGTGCTGCTTGGTAGCCTGAGTGGAATAAATGATCCCCAGGGCAATCCCCCCGTAAACCACAGCCAGAACCAGAGGCAATTCCCGGTCCGCAAGGATCGTGATCAGAAGGATCATACACTGGGAACAATGCATACTGGGCATACAATTCACGCCACGATAACTTCCCTTGTAAACCATTTTCAAAACCCTGCCGGAAAAAGTATCCGGTACCTCCGGTCTCTCAAAAGTTGTGGGATAGAGCATATAAAAGACCACACTGCTGATAATATCCAACACAATACTGATCAGGTAAATATCTAGCAGGGCGCCCTTTCCATGATAAAAAGAAAGAGGCGCAATGGCGATCAAGGGAAACCACAAAATATATACCCATACCCAACGGGGGTCTAAAGGGATCTGATCATCGATGTCCCGATGTACATCATGAAAATTTTTTTGAAATTTCTCGCATCCAAAATACAACAAAGATTGTACGCTTAATAACACGGCCTGGATCAAGATCCGTTGAAACAGGGATAATGACATATCAGTATCCACCGCCTTTCGCCACCTTGTATTTATGATCGGATTTAAAATTCTTCTCCAATCCGGGGGTGATGGTCATGGTACCGTCCTCTTCTACGAAAACAATGTCTACCACCCCTTCTCTCTCTTTCCATGCTTCCAGTGCCTTATCCTTCCCCATAACAAAATACGCCGTAGCCAACGCATCTCCCATGGTTCCATTTCCGGTTATCACGGTAACTGATTTCAGTCCGCTTTCCGCAGGCTTTCCGGTTTTTGGATCCATGATATGATGGTATTTCTTCCCGTTCTTTTCAAAGAAACGTTGATAACTTCCGGACGTGATCACACAAGCATCTTTCACCTGTACTTCCGCGATGGTTTCCTCCGGCTGATCCGGATTGGCAATTCCCACGTTCCAGAGGCTCCCATCCGGCTTCTTCCCTAACACCTGTACATTTCCACCCAGATTTAAGATCGCGGACGTAACGCCTTCCTCTTTCAACTTTTTGATACATGTTTCCGAGGTAAAACCTTTGGCAATTCCTCCCAGATCGATCTTTACGTTCTTTTCACAAACCACGGAATCGGTTTTTGCATCGTAAAGTAAATGATCTCCATTCACAGTTTTTAACGCCTCACGGATCTCCTGACTGGTGGGGACTTGATAGGATTCATCATAAAATCCCCAAAGCTTATTCAACGAATACACCGTAGGGTCAAACATTCCCTCCGTCCCCCGGTAATACGTGATCGCCTGAAAGATCATATCTCCCACTTCCTCAGAAACCGTTCCTTTCCCGGTTTGATTGATCCCTGAAAGATCACTATCCTCCTGGGTTACATCCAGCTGAGCCTGTAAGGAATTGATTTCTTTTTCACATGCCGCCAGACCTTTGGACGCGTTTGGTCCATAGGCCTTTAATTGCATGGTGGTATCCATGGCAAACATTTCTTTTTCAAAAATTTGGTTTTCCGGGACTTTTTTACAGGATGTGCATCCGATCACCGTGAAAAATGCCGTGATCAGCACCGCAAGGCATGTGAAGATCCGCATGGTTCCCCGTATTTCCAATGTTTCCTGTATTCCTATTTTTATCAATATTTTCTTCATGGATCCGACTCCTTTTTCTTTCTCAACGTAGAGAATATTGTACCATAAAATACGTGTTTTCGTCAATGCTTTCGACTGCATCGGATGTGGACAGCGCTCGCTAATGGGTCAAGGGACTTATCCCTTGCGGGTTCTTAGGGCGGAGCCCTAAGGGATTACCGCTCTCGATAAGAAACGTAATCTATCATAAATCCCTGTTAACACGTACACCGTCTGGCGGACAAAAGCCGTATAAATAAAAAAACACCCGACATTCATAATGTCGGGTGTTTCGAATGTTTATCGATTTAACGATTATTTTACTTGTTGAAGGGTCGGAGTAAATGTTAAGGATGCATTGTTTACGGTGAAGCTTCCAGTCGCCATATAATATTTATAGGTCGTAGAATCTCCATCCTTAACCGTTGTTCTTAAATTGTAATAAATATTACTACTACTATCATCTTCATCATCATAGTATTCATCTGTATAATACTCATCGATGCTATAGGTACCATTCTCGAGATAATAATATCTCTTTGTTTTACCGTACGTTGCATCGGTCTCTACTTCTTCCGACTGTCCATAGTAATCACTACTTCCGAATTCATCAATGATACTCCAGTTAAATGATGCCGATTCGATATCCGCGCCAATATTTCCGATGGAAACCTTATACAAAGGAAGTTTAAAATCCTTCGTTTGAGAAGCTGTATAAGAAACATCTTCTCTCAATGAATACATGCCATCATAACTATAAGTAGATACATATTCTTGACACTGTTCTCCGGCAAATACACGCAATTTGTATGTACCATCCTTTTTGGTATAGGCATAGCCGCTAAAATCCCGCTTGCCATACTCATTGTATTTTCCTTCTAGTCTGTAATAGGCATTGGGTAAAGGATTTCCTTCTCCGTCTGTAATCTTACCGGTGATTTCCACACCATCCTCTAATTTTAGGGTGAACGGAAGTTGAACACTGTGACCCGCCTGATCCTTAACCGTAATGGTAACTTGATAATCACCTGCATTGGTCTGGGTTACTGTGCCGGTTCGTTTAAAATATCCATTGGAATCCATGGTTCCAAATTCTTCCGGCATACCGGAAATTTCATACGTACGACTACCGGTACCACCTACAACATAAAAATCAAGATCATCTATATCATATGGTAAGAAACCGCTATAGTTGATTGTGTTCGGATCTTCGGGATCCGGCGTTCCACGATAGGTGAATTCCTTCATATCCAATGCTTTTCCTACCATTGTATTCTCGTCACCAACATAGAACTCATAACTCTTTTTGAATGTTTTACCTTTTTCATCGGTACCTGTAAGAACTGCGGTTGTTCCGTTTTCTACATTGGCATAGGTACCTTTGACTCTAACCCATGTCTTATCTTCACTGTAATATGCCTTTAATCCACTGGGTAAACCGCTAACGGAATAAATAATCTCACCGCTTGTCGTGCTATAGTCATCTAAATACCAGGAAGAAGAATACTTTCCACCTTTGCGACCGGTTACAATTTTCTTGGTATCTGAGGTCTTATAATGGGAAATCGCATTTTCTGTTAAACAGGTCTCAACGGTCTTATTGTAACTTAATTTTTGGATGGTTACTTTAATGTAAGAATCTAAATAAACAGTATCCTTAAAAGTCAGATCATAAACCTTATTATTATTGGTCTGGATCTCTTTTATAGGAGCAGACACCTGATAATTTCCGGTAGGAGTCGACTTATATTGGACCTTAAAATCATCCTTTGTTAACGCCTTTGCAGCTGTTAACGTAACACGAATCTGTCGGCTGCTCAAACGGGAAACCGAGTCAATCCCTGCTCCGATATTTAATTTATAACTTGCTTTTACTTTACTTCCATCTACGGAAGTTGCGGTAATCGTAACACTTCCCTCTTTGCGGGCCTTTACTTTACCTGCTGCCGAAACAGAAGCAATCTTGGTCTTGGAGGAAGTGTATTTTACTTTCTTACAGCTCTTCTTGCTGCCTGTAACCTTGGCTTTTACCTTCTTCGATGCGCCGGTTGCCAGGTTTACAGTTTTTTGTTCAAATGTAATCTTCTTAACAGCATCCTTTTTTACGACCACCTTGATGGTTTTCTTATTTTTTCCGGATTTGGCGGTGATAACCGTTTTCCCGGGTTTTACGCCTTTCACAACACCTTTGGAAGTAACTTGGGCAATCTTTTTATTCTTAGATGTAAAGGTAGCTTTCTTCGTTGCCGTAAGTTTGATCTTCTTCCCCTTTGCAACATAAGCTGTCTTACCGGACGGAGCCGTCACTGCGAATTTAGCGGCTTTCTTTTTCTTTTTGGCCGCATCTACACCGGTTGCCGGTGTGGCTACTCCTACTACAAGACCAAACGCCATAACGCCGGTCAATACTCTTGTTACAATCTTTTTCATTTCAAAACCTCCTATCAAATATGAACTTAAACAATAGATAATTTAGCATGAAATTGTGTCAAAATTATATCATTCTCTATCAAATGACACTCCCCTCCTTTATCCTCTATCCTTTATCCTCTTTCTTCCGGTTCTTCCACCACCTTTCCAAACCACCGGCGCAAGCCAGCTTGAATTTGTGCTTTCTTACTTTCATATAGGTCAAATTGCGGTTTTCGAATTTGTAACAAAGCCCCTTCCTCCCGGATCCTTACGCGAAAATCCGTAAATCCCAATGATTTTAAATATTCCTCCGCCTGTTCCACCCGGTTTAATTGATCGTTGGTGATGGGCATTCCCGTCCTAATTCTAGTCGCTAAGCATGCATAGGACGGCTTATCCCACGTAAAAAGCCCGACTTCCCGTGACCGCTTTCGAATCTCTGCTTTCGTAAGACCGCATAGCCGCAACGGAGAATAAACCTGAAACTCCTGTAACGCTTTTATGCCCGGTCGATCGGACACATCATCGGAAGCATTGGTACCATCCATAACCTGGGTATATCCCATCTTCCCGGCCTCCTGGCAGATCGCCCCAAAAAGCACCTGCTTGCAATAATAACACCGGTCTGACGGATTTTCCACCACCCTGGGGGCCTCTAGAATATCCAGAGAGATCACATGAATCTTAACTCCCAACTCCCTTCCTACTCTCCTAGCGTCCTCATATTCAAAAGCAGGCTGAAATTGGGTTTTCACATAGAAAACGCCTACATCCACCTGATTCTTTATCGCCTCATAAAGCAAATACGACGAGTCCACACCCCCGGAAAAACCCAAGGCAATCGAAGGGTGGGCTTCAAAAAAATCCTGTAGCTTCATAATTTTTAGCGCAAACCCCCGCAGCCTTATCTGCGGGAGAAACCACCTTATCGCTCCTCCTTCATATAGAAAAACATCCATTCCTTATCAACGATCATCGTCTTATTTTTCTGAAATTCCTTTGTAAAAGACCTGCAGCACCTGATCATAGGTGAGATTCTTTTCCATCGCCTTTTGCCGGATTTCTTCATATTCCGGATAGATTCGCCGGGTTCCATCGGAAAGGGTTACCATTTTTGCCTTCATATCCCCGAAGACCGTAGAAATCGTTACCATCTCTCTGGGCAGTACCCGACGCTCAACCGGAATCTTCCGGATCCCGATGGTCGTTGTCTCCTGAAAGATCAAGTCCTCCATCCGGGTCACGTCCTCCTTCGTACAGATTACCACAAGCTCATAAGCCGGACGATTCTTCTTCATAAAAACCGGAATGTAATGCACATCTCTGGCACCTGCTTCCAACAGTTTCTCCATCACATACCCCAGGCGCTCACCGGCGCAATCGTCAATATTGGTCTCCAGACGATAGATCACAGGTTCCTTTTGTTCCACCGGTTGGATCAACATGCCCCGTAAAATACTGGGCCGCGAATAGTTCCTCTTTCCGGCACCATAACCGGTTTTCTGTATCAAATATCTCTCATCCCGCTTGCGTTCCTTATAAAAAGCCGCCACCACTGCTGCCCCGGTGGGCGTGATCAACTCTCCCTTACGATCCACCCGCTGCCATGGAATTTGATAGGCCTCCAGAATATGTACCACCGCCGGCACCGGTACCGGCAAAACGCCATGGGCACAGCGAACCGAACCGCCCCCTTCGGACAGGGCGTCCGTCCAGATCCTTTCAATCCCCAACTGATCCATTAAATAAGCTACGGAAATAATATCCACGATGGAATCTACGGCCCCTACCTCATGAAAATGTACCGTATCTCTCTCTTTCCCATGGGCTTTGGCTTCTGCTTCCGCTAAAATCTCAAAAATATTTCGAGCAATGCCTTTCGCCCCTTCCGTCATCTCCGTGTTCTGAATGATCTCCTCCACTTCTTTCAACCCCCGATGAAAGGCGGAATGCGAATGGTGATATCCCTCCGCATGACTCCCCGCATGCCCCTGGGAATGCTCCCCCTCATGCTGGGAATGCCCATATAAATATTCCATATCGTGATCCTGATTTTGAAAAGGTTTTTCCAATTGCACGTCGAAATCCTTGCAAACAATTCCGGATTTTTCCACCTGCGAGATCACCACATGAAAGCCCTCCAGCGGAACCCCTGCCAGAGTCTTCTTCAACCCTTCTTCATCCCCTCCCAGATCCAACAACATGGCAACCATCATATCGCCACTGATCCCGGTCTCACACTCCAAATATAAAGTCTTACCCTGCATGTATTTTTCCCTTCTTGCACTATAAATAATTTACGATACCGATCTTTTTTCTCTGATCATTTACTATACTGATCTTTTCTCTCTGATTTTTAATCTCTGTTTTTTTACTTTTCTATTGATGAAATGTCTACGACTTTTCTACAGTTGTCTCCAATTGTCTGTGATCAACTTCATTGCTTCCTCACATAGCAATCTTGCATTCTTATGACACGCTATGCTCTCCTGGTCGTATTTGGTTGGCTGGCACGATACTTCGGAGGTGGTTTCATAAAAGGACTCCTGGTTGTATTTGGTTGGTTGGTACGACACTTCGGATCTGGTTTCATAAAGGGACTTTTCAGTCGCAATCCTGTATATGATTGTTTATACGGTTGTTTGGTTTTGTATATGGTTGTGTATATGGTCAATTGTGTATCGAAGAGCAGCTTTTCAATCGGAGATGGTTGTGTATATGGTCAATTCTGTATCGAAGAGCAGCTTTTCAATCGGAGATGGTTCCATGAAGGGGCATTTGCGACCGTCAGCACTTAATGAGCGCGTAGCGCGAATTTTGTACTGCTACGGTCGCATTTTAGCGAGAGCGAGCCCCAAATGGAACCAATCCGATTGAAAAGCGGACCTTTTTGAAACGCGGCCCCCGAACGGAACCAATCCGATTGAAAAGCGGACCCTTAACCCCCCTCAACCCTCCACACTCTGCCGATTGATCATCGCCGCCAAATATCCGGCCCCATAGCCATTATCAATATTCACCACAGAAACCCCATTGGCACAGGAATTAACCATGGTAAGCAAGGCCGACATTCCTCCGAAATTGGCGCCATACCCCACGGAAGTAGGAACCGCGATCACAGGACAGGAAACCAATCCTGCCACCACACTTGCCAACGCCCCTTCCATCCCGGCCACCGCAATGATGCAATACGCCTCCTGTAAAACAGATACCTGGGACAACAAACGATGCAGACCACTAATCCCTACGTCGTATATTTCCGTCACATTCGCCCCCAGATAATCCGCCGTATAATAGGCTTCCTTAGCCACCGGAATATCCGCGGTTCCTCCGGTACAGATCACCACGTGTCCCACCCGTTTTTGTCCTTTATCTCCTTCTTTTTCAATCTTAATAATGCGACCCTCTTCTTCGTAGATCAGATTCGGAAATTTCTTTTGCAAGGATCTTGCCTGCTCTGCCGTAGCCCTGGTTCCCAGAACCTCGCCATATTCCTCATACAAACGTCCCACAATCTCTTCCAGATATTCCTGCTTTTTCCCCTGGCAAAATACCACCTCCGGCACTCCCTGGCGAATGGCCCGGTGGAAATCCAATTTGGCAAATTCCAGTTCTTCATAAGGACTTATTTTTAACAAGCGTTCCGCCTCTTCCACGGTAATCGCTTCCTTCTTCACGTCTTCTAATATCTTCTTAATGTTCATGGGGTATTTTCCCTTCTTCCGTTCTGAGTCGGGATTCCTCCCAAACAAAATCATAAATGCCGGGATTTTGAAGTAACAATTTCCATCCTTCATATACACCCTTTATAAAATCCTCCGATAAGGGCATGGATTCTGTGATCAAAGGACAGCGATAGGGAAGAATCCCTACATAATGGATCAGACGCAACTCTCCCTCCTCCGTCAGGTGGGGCATTAAGGGAAAGGTGCGGCACTGGATAGGACGCTTGTCCCGTTCGCATTCTACCTTCATACAGGTCATAAAATATACCTTTTCTCCCCAGGATTCCGGGAACCCGTAATCCTCTGCCATTTCCTCTTCAATTGAGAATCCCTCTACGTCAGCCGCGTATCGTTCTTCCCCCGGGAAAAGATACATGCCCATTTCCGGCTCTTCTTCGTATCCAGCTTCTTTTAATTCCTGGGAATAGTTGGGGTTTTCCACCTCTTTTTTATAAGGACCCTTCCTCTGACAACAGGCGGCCTGACAAAGCTTCCCACAATCAGAATCAATGGCACTCTTCCCCATTAATTCATAAATCAACGGATAATTCATCTCACCAATTCCTCACCAATTCCTCTACCGTTCCTCTACCGTTCCTCTACCGTTCCTTTACAATTCCTTTACAAATCCTTCCTCGGTTTTCACAAATCCCATTTCCTCCATATACGCCTCATGACCAACGGATTGACTGGAAAAAATAATTCTTTGAATGTTGTAATCCGGCAAATGCCGGTACAGAAAATCCCCCACCGAAGTGTCCCGATACGCAGGCGTGGCATAGTCGATCAGAATCCGGATCTCTCCTTCCGCCGTTTGATTTCCGAGAAAAAGTCCTACCGGCAGGGTATCACAGGTTACCACATACGCCTGGTCACAATCTTCGGTTAAATCCACGGCAAGAGCAGGAAAGAACTTTAAAATATCCTCCCGGTAATATTCTAGCAAATACGCTACCAGCCCCTCTCCGGCCTGCACCTTTAGCAATTGAAAATGCCGTTCCTTCTTCCCCAGCTGAACCAGCTGATAAAGATTGATCAGCACCAAACATAAATTCATAAACGCCGTAGGATAGGATTGAATCAGCAAAGCATATCCCATGAAGATCACACTTCCCGTGGTATTTATGATCCGCAGCTTCTTAACCGATGTCATCAGCATGGACACAACTACCAAAAAAGAGCCGAAATACCCGATGCCTTCAATGATCATCTGCGTCCTGTTCATCCGTGCCCTCCTCTTTGACAAAGCAGAGGCCGTCTTGGAACAGCCCCTGCTTCAAAAACCTAACAACCATTCGTTTCACTACTCGTTTCACGATACTTTACGATACGTCCAACTACTCATCCTTTTCCGCCTTCTTCACCTCATTCTGAGCAATATCATCCGGGGCTTGTTCATACCGGACAAATTCATAGGAAAATGTTCCGCTTCCCCGGGTGATGGAGTAAAGGCGGGTGTCATATTCGTATAACTCCAGATAAGGAATGTCCGCCAGGATCTCCTGGGATTCGTCGTCCACAGGATTCATCCCCATAACCCTGGCCCTGCGTTTATTTAAGTCCCCCATCACGTCCCCGGTAAACTCGTTGGGAATCACAACCTTCAGCGACGCGTAAGGTTCCAATAACACAGGATTGGCCTGCATAAACCCTTTTTTAAATGCCTGCTCGGTAGCTACCTTAAACGCCATCTCCGAGGAATCCACCGCATGGTAACTTCCATCGTACAAGGTAACCTTCACGCCGGTTACAGGATACCCTGCCATGGGACCTTTCTTCACCGACTCCGAAACGCCCTTTTCCACCGCCGGAAAATAATTCTTCGGTACGGCGCCGCCTACAACGGTCTGTTCAAATTGATAGGGTTCTTCCATTTCTTCAGAGGGCTCAAGAATGATCTTCACATGCCCGTATTGCCCATGTCCGCCGGATTGCTTTTTGTATTTAAATTCCGTATCCACTTTCTTACGGATGGTCTCCTTAAAGGCAATCTTCGGCCGCTCTAAGTCAATGTGTACTTTGTATTTTTCTTCCAAAACACTTTGAATGACTTCCAGATGCTGGGCGCTCATTCCATAAAGCAACGTTTGGGAATTGGCGCTGTCATTCTCTTGTCGTACGGTCAGATCCTCCGCCATGATCTTGGACAACGCCTGGGAAATCTTATCCTCATCCCCCTTCTTCGGCGTGGTATAACGACGATATACATAGGGTTTGGAAATGGGATTTCGAATAAAGGTCACCGGACTTTTCTTTACGGACAAAGAATCCGTGGTCTGGCTGACACTAAGTTTCGGCAAAGCACCGATGTCACCGGCATGTAACTCCTTTACCTCCTCCGCTTTATTTCCCCGCATTACGAATAATTTGTTGATTTTTTCTTCGGTATCTCTATGATAATTATATAGAACATCGTCCGGCTTTAAAACCCCGGAATTCACCTTTACCAGTGAATATTTCCCGATATAGGGATCCACAATGGTCTTAAAAATATAAGCAGACTTGGATTTGGAAAAATCATAATCTGCTTCAAAGACTTCATTATTCACTGTATTAATACCGGCCACCTTGCAGCGATCGGGGCTGGGGAAATATTTCTTAATATCCGCCATTAATGTATACATTCCTCTGGCCAGAGTATTGGAGCCCATTAACACCGGTACCATGGTGCAATCAAATACCCCCACGCGTAAGGCCTGGCGGATTTCATCATCGGAAAAAGTATCCCCGTCAAAATAACGTTCCATATATTCTTCACTGGTTTCAGCTACCGCTTCCAAAAGAACTTCCCGGCAGATATCCAGATTCTCTCTGGAATAATCCGGCACGTCGAATTTGTCCACGGTTCCGTGGTTGTTCCAGCGTTTTGCTTTCTGCTGAATCACATTGACATACCCCACAAACTGCTGATTCTCGCGAATGGGCAGATGGAAGGGCGCGATCTTCTTGCCATACAGATCCTGGAGATCTTGAACCACTTTTTTAAAACTGGCTTTGTCATCGTCCATATCGGTCACAAAGACCATTCGAGGAAGCTTTCGTTCCTCACAGAGTTTCCAGGCCCGTTTGGTTCCGGACTGGATCCCTGTCTTTCCGGACACAACAATAATTGCCGCATCCGCTGCCGCCACCGCTTCTTCCACTTCTCCTACATAATCATAATATCCCGGTGTATCCAACAGGTTGATCTTAATATCTTCCCATGGAATCGGAATCAACGATGTATGAATGGAGTTCTTACGTTTTACCTCTTCTTTGTCATAATCACTTAGTGTGTTCCCACCATCTACGCTCCCCATACGTTTGGTAACCCCGGCTAAAAACGCCATTGCTTCCGCAAGTGACGTCTTGCCACATCCGCCATGACCTAATAAAACCACATTCCGAATATGATCGGTCGTATAGATGTTCATATAACACCACCTCCCAGTGATAAAAACAACGGGTTAATACATTACATTTCACTATTACCATTGTAACATAAAAGCATACATAAGTCATCTTTTTCTTTTGAAAAAAGGGTTGCATTTCAGCGGAAAACGTGTATAATGTTTTTAAGAGACAAATCCCGATTTTTCATTCGGTTTTGACTCTCAAATTTCATAACTGGGAGCTTGTGTTACAGGCTGAGAGGAAGGTAGGACCTTCGACCAAGAACATGATTTGGATAATGCCAACGTATGGAAGCCGGGGAAGGATCCCGGAAAGTTCAAAAAGTGTTGTCAATTGACAGCATTTTTTTCATTGCAAAGGAGGAATGCAACATGGTAAAGATCAACGGAGAAGAACTGCCGGTAGCAGGGAAAAGTATCCGGGAGTATTTAACCACCACCAATTATGACGTGACCCGGATCGCCATTGAAAAAAACGGGGAAATCGTACCGAAGAAGGATTACGATACTACCATTTTACAGGACGGCGACGCCCTTGAGGTGGTAAGCTTTGTAGGAGGTGGTTGATATGATCCCTTCTTATGAAGAATGGCAGAACGCCCTGATCGAACGCCAGGGCAAAGAGCGACAGAATAAGATCTCTCAGGCCACGGTAGCTGTCTGCGGTCTGGGTGGACTGGGGTCCAATATATCCATCTGTCTTGCCAGAGCCGGCGTCAAAAAGCTGATCCTCATTGATTTTGATAAAGTGGATATCACCAATCTTCACCGCCAGCAATACAAAGCCGATCAGATCGGAATTCCCAAGGCCCAGGCCCTTTCCAGTAATTTAAAGGAAATCGCCCCCTACGTCCAGTTGGAGCCCCATCCGGAACGGATCACCCCGGAGAATGCAGGGGAACTTCTAAGTTCCGTCGATGTGATCTGCGAAGCCTTTGACGTAGCTGAGAATAAGGCCATGCTTACCAATTACGTATTGGAACATTTTCCGGACAAATTCTACGTGTCCTCTTCCGGGATGGCCGGGTTCGATACGGCTAACACCATTCAAACCCGGAAGATCACCGACCGCTTTTATCTGTGCGGGGACGGCGTCAGCGATGTAAATCACGGCATAGGCCTGGTTTCCAGTCGGGTTATGACCTGCGCGGCTCACGAGGCCCATGTAGTATTGCGCTATCTTACCGGTGAATTGAATGAATCCAGTGATAACGAATCCGAAGGCTGAAAGAAAGCTGAAAAACTTTGAATACAAGTGCACAGCTGGAAAAATTTGTAAATAACGTTTATAAAACTTAAGAAAGAAGGAACGAACATGAATCAAGATACGTTAACCATTGCCGGACATGAATTTCATTCCCGCTTTATCCTGGGATCCGGCAAATACTCCCTGAATCTGATCGAGGCCGCGGTAAAGGATGCCGGAGCGGAAATCATTACCCTGGCCGTTCGCAGAGCCAATACCAAAGATCAGGAGAACATTCTGGATTTCATTCCCAAGGGCGTTACCCTTTTACCCAATACCAGCGGTGCCCGCACGGCAGAGGAAGCCGTTCGGATCGCCCGTTTGGCAAGGGAATTGGGATGTGGTGATTTTGTGAAGATCGAGATCATGAAAGACAGCAAATATTTGCTTCCGGACAATTATGAAACCATTAAAGCTACCGAAATCCTGGCTAAAGATGGCTTTGTCGTCATGCCCTATATGTACCCGGATCTGAATGTAGCAAGAGATCTGGTCAACGCCGGCGCTTCCACGATCATGCCCCTTGCCTCTCCCATCGGTTCCAACAAAGGATTGGCAACAAAGGAATTCATACAGATCCTGGTGGATGAGATCGACTTGCCCATTATTGTCGATGCAGGAATCGGTAAACCTTCCCAGGCATGTGAAGCCATGGAAATGGGCGTAGATGCCATTATGGCAAATACCGCGTTAGCCACCGCAGGGAATTTAACGGAAATGGCGCAATCCTTCCGTCTGGCAATTGAAGCAGGACGAAAAGCTTACCTGGCCGGTTTGGGACGAGTTCTCACCCGAGGCGCTTCTGCTTCCGACCCCTTAACCGGATTTTTACGGGACTGATCTGAAATACCGGAACCGGAACCATTCGGAGCCGGAATCGTTTATAAGAAAGAAGGATAATCAATATGGAAAATCAGTTTTTTGTTGATTCGAAACACCTTTCTCCTCAAGCGTTGAAGAAAAAACACGAATTGGAAAGCGATCCCTCCTGCCGCAGCGACTATATGAAATATATGCCGGACATGGAGGATATTCATTCCGATGTCAGTCAGAAAGTATTAAAGGCCATGGATTCCTATGACCCGGATCAATATACAGCCAAAGACGTTATGGCGGCACTGGGTCATGAAACCACTTCGATCCAGGACTTCCAAGCCCTTTTGTCTCCGGCTGCCGCCCCTTTCTTAGAGAAAATGGCAGAGAAGGCGCGCTTGGAAACCAGCAAACATTTTGGCAATACCGTTTATTTCTTCACGCCGCTATACATCGCCAATTATTGTGAAAATTATTGCATTTACTGCGGTTTCAACTGCTACAATGACATTCGGCGTATGAAACTTACCATGGAACAGATCGAACAGGAAATGAAAGTGATCGCCGAAAGTGGAATGGAAGAGATCCTGATCCTAACCGGAGAAAGCAAGGCCAAAAGTAATGTGGAATACATTGGCGAGGCCTGTAAGCTGGCTCGAAAATATTTTCGGAACGTCGGCTTGGAGATCTATCCGGTAAACACGAATGATTACGCCTATCTTCACCAATGCGGCGCCGATTACGTTACCGTATTCCAGGAAACCTA
This sequence comes from uncultured Eubacterium sp., assembly GCA_937915825.1. Lineage (GTDB taxonomy): Bacteria > Bacillota > Clostridia > Lachnospirales > Lachnospiraceae > Eubacterium_F. Next base: position 22,853 of record CALGGT010000035.1, read on the forward strand.
TGACCTTGCCAAATACGAAACCCTCCACTTATTGGGACATAAGAGAGTTTGGCCTTATCGGTTTGACGCCCAGGAACGGGCTTTAAAAGGCGGGATGCGAGGCGTTGCTTTCTCCGCTTTACTGGGGTTGGCCGACTTCCGAAAGGACGCCCTGGCCACGGGCTTGCACGCGTTTTATTTGCAAAAGAAATACCCCCACGCGGAGATTTCTCTCTCCTGTCCAAGACTCCGTCCCATTATTAACAACGATAAGATCAACCCCTTAGACGTTCATGAAAAACAATTGTGCCAGGTACTTTGTGCCTACCGCTTATTTCTTCCCTTTGCGGGAATCACCGTATCGTCCCGGGAAAGCGCGGAGTTTCGCAACGGCATTGTAAAGATCGCCGCCACCAAGGTATCGGCCGGGGTTTCCACGGGAATCGGGGATCATGAAAGCAAATACACCGGGAAAGATGCCGGGCATTCCGAGGGAGATGAACAATTTGAGATCAACGATAACCGAAGTCTGACCGCCATGTATCAGGAGATCGCGGAAGAAGGCTTGCAACCGGTATTAAATGATTATTTGTATGTATAGGGGGATTTGACATGAACTTGGATACGACGTTATATTTTGTTACAGACAGTACCGGCCGGCAGGAGAAGGAATTCTTATCCATTGTGGATCAGGCTCTTACCGGAGGGGTTACGATCCTTCAGCTGAGGGAGAAGAACAAATCCACCCGCGCTTACATTGACTTAGCTTCAAAAGTCCACGAGATCGCCCTCTCCCATCAGGTTCCCCTGATCATTGATGACCGGGTTGACGTAGCCTTAGCTATGGACGCGGAAGGCGTACATCTGGGACAGGAAGACATGGATATTGCACAGGCGAGAAAGATCCTGGGACCGGATAAGATCATCGGCGGTACCACCAAAACCGTTCCTCAGGCAAAAGAAGCCTATGAGAAAGGAGCGGATTATCTGGGGGTTGGGGCAATTTACCCTACCACCACCAAGGTAAAAACCGTTCTCACTTCCACCGACACACTAAAAGAAATCTGTGAAACCGTTCCCATCCCCGTGAATGCCATCGGCGGTTTAAATCCAAACAACTGTTCGGTGCTGGAAGGATGTGGAATCGCGGGTTTGTGTGTGGTTTCAGCCATCATGCGAGCCGACGACCCTGCCGCACAAGCGAACACTCTTTACAAATGTGCGAAGCAGCTGAAAAAAAACTAATTGAACAAGAACAGGTGCGATGATTTCGAAGTTCTGAAAGGATTTCGAATTTTCTGGAACGATTCCGGTTTTCCGGAACGATTTCAGACCTCTATAAAGGACAAGGAGCTATCCGAAGATAGCTCCTATTTTTCGTCCTTTCATTAAATTAAGGTGGGTATGTCCATGAGATTCAACCAATTATGGCTGAAAACCCCGGTACAGCAATTTTTTATCTGCCAATCTCTTGTCTTGATCTACCTCTTTTCCCACATAGTAGCTTTCCGCCGGGGAATTGTAGCAGGTCGCCAAACTTCCTTCATAAAGAGTCAGGCGGATCAAGGCCATATTGGCATCCATCTGGTAATAGCGGATGGTATGGGTACCTTCGGATAATTCCATATCCTTGATCAAAGAAGAACGACTGTTCTTTTCAATGTCGGTAGCCCAGGTTCCCTGTTTCCAGGTTCCCGCTAAGTAATTGTCTACAATTGAATTCTTTACAACAACCTCGCCTCCGTCTACGGAGATACCATAGCGAAGTTTGGTCTCGTTATAAACCAGGTTACTGGTAGGATTAAACTGTGTTTGAAGATTGTATTTTCCTGTCTTCGGTACGTAGATACGGTACTCTACGTAAGGTGCCTCGCTTAGGTCATCTTCGTTGTAGGTGGTTGTTGAACTTCTGGTTCGAACCGAGCCCATGTATTTTCCATTATCCGGAACTACGATCATGGGATTGTTCATAAAGGAACCGTCATTTCTCTGACCTGTACCCTCACAGGCATTTACAAAATTCGTAGCATCTAAGGTTGCGTAACCATTGGCCATCACATAGGTCTGATCCGTTAATTGGCTTTCATCCACTGCCACTGCCGTAACCTTCACGGTAACCCGATTCGTACCATCGGTAATGGTAATGGTTCCGGAAGCAGTCTCCTTCACTTTGGACCAATCTACGGAAACCTCGATCGCCGCTAACGTCTGAACGGTTCCGGATGTTTGAGACAATTGGATGAAATCCTGATCGGCGGATACCTGATAATCGTAGCCTTCGCCTTTCGTTGCCAACTCAATGGTATAAACCTCTTTGTTGGTACCGGTAAAGGTAGGAAGAGAGGCGTCGCCCTTGGAATAAACCTTGGAAAAGCTGTTTGTTACACCTTCGGTCAGAACCTGAAGTCCATTTTCATCTCCGGTCTCTACCGTAGCAAGTTCCGGCAATTTACCGCTGTTGGTATTCCAAGCCTGCATGCCAATGTGATAAGATCGGCTGGCCGACTGCATACCATTCCATTTTCCGCCACCTTCCGAATCCCCGGGTAATTCGTTATTTAACGTATCATACAGGGATTGATCCAGATCAATGGCATCCTGACATAACTGTGCGTAAACATTGGCCGCCGTCAGGTTCATCTTGGCGTATTTCTGATTCAAAGCTGCGTAGATCTGAATCTTTAATACGTTGGGAACTGCCATCGCCGGATAGTAAACCAACTGATAGAAGGCTGCCATACAATCCTCCGGTATCTGTTCCTTTAACGCCTCCGCCCGATCCATAATGTCCGTACAACGGATCAACAGATCTCTGGCTTCGTTGTAATTGCTCAAGCTGAACATATCCGAGCAGCTATCTTCGGTATCGTACAATACATGCTCTACCTTACGGGAAGTTTCCAGATCCAGATAGTCCGTGATCAAATCCGATGCTTCTTTTAATTGAGCCTCATTCAATCCACTGCCATCGGCCTTGGTAAACTGTTCACGGATCCACTGATCTTTGTATTCCTGGATCTTATCCTGGCCGTCCTCTCCCCATTTGCTGTAATCATAAGCCAGATCCAGGAAGTAGGAAATATCCATTTCCATCGGCTTTAAATCACCTACGTTGGCAATCCATACATCATCGATGCCGTAATCATAAGCGACGGTCATCTGATCCCAGATCCTGGAAATCTGCGTAGTCTGAACCCAGGTATAAGATTTCGGTGCGCCTACGTAATCAAAATGATAATACATTCCCAATCCGGCAATCTTACTTTGCTGTTCAAAGGTCGGCAAGGTTCTTAAATAACCCCAGTTATCATCGGCAAACATGGCGATGGTATTCTCCATACATTCTTTTTCGTAAAGATTGCCGGCATACCACGCATCTTCCACCTCTTTGTAGATAACTAACTGCGTCGGATTCTCATCGTTATTCTTCTTAAGTATATTCTTTTGGGTATTAATGATATAGTTTAACAATTCCGCATAACGTGTGGGATCGTCCGCTGCCGGCAAGGTGGAGTCATTCTCGCCCCGCATGCCCACAGTACAGATATTATCAAAGTCCTTATTTCGTTGTACGCCCTTATCCCAGAAGTCCTCGATGGCAGCATTGATATCTGCATCGTATCCTTCTTCTCCCGGGATATTGTAAAGATTCCAACTTTCCGCCGCCGTATAATCCAGATAATCGTAATTACTCTTGAATTCATTATGCCACTCATTGCCGGCACGATATAAGGGTTCATGATGAGACGTTCCCATTACGATCCCATACGCGTCTGCTAATTTTGCGTTGGCAATCTTCTCACTCTTTCCGCCGGTACTGAATATATCACTCCACATCGCCGGCCATAGATAATCGGCTTTCAAACGAAGGATCAATTCAAATACCTGACGATAGAAGTACTCGTTACGTCCTTTATAACGATTCTTCGTCCAGGTTGTCAGAGACGGGGACTCGTCGTTTAAGAAAATACCACGATATTTCACCGACGGTTCTCTGGAAACCAGGGCAATGTCTTCCGCCTTCAAGGTCACATTCTTCTGAACCTTCGGCGTTACATCACTCCACCAAACCCAAGGGGATACCCCCATTAATTCTGATAAATGGAAGATTCCATAAATGGTTCCCCTTTTATCACTTCCGGCAACCACCAGCGCTTTCTTCACGCCATCCATGGGATTTTCAACGACTTGAATCTGGTAGCTTTCCCAGCGACCTTCCAGATCGCTTACATCCATCTTTCCATCCTGTACCAACTGGTCGATAACGGTATTTCCGCCCAGGGTTCCTGCGACGATGACATTCTCCGTCATATCTTCCTTCTTGGTAACCACCTTCAGATTGTTGTCATCCTCCAGGGCAACCCCTTCGTTATCCACACCGATTCCTGCAACACGAGCCACATCTGCCTGAAAGGCATCCGCGATCAAGGTATATCCATCGTATTCCGGATCCTCTTCTTCAATGTAAAGAGAGGTTACCGCTTTTCCTTCTTCCAAAATAGGGAAATCACTAACCGCCTCTAATTGAATGGAAGGCTTCGCCTGATCAATGGGGGCTTCCGTAGGAGCCTCGGTCGGTGCCTCGGTCGGTTCCTCGGTCGGTGCCTCGGTGGTAACTTCCGTGGGAACCTCCTCCGGAGCTTCCGTGGAAATGTCTGTTTTCGGTGTTACCGTCGGTTCAAGGCTTTCTTCCGCCTTCGGGGCCGATGTTTCATTCTGCATATTACTACCCTCTGTCTCTTTCGCATTTGCTGAGGACGCAGGGGACGGAGCCTGAGACGATGATGTGTCAGAAACCGACGTTGCCGCAGTCCCTTCTCCTTCATCCTCATACGTTACTTGTATTTTACAAATGAGCTTTTTCGACTTTTTCCCCACCTTATAGATCGCTTGTACTTTGGTGCTTCCCGCTTTCTTTCCAAGGATCACAACTTTCGCTTTCTTACCTTTCTTCACCTGTTTGGTAATCTTCGCGATCTTCTTGTTTTTCACCTTAAAACGAAATTTGAAGCGTTTGGAACTGTTCTTAATCTTTAAAGTTTTCTTCTTGCCTACCGATATTACCACTTTCTTTTTGGCAAATTTCGGCTTCTTCGCTGCTTGGATCGAGGTACTGCTTCCTCCTAATAAATCCGTTGCAACCATTACCGTGGCCATGATAACCGCCCCGGCTCTTCTCCATTTTTTCATATCATCTCTCCTTTGAAACTTTGGAAAGGAATTAAGAAACTATGCTGTATGCTCGATTCTCCTTTCCAGTTACCTCTGATAACTTTTCCACCTCCGTTCCGGCAAGGATCTTTAATTCCAGGTCTTGTTCACTTTCCACCAGGAAATTAATGTCAGTGATATCTTTCGATGAAACGCCGGACAGATCACAACATACAGCAATACCGCCGTAGAAATTATGATTTCCCTGATAGCTGATCCCTTCTCTGCTTGCAACAACGGTTCCACCAATCCCAAATACATTTCCCCGGTTTAATTTGATCTGGTAGGATTTATTCGCTGTGCAAATTTCCAAAGCCTTCAGTTTATAGGAGGGCTTCAGATTGTGCGCACCGATGCCAAGAAGGAATTTGCTGGCATTCATCTTAGATAACACGTCCTTGCCGTTATCATCCAACGCATATTCTAGATCGTTTTCACCTGCTGTTATATCAATGCGGGATGAATCCGCAGTCTGGAACTGAATCACACTTTCACGTACACTTCCATCTTTCAACCGTTGATCCGGATCATCGGGATCCCGGGTAGGAAGCACGGTAGGTTCTTCGGTAGGCTCTGTCGTAGCTTCCTCAGTAGGAACGGCGGAAGGCTCCACCGATGCTTCGGCAGAAGGTACCGCCGATGGCATAGCCGTAGCGGCCGGCGATTGTACCGGACCTATGGAAGCGCCCGGGGAAGCCACCGCGGATGCGGCCGGAGATGCGGCTGTCGATGCGGCCGTCGATGCGGTCGCGGATGCGGCCGGTGATTGAGAAGGTTGTGCGGAGGAGGATGCATCCTCACTCTTCTTCGCCTTCTTTACAACCTTCACCTTTAATACAGCCTTGGATTTCTTACTTCCTTTGATCCATACGCTGATTTTCGCCGTTCCAGCTTTACGCGCCTTTACTTTCCCCTTTTTATTCACACGGGCAACCTTCTTCTTACTGGATTTAAATACCAGCTTTTTCTTTGCCTTGGAAGGTTTTACCTTTACTTTTAATTTCAGGGTTTTTCCTACTTTTAACGTCACCTTCTTCTTCGAAGGATTGGTAATCTTCACACTTTTTTTACCGGCTTTTGCGGAAGAAGAGACAGGGGATACCGCCAATGCCGCGATCAAAGCCAACGCAATTATTTTTTTCGTATTCTTCATCATGTTTCTCATCCTTCCTTACTCAAACAAACTCAGATCAATTGCATCTGCCATTACATCGTATCCATCATAGGGATGTAATCCATCGGTTCCCGTATAAGCTTTCAAAATACTGGGAATCTCGCTATCCGGATCTTGTACGGCATGCTCAAAATCGATGATGCCATCAAAACCGGACTCATCCGAACGCATCCAATCATTGATCATGGTACGAACTTTCTCCGAGTTTTCGGAATAGTAATCCACACTGGTTCCGAATGGAAGGATGGGAGCACCGTATGCTTTAATGCCATATTTATGGCAGGTATCCACCATTTTCTTAAATTCCGGGATCAATAGGTCTGCCTTGGACGTATCTGACAGCTTCTGAATATCATTGACTCCAAAGTGGATGATACAATATCCCACGCCATCGTGTTCGATCAAATCTCTCTCAAAACGATCGATCCCGCGATCGGTCGGGTAGGAGCCCAACATGGAGTTTGCACCGATTCCCTCGTTCAATACGGAAATCTTTTCTTTTCCTTCTGCCTGTAATCTTTTTGCAAAATAGTCCCCCCATCTTGTATAGCTGTCCGGGCTCTTTCCTAAATAAGAAGCATCGGTTCCGTAACCGTCGGTAATGGAATCACCGAAGCATACAACAGCCTTGCTTCCTTCCGGAGAAAGAATGGAACAGTCACATAAATAATACCACGCTTTTCTGTTATAGTTGGAATCAATGGTCTTATTGGATACATGATTTCCTTCGATCAAATACATGGTTGCACGACCACCACGGTGAGCGGTAATGGTTTCGGGAACTTCCCCAAAGTACGTCGATACCGCAATATTTTCCAACGCGTTGATATGGAATTCCACCGGATCGGATACAAGGGTTTCACCGGCCGGGATCTCCACGCTTTCTTCTCCGTTAAAGGTAAGAGCTACATCCGTCGTTTTATCGATCTCTGACTCCGTAGGCTCAACCTGCTTTGCAATGTGTACGGATTTTAATTCCAACGGTGTTTCCCCATACTGATTGGAGAAACGGAAACGAAGTTTGGTTCCCGATGTGGTAACACGGATGATCTGACGATACGTCGTTCCCTCCAGATCAATATTGGGCATGCTGTTGGAATCAACATTCGCTTTCTCTTCTGCGTTTGCCCAGGTACTTACCCAGTCATAGGTTCCCAATTTATAATCTTTGTAGTAAGTATTTCCTTCTTCATCGGTTACATTTAACACATCGCCCTGATCGGCCGTTAAGGAAATATCCTGATCTTCCATTCCGCTGGGAATGGTTACGGTGTATTTATCTTCACCGACTACTTCATCTTCTTCATAGTCTTGGATGTCAATCACCAGGTTCTTATCTTCTTCCGTTAAGTTGGTGAAGTTCATGCTTACCTGTTTACTTTCATCGTCCAACTCCGGTGTGGTAATGAACACATCGGTCGCATCGGCGTGCTCATCGGGATATCCCCATAAACGAACACTGTCATATCCCTGGACCGTTCCTGCCTGGGTTACGCAAAGATAAATCTTTGAGTCGCTGTCGTAATGAATGGCAGCCTCTCCTTCCAGAAAATGGTCATACCACATAATATTACTGTCGGTTTCAATAATTGTATTGTCACCGGTGGAGGTTGCGCGGGCAACCTCATACGTTCCGCCGTTCTCACCGGTTACTTCAAAGAACATCTTCGCCGGTTGATCTTCCTCCCAATCCTTAACACCTAACATAAGAGAGGCGCCATACAAGGTTCCACTGGGATTCTTCTTAACGTAAGAAGTAATATCCAAACGGAATCCATTTGTCTCCGATGCTTCATCGGCTGTAAATTTCAAATAATCTCCCTCAGCTGCTAACTCCCCATTCTCATATGGTACATAACTCTTTACCATATTCTTTGCTACCGCGGTTGTTTTGTCCGACAAGTCATGTCTTACATAACCGGTAGAGCCAAGCGGAACTGCCGTATTGCTTCCAATGTTCACAACCGTATCTGCCTTTAACTCAGCAGGCGCTGTTGTCCCGCCGGCAAAAGATACGACCATGGCAAAGGATGCCAATAGAGCAACCACTCTTGTTGCATTCTTGGTTGTTTTTCTCATAATACCCAAATCCTTTCTTTATGAAACGAGGGCATCCAGCCCCCAATGTGATAGTTTTATTGTACATCAAAAAAAAATATTTGCAATAGTAAAACATAAAATGCAAACTTTTATTGCATTTTTGCAAGGTTTTTAGTAAAATATTTACAATGAAGGGAGGAACCTATGCGTTATATTTATTCCGAAGAAGACGGCCCCCTTGCCAGTGATTACTATTATGAGGCACGTCACATCACCAATACGGAGATTCCAAGAGTCCCGTCTCACAGTCATAACTTTTATGAAATCTACGTCTTCGTAGGCGGCTCCATCCTGCTTTCCGTGGAGGGTCACATCTTCGATGTTAAGAAGGGCGATATTGTCATCATTCCCCCTTATACCATTCACCAGCTTCTGCCGGCCGAACCTACCAAATCCCCTTATATCCGAATGTATTTGTATGTCTCGGTTCCCTGTCTGCGGAGTTTTTCCTTTAATGAATACGACTTGTTAAGCACTCTGCATCTGGCAGAAAAAAACAGGCGTTTTCACTTTACCATCCGGGATATGGATGAATATAACACCATCACTTCCTGTATGCGTAAGATTTATGACAATCGCAAAGAGAAATTTCGCGAAAAAGAAATGCTGAACCGCTCTTATATTTTACAGATCATGGCACTTCTGAACCGGAACATTATAAGAGAATTGGAACCCCAGGGGATCGTCCATACCATGAATCCCACGATTGAGAAGGTAATCCGTTACATTAATGAGAATTATATGGATGACATTACTTTGGATTTTCTGGCGGATCACTTTTATATGAATCGCTTCACTCTGTCCAAGGAATTTAAGAATCAGACCGATCACACCATTCACAATTATCTGAAGATGAAGCGGATCAATGTGGCCAAACAGGAACTATCCCATGGCGTTTCCCCGTCGGAAGTATTTTTACTCAGCGGGTTTAAGGACTATTCCACCTTTTATCGGGCGTTTCTCAAATCCGAGGGCGTGACCCCCAAGGATTTTTATCATTCCAAGCAGTAGAACGATCCTTCCTACCGTCATTCGAAACGACCGATCCCTGGAACGAAACCTATATGTAAAGAAGGAATGTTTATGCATAAAAAAATGATCAAAAGAAAGATCTCCATTTTTATAATAATTGCACTCTGTTTCTGTATTTTCCAGCCCCTGGCAGAGGAATCTTATGCCTTGGCCGCCAAAAGTCGAACGCCGGAATATGTGTGGTATTTAACGGACATTGGATGTGATACCCTATGGGATACTCTGGAACAACGAAATCTTGTGCCTGGAGAAGAAACAGTGGTTGCTGTGATCGACAGCGGTATTAACCCGGATCTGGATTGTTTTTCAGATTGCCTTTATACCAACGAAGCGGAACTTTACGGTGAAGAGAACGTGGACGACGATGGAAATGGCTATGTGGACGATATTCACGGTGTAAATCTCGCCGATTCCTACACCTATTTGGACGATACCAACGGTCATGGATCCCAGATGTCCAGTATTATTGCCGGCAAACATATCACCAACCGCAGTTTGCGCACCATTACCGGCGGTGTTGCCTATGGGGCGAAGATCCTGCCGATTAAAGTATCCGATGATATTAATTTTAACTCCGAGGTTTTATGCGAAGGACTCCAATATGCCGTGGATATGGGGGCCGATGTGATCAATTTATCCTGTATCACCTTCAGCAATGACTCAACCTTAAGAAAAATGGTGGACTATGCCACGGCCCATTCCCTGGTCATTGCTTCTGCCGGCAATCAATCCCTTCCTACTGTGGGAGAACATATTACAGAGGACACAAGCGACGGATATCCTGCAGCCTGGGATGGAGTGATCGGCGTTATGGCCTATGATACCAACAAGGAACTGGCCAGCTTCAGCAATTGGGATCAAAATGAGAACACGCCCAAATACCAGCTGATCGCACCCGGTGAAAATATAATCTGTACCAACTATGACGGAACGCTCCGGGCGGGTATGGGAACCTCCCAAGCCTGTGCTGTGGTTTCCGGATGTGCCGCTGTCTTTCATTCATTGGTTCAAGGTTGTTATGCCAGTATCCACGAGGAACGGAGCGCATTCTTAAACTTTATGAATTCCTTTATTCAATATGAAAATCAGGGAATCACCTATAACTTCCGTGCTTGTACCATGAAGGAAATGGCAGAAAATATGGATGAGATTCTAAGCATGCCACAGGTAACACCGATGGCTACTGTTACTCCCACAGCAGATGCCTCAGCTTCCGTTTCTCCCGTCGCTTCCGGGACACCGGAGGCTACGGCTACTCCAGAGGCTACAACTGCTCCGGATGTAACTACTACCACATCACCTGAGATTCCTTCAACGATCACACCGGGGAATATAACCTTTGTCACGCCGGGAAATACGGCAACGGTCACGCCGGGGAATACGGCAACGACCGCACCGGGAACGACTTCAACCACAAAACCCACTGCCGGCGTTACGGTTTCTCCGGATCATTCATCAACGGATTCCCCCGGTACTTCAACCGGTACGCCGGGGACTTCGACTCCTAACATCCCCAGCCTCTCCCCCGATGCTGTTACACCGACCGTTACACCGACACCTACGATATCCCCGGAGAACCCTGGTGATCGAACGGAAACTCCATTCCCTACCGGTACTCCTGACAACTTAATCACACCGGATCCGGATCCTGTGATCGTATTTCCCACCTCCAGCCCGAAATCCGATCTTGTTGGGAAAACCTTTGTACGGAAGGGAATTCGTTACCGAATTCTTAAGAATCGTAAACTTAAGGTCTTAGGCCCGAAATCCAGGAAGTTTAAAAGAAAAACCTTGAAACTTCCCAAAAAGATTCTCTATCAGAACGTACGATACAAAGTATCCGTCATTCGAAAAAAAGCCTTTAAAAAATTCAAGCGGATCAAACGCTTTTATTATCCGGGGTTATCTAAGAAAAGACGAAGAAAAATCCTTAATAGAATCCGAAAGGGAAAGCGAATTAAATTATAAGATACTATCACGATGTCCGGCATTATTCAACTACTTTCCATTCGGATAGAATTCTCTTTTCGGAATCAAAAGACACACCGATCTTATAAAGTTTTTTTTGATCCGCAATAAAAGCAAGTGCATAATTTTTATCATTTATCTGTTGTAATGCATTTTCAGCACTCTTATCACGTTTGAATTCAAAAAGATAGATGAACCTGTCTGTTTCAACCTTACAGTCTATGCGACCATTAAAAGTTTGCATTTCACAGACCGTATACTGACCGAGAAGCGTAAAAACTATATAAATGATTGACTGGAAATAGTGCTCAAAGGGTGCATCATTTGTGGTATAGGGAATTTGAGCAAACAAGGCTGTCAGAAAGTCTTTTATCCTGTCTAGATTACCATTGGCAATATAATCTTCGATGGAGAAAATGTCAAGACCATTCACTTCTGTTGCTGCCGGAATATAGGTAGGCAGGATACTGTTAAGAAAGCCATACTTAACCTCCTGTTTTAATGTATTCAAGCATTCTGAATGTTCGATTTTTTGTTTTTCTGATAATGCTTTTATTTCCGGTTCAAAATCCCTAACCATCTCTTCTTCAGTAATACCGCATATTCCGGCAAAATCATCACTTAACGAAATATCATTCAATTGATTAAGATCACTGAATATACTGACCTTATGAAACTTGGTTACACCAGTTATAAAAACAAATCTAATGTAGGCATCACAGCTTTTAAGATTTGAGAAAAATCCTTTAAAAACCAATTTGTTATGTTCCTGACGTTCAGGATCATCCACAAGTTCAAGAAGAGGCTTATCGTATTCATCTATCAAAACGACACAGCGCTGCTTGGTTTTTTCTGAAACTTTTATCAGAAGATTTTGAAAACGGTCACTGATTGTTTCGCTAACATCCTTTATCTCATATGTAAGAACGAAGTGTGGACAAAAGAAGACTTTTGCCAAATCGCCTTGGTCTGCTTAAGAAAAAAGGCGTAACTTCATGAACCAAACGATAGATATATCCTGTCTTATCAACATAAACCGCTTCTTCGTTTTCGCTGATCGTATCCTGAAAGAGTTTTTTGGACTTTGTGAGAAGATCAACAAGAACCTCATGCTTAGCCAATTTAAGAATGTTCTTAAATTCCAATCTCACTTCATCGTTCGGAATATAAACAAACTCTCTTATCAATTCGTCCTCGTCGTCACCCTCTCCGAATATTTCAACTTTCTGCTCGTATGCCAGATAGCCGAGATGCACAAGCAAGGTCAGCACATCGTCCTTTACTTTAAAACCTGTGACATCGTTATTAAAACTGCTTGAATCTATCTCGATTGTTTCACCTGTGATCAGTTGAGCAATATCCCCCTGCAATCCCTCTTCATCCATCTCAATATATCTCAGAAGATCATCCGCTGCAGAGGTTTGTTTCCAATATGACTTATATTTTCCCGAACCAGCCGCATTGATAACCGAATACGGATTATAAACGGATTTTACATCTCCTACTGTGTAACCGTCATACCATTTTTTCATTTTCCGAAAATCACAATGGTATTCATCACATATTTTCTTTACATCATCTTCCAAAAAGCCTGTGTACTTTGCAAATTCTCCGGGTTCAAGTATAGAGAACTCCCTAAAATCGGATATAGCAGACTGTGAACCGTCTTTTTTGATCGGCAAAATACCAGTCATGTATGCGGCTGCAATTGCTTTCCCTGTGAAATCTCCGTTTTTAAACCAACTTCTCATAAGGTTCAGATATGCTTCTTTTGTAGCTTCATCTGTTCCCGCTTCTCGGATCACCGCATCCCATTCATCAAGGATGAATACAAACTTATCCCCTGTCAGCTCAACGTACTTTAAAAGGCAATCCGTCAATTTACGGATTGATGTGATTTCCGGCTGATCCGCTATAAGTTCCGACCGGATTGCTTCCGCAATATCATTCGCCACACTTTTTATGCTGTGGTTCTTTTGCTTTAAGTCGGAAAGGAACGATGCGACATCCTGTAACCTCTGGCGCATCTTTGATCTCATTTGTAACGGAAAAACGATAAAGGATCAATACAATGAGTCAAAAAGGAATATTTATACCGATATGTGAAGATATTCCGCATAGGTCATTCCCAAGAAAATATAGATCAATGGGGTCGTATAGTAGATGGCTACGCCGAAAAAGGAACTAGCAAGATAACCGATGCATACAAAGAAACATATCATCGTTGTCCGATCGAGTTTTTGGCAGTTTTTAAACACGCGATACAGTATCACCAAACAGGCGATGATGTAGAGGAGGCTTGTCTGTATTCCAAAAAACACGGCATATTGCAAAAACTCATTGTGAGGCGTGCCAACACCGTACGGATTGAGCAGTCCCTCCACACCAAAACCAAGAAAGGGACTTTCGGGTATATGCTGAACCGTACCTTTCCAAAGCATCCACCGGGATGAACCGGCAGAATCCGCTTCAAGGGGATCGCTGATGATCAATCCAAGATCCCCAAATAATGTAACAAAACTTGACAGGATCGTAGCATAACGAAAACTCATGACAACTGTGATAAAGAGATATCCCCCCATCACGATCAGTGACTGCTTTTTATTCTCTTTTGCAAGAAGAAAACTGTAAAGGATAAATAAAACGAACACGAAAAGAACCGCAAGATATGCGCCCAAAGTATTGTTAATGATGAGCACGATCGTTGCGATACCGCCACAGACCGCTGAAAAAACTTTCAACCAGGTAATTCGTTCATAAACGCTCATCAGAGCCGCTGTTATGATCGTAATCGCAAGATAATAACCATAATGATTGGAATTGTGAAACACCGCACATACGCCACATACATCCGCGTCGCTAAATAGCAGGATCCTCGTGCCCCATTCGTTGATCAACGCAAGAATATTGATGGGAAGCGAGGTAAATAAAAGGGCGTAAAGTAGGATCTTTCTATGTTTCTCCTGGAAAAGCATCATTCCGCAAAAGAAAAAAACCAGCGGATATGAAATATAACTGTACACACTCTCAAACATGTAAGGGTGCCCTGTAAGATCATACTCGTTGGGTCCTCGAATGATCGTGACAAGGGCTATACTTAGCGCGAACAGCAAAAATAGGAACATTGGCAGGAGCTTTACGAGAAACTCGTTCCATTGAAAATCTTTGGTTCGGGTCTTCCCCGACCGTTTACACATGATACGGTAGATGATCAGCCAGCACAACACAAGAATCGCAGTAAAACGTGCCAATATATGGATGTTTTGGATCGTTCTCTGGTAGTATTGGACATATCCCGATGTCACCACCAGCGGCTGGTTGTCCAAACCGTTGATCGCCCGTAGGATCATCTGCAGAAACGGCGATACAAGAAATAACCCAAGGACAAATAGGATCAGCAAATCCCCAGTTCCAAAAAAACCGGATAGAGGTAACTTGCTCCAAATACCCCGAGCTTTTTCGGTCCTGATACGCTGCCTTCCGTCTCCATCAGTTTCAGCGCCTTTTTATAAGCCAGCAGGACCGTGTTCCTGGTGATTGTCTTTTTCTTACGATCGATAATAAGTTCCCCCAGTGGCTCACCGGTCCGGCTGATCTTCTGATGGTATGTAAAGGGAAGACCATGGACGGTTTTAAATGCTTCGCCGGTGTGTGCAAGGATCCGATTCCAGATTTCTTCATCCAGCTCATCCGTTACAATATGGTACTTCATCAATCATCCTCTCCACGTCTCTCAGCAAACGAGTCCTCGATCCCTTTGAGACGTTTTTTGTTCGCATACATTCGCTCATCCGCACGCTCAAAAACAGCCGATACGCTTTGATCACAGTCAGGGTCAAAGCGGGACATACCGCAGGCAATGATTACATCCCCGTTCTGTTTTGCTTCGCAGTTACGAGTCTCCATCTTCTCAATGAGCGTATCGATCATCTCATAATCACTGCCCTGGGAAATTACGGCAAATTCATCTCCGCCGATTCGGAACACGGGGCTATGGTCGAATATCTTACAAATAATCATACACGCATTCTTAATGAATGCATCTCCTGCTTTGTGTCCTTGTGTGTCGTTGACAGCCTTCAGCCCATTGATATCGCAAATCGTAACCGCAAATCCTCCGACTGTTCCCGCTGTGATCTCAGCATTCAGATTCTCCTCGCTCTCGCTGAATGCGTGCTTGCTCTTGACACCGGTAAGTTGGTCCCGGTATGCCTTTTCCTTCGCTTCGTTCAGAGTGTGGGTATACTCAAATTCACGCCGCATCTGCGCATCAATATTGTTCACGCCAATGATGAGATGCCGCCCTCCGCTATCGTCCATAAGCGTCGCTTTCATACTGACATAGGTAGGTTCATCTCCGAACATCAGGCGGTATTTAATGGTAAATATTCCATTCTCCCCAAGCTCGTGCATCAGATTCTCCTTCGTAAACAAAGCGAGTACCAGATCACGATCCTCGGGATAGATGATACGCTGGATATTGGTACGACTGAGATTAAAAAAATCTTCTCCACTTTTTTCAATGCCAAGTGCATCATAGTCACTGGTACTGCTGAATTCTGTGAACGTGTCCGTCTCCGGATCGACCGCGTAAATGGAAAAATAATCTCCCGCTAGTGCCTGGGCAATATGCGAATATGTCAGACTGGCAGTGTGCGCCTTCTCATACGCCTCCTGCGCACGCATTTGCTCATCAATATTGCTAACTCCAATGACGATATGATTATCATTCTGATCTTTCATCCGGGTCGCCTTCATGTGTACGTAGACCGGAACATTATTAAGAATCAAACGATAGGTCATGGTAAACGTCGGCTGCATAAAGAGCGTAACCAAAATTTTCTCCTTTGTGAATCGTTCCAGAAACATCTCCTTGTCATCCGGATGGATGATCCGCAGAATATTGGTTCGACTGAGATTGAAAAAGTCATCGCCACTCTTCTCTATGCCAAGCTCCTCATAATCCTTTGTAGAGCTGTACTCAACAAACCGGTCATTTTCTACATTGATATAGTAGATTGAAAAGTAGTCACGCGCAAGCGCCTGGGCAACGCTTGCGCTTGTGATGTGCTGTAGATCTTCCATACGTTTTCCTCCTCATAATTTCTTTTGAATGTTCCTGTTATTCTGATTAACCACACCATACTGTATCGTCGTAAAAATCTCTTTATTTTCTCTTCTGTAGGAAGGTACAATTTATACTTTGATGGAAATATTTGTTCATTCCCGTTTAAGCAACTTCGGGTGGGACCCGCCTTGGATCCAATGTAGTTCTGGTGAGCTTCCTATATATCCTTTCCGGCTTACAGCAGTTTCTCCTTCCACTCGTTTTCCTTGAACCCGGTCAGCACAAAATCATCACCGACCAAAAGGGGGCGCTTAACCAGCATGCCGTCCGTGGCAAGCAAGGCGTACTGTTCATCTTCGCTCATGGCAGGAAGTTTCTTTGACAGCCCCATTTCACGGTAAGGAATCCCGCTGGTGTTCCAGAACCGTTTCAGCGGCAGACCGCTCATGGCATGGTATTTCCGCAGGGTATCCTCGTCGGGATGGTCGGTCTTTATGTCTGTCAGTTCAT
>CALGGT010000036.1 GCA_937915825.1 uncultured Eubacterium sp.
AATGGATACCGCTTGAAAAATTGCGGCAAGAATGCGGCGTCAATCGTGACGGCTCAAAGGCAAGCTGTGTTTTAAAAGCTGCGCGAAACAGAAATTGCGAAGCTAAAGGTTATCGCTGGTCTGCTGACAAGTTGAAAGAAAAACATATCATTTAATTTAAGAAAGAAAAGTGGTGAATACATATGAATATCGAAGAATACAAGGGCGTATTTATTTACGCGCAGCAAGTCGATAATGAATTAAGCTCCATTTCCTTGGAGTTGTTAGGAAAAGCCAACGAACTGGCAGCATCCTTAGATACTCAGGTAACCGCTGTTTTAGTTGGTTCTGAGGTTTCTTCTTTAGCAGATACATTAGGAGAATACGGAGCAGACCGTGTGATTCTGGTAGAAGATAAAGAATTAAAAGAATACCGTACCGAGCCTTATACCCATGCGTTGGCATCGGTGATCAACGAGTTCAAACCGGAGATCATGTTAGTTGGCGCAACCGCCATCGGCCGTGATTTAGGTCCTCGTGTATCGGCTCGTGTAAAAACTGGTTTAACTGCGGACTGTACCTTCTTAGAGATCGGTGATTTCCCCTTGAATGTACCTCAGGGAAAAGAAGATACACAGAAGCACAACCAATTGTTAATGACCCGTCCTGCCTTTGGCGGTAATACCATTGCTACCATCGCATGCCCGGATCATCGTCCGCAAATGGCAACGGTACGTCCCGGCGTTATGCAGAAATTAGAGCCGAAAAAAGGTGCGAAAGCCGAGATCGTAAATTTCAAAGTTGACTTTGTTCCGGATGAAAAATACGTAGAGATCTTAAACGTAGTGAAGGCGGTCAATGACGTTGAGGACATTATGGACGCGAAGATCCTGGTATCCGGCGGTCGTGGCGTAGGTTCAGAAGAGAACTTTCAGTTGTTGGAGGATCTGGCAGAGGCCATTGGCGGAACCGTTAGCTGTTCCCGTGCTGTGGTAGACAACGGTTGGAAGCCCAAAGATTTACAGGTTGGACAGACCGGTAAGACCGTACGTCCCAATGTCTATTTTGCCATTGGTATTTCCGGTGCGATCCAGCACGTAGCAGGAATGGAAGAATCAGACTTGATCATCGCCATTAACAAGGACGAAACAGCTCCCATCTTCGATGTGGCTGATTACGGAATTGTAGGGGATTTAAATAAGATTGTGCCCATGTTAACCGAAATGATCAAAGCAAACGCTTAACGATTTCGAGGTGATTTTCTATGAAAAACAATTATATCCGTTATCCGGATTTTAAGGCAAAATCCTTTACCATCAGCTTTGATGATAATGTGACCCAGGATGAACGACTGATTGAATTAATGGAACAATACGGGATCAAGGGTACCTTTAACATCATTCCTCATTGGTTTCGAAGAGAAGACGACACTTCGATTCCGGAGGATCCTACGTACATTAATGTAACGGCCAAGGTAGGAAAGGAGCTTTATGACAAACCATTCATCGAAGTAGCCAATCACAGCTATGACCATGCCTGGTTCAATATGTTGCCTCCTTCCATGCAGCTTCGAGAGATTCAAAAGGGAAGAGAAGAGCTGGAACATTTTTTTGACCGGATCCTAACCGGTTTTGCCTATCCTTACGGATGTTTTACGGCTGATACGGAAGAGATCTTACGTCTGGCAGGCATTACCTATGCCAGAACCGTAACTTCAACCAACAGCTTTTATCTGCCCCAGAACTGGCTGGAGTGGAATCCTACCTGCCATTATGCGTCGGAAAATCTACATTCGTTAACCAACGAATTCTTAGATTTAGCCCTCGAGGATTTGGAAGTCCCCCGTTGCTTTTATGTATGGGGACATACCTTTGAGATGGATCGTATGGATAATTGGAACGTCATAGAAGATCTATTTGCGACTATGTCCGGTAAAGAGGATATTTGGTATGCAACCAACGGTGAGATCTGCGATTATATGAAATCCGCGGAACAATTGGTTTATTCCATGGATGAAACCTACATTAAAAATCCTACGTCAACCGAAATTTTCATGGAAATTGATGAGAAAAAATATCGGATCAAACCGGGCGAAACCGCGATTTTACGGTAATATAAACATTTGTTTATAAACTGTATAGGAAATTCTAATTGGACAAAATCAAATAAAATATGATATGATACATGTGTCAGGAGGAGAGAGGCTTCGATGAGATTCGAAGTGTTTCGAAACCGACACAAATAAAATTGCTTATCCCTCATATTTGAGATAATCCTTTTTCATATCATACTGCAAGGTGGTACTATGTTATATAGTGCCACTCCCTTTTTATAGGGACTTTTTACAGAGCGTTTTTTATGTAAGGAGGCATGGCGCATGGAACATTTAACTACGATTTTAGATTATGATCATTCCTTTGGAAATATCAAACCATGGCAAGATGTTTTAAAACAGATCCGTCAGGGCAAGAAGAAAACCATCGCCTTTCTGGGAGCCTCGGTTTCTACCGGTGATCTGGTGGGAATTGAGAATTCCTACGTCACCTATCTAAAACATCATTGGAACGAGGAGATGGCATGTGAATACGCGCCTTATATTTACAATGGCAGCCATGCAGGAACCTTGTCTACCAATGGATTGTTTTTTGTGGAGGATATTCTCAGTCATAAGCCGGATCTGGTGTTCTTAGACTACAGTGTCAATGATTCCGGTCTGGAGGTCTTTAATGAATCCTTTGAGGGTCTTCTTCGTAAATTTCTAAGATTAAACATTCCCGTAGCAACCATTATGTTTACCAACAACCGTGGTGATACGAAATACACCATGAAAAACATGTCTCAGTATTATCACCTGCCGGTTTTAGAAATCGGCAATGCCATTCTTCAAAACGTTGACAAAGACCTGTGTACCTGGGAGGATCTGTTCTTAGATTATGTACACCCCAATCCTTTGGGACATGAATACATTGCCAAAAATATGTTTGATTTCTTCCACTATTTGGAGAAAGCGCCGGAAGAAAAGATGATGCCGGTTCCAAGTGAACCGATGTATTACGGATTATTTGACGATTATGAAGTGTTGACCCTCCCATTGTTTCAAGAGGAATTTGAGATTTCCACCACCTATTCCGTTGGAATGGTGGAGTATAAAGAGATGCCGGATTCTTCCTTAACAGCGGAATGTGATATTTATCTGGATCATAAATATTTCGATACCTTACGTCATTACAATCCGCTGTCCTGGGAAAACCGGGTGGCAAAAATCCTTTCCATCGATGGAGAGGAGACGCCTCATACCATTACCATAAAGAAAAAATCCCACGCCCCTTTGGATGAGGAGTGGGATGATTATCAGATCAAATTGTTATTCAGTCACGATTTCTAACGAGAAACCACTGAATGTTTAGTCGGTTAAATATGGAACCAGGTACCCATACTGATCAATTCTTTCAATTGATTAATGTATTCTCTCGCCGGCAGGCTGATGAAATGATTTTTATTAAATGCCACGACGATCTGTTCCTGGAACATGTTGATTTTTTTCTTCGGTGGCTTTAGTTTGTAATACACCGGGTGTTCTACAAAATTACCATACCGGATCAGGGTATCCGGCACAAAGCCCACGCCTAAGTTATTATTAACCCAATGGAACAGAGTTTCAATATTGGAAGCATAAAGGGAAACATTGGGGCTGATCTTTAACAGGCTGAAGAAGGATGTGTAAATATCGGAAAACTCACTTTTGGAATCCAATACCACAAAGGCTTCTTCTTTTAATTCTTCCGGTTTAATGTATTTTTCCTGGTAGATCACATCGGAATTATCCAGAATATCTTTCCAGCTCATGGCAAATTCTTCCCGCCCCTCATTAAAGGGATTATCCTTACTGACCGCCAGATAAAAAGTTTCCGTTGCCAGCTCATCAATGTGAAAGATTTGACGGGTAAATACATCGTTATCAATGCAGAAATCAATTTGTCCGTTTTGCAGTTTTGATTTCAAGTTTTCAATGGTATCGGTTACAATATTCATTTTGATGCCCGGGTATTTCTCTTTAAATTTCGATAAACTAATGGGAAGCATGCAAGACGCCCGGAAGGGAGAGGTACCGATGGTTAAGGTACCGTATTCCAGGTTATTGATCTCTGAAATTCTATTTTCCAATTCTCTGGTGATCGCGTCCATTTTCTTAGCGGCATCCAAATAGGCCTGCCCGATTGGTGTTAAACGAATGGGGTAGGTGTTACGTTCAAATAAGGGCGCGCCGATCTGCGATTCCATGTTTTTAATTAACTGACTGATGGAAGGCTGGGTTACAAACATTCGTTTTGCCGCAGCTGAAAAACTTCCTTCCTCCGCTAAAGCGATGATATATTGCATTTGTTGCGTTGTCATTTATAATCCTTCCTCTCACGTTTTCTTATAAGCATATATTTATACTTCAACATACACATCCATTATAACGAAACTTTATAGATTTTTCAATGCCTTTCCCAAAAAAAATTGCCTCCGTTCATCCCTATCTTAACTTGACAAAGGATCCCTGGTTGTTTATCATAATATTGGAGTTTAATTTTTATAAAACAGGAGATGAAACTATGCACCAAAGGAACACACGAATTCGACTTTTATTGATGTTATCGATCATGCTTTTTATTGCGACTGCCGGAGCTTCCGTAAGTCAGGCGAAAACCATTTCTCCTTTGAAAGTCAAGGGAACCCATTTGGTAAATTCCAAGGGAAACGTCGTACAATTAAAGGGCGTTAGCACCCATGGCATCGCCTGGTACCCTCAATATGTAAACACAAAATCTTTTAAAAGCTTCAAGAAAATGGGGGCCAACACCATTCGTTTGGCGGTTTATTCCTCAACCGAAGAGGGGTATTCTACCGATCTGTTCACAAAGATCGAAGAGGGGATCAACATTGCTTCCAACTTAAATATGTATGTGATTTTGGATTGGCATATTTTAAATCACGGCAATCCCAAAACCGACCAGGCAAAAGCAAAACAATTCTTCCGTTATTTTGCGAAAAAATATAAGAACGCGCCCAATCTTTTATATGAGATCTGTAATGAGCCCAACGGTTCCGACGTAACCTGGGAGAAGAGTATTAAACCCTATGCGAACACCATCATTCCCATGATAAAGAAATACAACAAAGATGCCGTGATCATTGTGGGAACCCCTACCTGGTCCCAGGATGTGGATATTGCGGCGAACAGCCCCATAAAAGGGTATTCCAACCTTATGTATACCTTGCATTTTTATGCCGCTACCCATACCGATGCCATTCGTAAAAAATGCATCACGGCCATAAAAAAAGGATTGCCGGTTTTTGTGACAGAGTTTTCCATTAGCGATGCTTCCGGAAATGGAAAGATCAGTAAGAAACAGGGTAAGAAGTGGATGAAGCTTTTAAAGAAATATAAGATTTCCCGGGTAGCGTGGAGCCTTTGTAATAAAAATGAAACCTCCGCTCTGATCAAACCTGGTTGTACCAAAAGCGGAGGCTTTAAAAAATCGGATTTATCCAAGACCGGAAAATGGATCGTTAAGAATTGGTAGCATCGGAATCCACGAATTCTTCGCAATAGGCGTTGTAACGTTCGTCTACCATATTCTCAATTAATTCCGGACTGAAGGAAGGGAATTGCTCTTTTGTTTGTTCCTTCATTTGTTCCGTTACCTTGAAGAAGTTTTCTTCCACAGGAATTTCCAAATCGGTAACCTGGTCAAAGTAGTCATTGTCAAATTCACGTTCCATATATTCCTGGATCTGGGTTAAAGCAGTGGTTTCTTCTGAGACCAGGGTACCGATTTTTTTGGCCCGGATCAGAGAAGTAATACCGAAGAACAAAAAGGCCGTAAACATCAGTCCCATTACGATCATGGTGAAGGTGCTGATCAAAGTAAATACTTCCGTTATATTTAACAAAATAAACCCGTATCCGATCACGGCAAATACGATAAAAGAGATTCCGCTAAAGCGAAAATCCGAATATTTATCTTTGTTGTTCACATAAACCGTACTTTGCTCAGTCTGCAGATCGGAGAGAAGACGATTGGCTTCTTCGTTCTCAATATCTGCCAGGGTTTCTGCCAGGGTTTCTGCCATATCTTCCAGGGAAAGCTTGGGCATATCCTCTCCATCCGGATAACCCTCTTCCAAGTCCTCCTCCTGTTCGGAATCGGAGGAAACTTCATCGGCATATTCATCCGTATATTCGTCGACATATTCGTCGTTCGTGGAATTCGAGAGATCTTCCGAATCTTCGGGCGTTTGATGGATCTCTTTTAAATAAAGCTTATATAAAGCGGCATAGGCGTGATCTGCCAAAGGAGTAGGAACGGATAATTCATAGGAACCGTCTTTCTCCTGAACCATAGCCGGAACGGAAGCGAAATTTAAATATTGGACGTATTGATCTGCCAATTCTTCCGTAGAAACTTTTCCCAAAACCAAAGATACCGGTGTTTCATCTTCGTCTGCCGGCAGCTCATCCACCAGTTCACAGCCGCAATCCACACAGGTTGTAATCCCATCCACATACTCATTTTTACATTTTGGACACCACATTTTTTTCACCTTTCTCTGTATTTTTTTTCTATTTTATGATAGCATAGTAACTAAGAAAATGCAACGAAAGAATCATTTTCTTCAAATCAGGAGAAAGGATCGTAAAAACCGTGAATCATTCCTTTATCATAACGGAACATAAACACCATTTTATCGGTGCTTCCATGGAAGATAACAAATTACAGGATCTACTGATCGAAGAGCCCAGAAAAGAGAACGAGCTTTATGTAGGGGAGGTATATTTAGGCTGTGTTCAGCGGGTTCTTACCAACATTCGAGCGGCATTTATTGAATGCAAACCCGGCGTTACCGGCTATTTAGCGTTAAAAGAAGGTCAGCGTTTAAAAGTGGGAGAGGAAGTGATGGTACAGGTTGCCAAAGCGAAGGTTCGTTCCAAACAGCCGGTCCTTCGACAAAGAATTGAAATGGTAGGGCGCTTTCTGATCCTGTATTTTTACGACGATGCGTCCTTAGGAAAGACAGAACCTGCCGTCCAGATCTCGCAAAAGATCACCAAAGATTCCTTACGGCAGGAATTGAGAAAAATCGGAGAAAAGCAAATGACAATTCCCGGTATGACGGTGATATTGCGAACTTCCATACAATACGCCAAACCGGAATGGGTACAGGCGGAATTTGAACTTCTATATAAGAAGCTGGAAACCATTCGAAAAAATAAAGATTACCGTGTAAAATTCTCACTGCTTTCTCCCAGACAGGGAGATATTAAGAATTATTTACTTTCTCAGAAACCGGGAAATTTCCATGAGATCCTCACCGACTCAAAAGAAGTCTATGATGAAATATCTTCCTATCTATTACCGGAGGAGAAGATAACCTTCTATGAGGATTCCTATCCCTTAGAAGCCAAATATTCCCTAAAACACCAAATATCCAAAGCTTTTTCCTCTCATGTGTGGCTAAAAAGCGGGGGATCCCTAATGATTGAAGGAACGGAGGCCTTATGGGTCATTGACGTAAACACCCAAAAAGCTGTATTAGGGAAGAAGGACAAAGAAGAAACATTTTTTAAGTTGAATCAGGAAGCTGCCATAGAAATCGCAAAGCAAATACGGATCCGGGAATTATCCGGGATCATTCTCATCGATTTTATCGGAATGGATCAACCGGAACATGAACGGGAACTGTTACGGATCTTGAAAGAGGAATGTTCGAAAGATCCTGTACAGACTACGGTTGTGGATATTACGAAGCTGGGACTGGTGGAAATGACCCGTATGAAACTGCGAAAGCCAATCGTTTCCTACCCCTTTTTAAAAGAAGATTGATTCTTGGTGGATTTTTTCAAAAAGAAGGATGGAATCTGGATAAAACTTAGTAATAATTGACAAATTGACAAAATTATAACAAAAAATACTTGTGTTGAAGAAATTATATGTTATAATTGATATGAACAAAAATTTTAAATTTTTCGGAAGGAGTTTAGAACATGGCAAATATGAACGATTGTCCAGAAAAGCAGCCGTTAACAGATGAGTATTTGGAGAAAATGAATGCTTATTGGCGAGCTGCTAACTATTTGGGTGCTGCTCAGCTTTATATGCTTGACAACCCGTTGTTACGCGAACCTTTAACAAGAGATCAGGTTAAGAAAAAGATCGTAGGACACTGGGGAACCGTTCCGGGTCAAAACTTTGTTTACACACATTTGAATCGTGCGATCAAGAAATACGATTTAGATATGGTATTGATTTCAGGTCCCGGACACGGTGGAAACTTCTTTGTAGCCAATTCCTACTTAGAAGGCCACTACAGCGAGATTTATCCCAATGTAAGTGAAGATATTGAAGGAATGAAGAGACTTTGCAAACAGTTCTCTTTCCCGGGTGGAATTTCTAGCCATGTTGCTCCGGAAACTCCGGGTTCCATTAACGAAGGTGGTGAGCTTGGTTATTCCATCGCTCACGCATTCGGTTCTGTTTTCGATAACCCGGATCTGATTACCGCAACGATCGTTGGTGACGGTGAGGCTGAGACTGGTCCTTTGGCGACTGCTTGGCATTGTAATAAATTCTTAAACCCGAAAACCGACGGTGCGGTATTACCGATTTTACATATGAATGGTTACAAGATCAGTAACCCGACCATCTTCGCCCGTATCTCTCATGATGAAGTTGAAAGTTTCTTCCACGGTTGTGGTTGGGAACCCATTTTTGTAGAAGATGATATGGAATCCGAAGATTACATTATGAATATGCATCGTAAGATGGCAGAAGCTTTGGATCGTGCCATCGAGAAGATTCAATCCATCCAGAAAGAAGCAAGAGAGAACAATAACACAGAGCGTCCGTTCTGGCCCATGATCGTTCTTCGTACTCCCAAAGGATGGACCGGCCCGAAAGTGGTTGACGGCGAGCAGATCGAAGATTCGTTCCGTGCCCATCAGGTGCCCATCACCATGGAAAAAGAGAATCATTTGGAATTATTAAAAGAGTGGTTGTTAAGCTACAAACCGGAAGAGTTGTTCGATGAGAACGCTCGTTTGATCCCGGAATTGAAAGCTTTGACGCCGGAAGGAAATCACCGGATCAGTGCCAACCCTCATGCAAACGGCGGTTTGCTACTTCGTGATCTGCGTCTCCCGGATTTCCGTGAATATGGCGTAGATGTACCCAGCCCCGGTTCTGTGGAAAAACAGGATATGATCGAGCTTGGTGCCTTCGTTCGTGATATTTTCAAATTAAATGAAGAAACCAAAAACTTCCGTGTATTCGGACCGGATGAGACGATGTCCAACCGTTTGTATCATGCATTTGAAGCAACCAATCGAGATTGGAACGCTGACAAATACGATTCCGATGAATTTTTAGCAAACGACGGACGTATTATGGACTCCATGCTTTCCGAGCATATGTGCGAAGGTTGGTTAGAGGGTTATCTCTTAACCGGACGTCATGGTTTCTTTGCCAGCTACGAGGCATTTATCCGTGTTGTTGATTCCATGGCTGCTCAGCACGCAAAATGGTTGAAAGTAACTTCGGAGCTTCCCTGGAGACAAAAGATTGCATCCTTGAACTTATTGCTGACATCCAACGTATGGCAGCAGGATCACAATGGATTTACCCATCAGGATCCTGGATTCCTGGATCATATTTCCAATAAAAAAGCGGATGTTGTTCGCATCTATCTTCCCCCGGATGCAAACTGTTTGTTGTCTTGCTTCGATCACTGTGTAAGAAGTAAGAACTATGTAAACGTAATTGTAGCGTCCAAACATCCCAGCCATCAGTGGTTGACCATGGAACAAGCGGTTAAGCATTGTACCCAGGGAATCGGTATCTGGGATTGGGCAAGTAACGATCAGGGTCAGGAACCGGATGTTGTTCTTGCATGCTGCGGTGATACACCGACCAAAGAGGCTTTGGCTGCTGTTACGATCTTACGTGATAACATTCCGGACTTGAAGATCCGTTTCATCAACGTCGTTGACTTAATGAAGTTAGAGTCTAACACCAAACATCCTCACGGATTAAGCGACGCCGAGTATGACTCCTTATTCACCAAGGATAAGCCGATCATCTTCGCATTCCATGGATATCCTACCATGATCCATGAACTTACCTATTATCGTACCAACCGTAACCTTCATGTATTCGGTTATCAAGAAGAGGGTACCATTACAACACCTTTCGATATGCGTGTTCAGAATAAGATCGACCGTTTCAACTTAACGAAAGCGGTTGTTCAAAATCTTCCTCAATTAGGAAATCGCGCTTCCTTCTTGATCCAGAAGATGAACGATACATTGGTTGCTCATAAACAATACATCCATACGGAGGGAATCGATCTTCCTGAGGTTCGTGATTGGGTATGGCATACACCGGAAGATAATCAGTAATACAAGTAGATTTAAATCCCCTTTTTCCCAAGATTTGTGAAAAAGGGGATTTTTATAAAAAAGATTTGACAAATATTTTTTTTCATGGTATATTAATTGAGTATGCCGCACAACGAGGTTCAAGATTTGCTGTTATTCGCAGGAAACACCGTAGTTGGCGAGTAAAGTTTATAGGAGGTGCTATATGTACGCAATTATAGCAACCGGCGGAAAGCAGTATAAGGTAGAAGAAGGGGATATCATCCGCGTTGAAAAGCTTGGCGTGGAACCGGGAGAAACCGTAACCTTTGATCAGGTACTTGTGATTCGCGATGCAGACACAAAAGTTGGAAATCCTTCCATCGATGGTGCTTCTGTAACAGCAACGGTTCTGGATGAAGGCAAATCCAAAAAAGTGATTGTCTATCGTTATAAGCCTAAGACCGGTTACCATAAGAAGAACGGTCACAGACAACCGTATACTCAGGTAAAGATCGAAAAGATCAATGCTTAAGGATTGGATGTGAAACCTTATGATTGAGATTCGAATGTTGAAAGATGATCTTCACAGATTCTGTGGTTTTCATGTAGTAGGACATTCCGGTTATCAGGAAGAAGGCTCCGACATTGTATGTTCGGCGGTTTCTACCTTGACGATCAACACGGTCAATTCCTTGGAACATCTCACTCATACCAGATTCACATTGCAAACCGATGAGAAGCGAGGAGAAATGAAGCTGCTTTGCAAGGATGCGGTTACCGACTCGGAACAATTATTATTCCAGTCCCTGGAACTTGGTTTGAAATCCATTGCAGACAGCTACAGCGAGTACGTAAATTTGATTAAAAGTTAGGAGGTAAGACACATGTTGAATATGAACCTTCAGTTCTTTGCCCACAAAAAAGGAATGGGATCTACAAAGAACGGGCGTGATTCGGAATCTAAGAGATTAGGTGCCAAGAGAGCAGATGGACAATTTGTTCTTGCCGGTAATATTCTTTACAGACAACGTGGAACCAAGATTCATCCCGGTAACAACGTTGGACGTGGTGGAGATGACACCTTGTTTGCTTTAACCGATGGAATCCTTCGTTTTGAACGTAAGGGTAGAGATAAGAAGCAAGCCAGTGTATATCCGGTAGAAGCTGCAAAGTAAGAATGTTCAAAGCTGTCAAGATTTCTTGGCAGCTTTCTTTCTATGAATGTAACGATTCACAGCAACCGATGGATCAATAAAGGGAATGGTGAAAATATAATGTTTGCAGATGTGGCCAAAATCCATATACGAAGCGGAAGAGGCGGCGACGGACATGTAAGTTTCCGTCGGGAATTGTATGTGCCCAATGGCGGTCCCGATGGGGGCGACGGCGGAAAAGGCGGGGATCTTATTTTTGAAGTGGATCCCGGATTAAATACCCTGTATGATTTTCGTCATAAAAGAAAATATGTGGCAGAAGACGGATATCCCGGCGGAAAAAAACGCTGTCACGGTAAAAATGGAAAAGATCTGGTGATCAAAGTGCCGGCAGGCACCATTATAAAAGAAGCGGAGAGCGGGAAGATCATGGCGGATCTGTCTTATGAAAACAACCGGGTGGTTCTTCTGAAGGGCGGACGTGGCGGTCAGGGAAACATGCATTTTGCCACTTCTACCATGCAAGCACCAAAATATGCCCAACCGGGACAGGATGCGCTGGAGCTGGATGTAATCTTAGAATTAAAATCCATTGCGGACGTAGGATTGATCGGATTCCCCAATGTGGGGAAATCCACCTTTTTATCCTCAGTAACCGCTGCCAGACCGAAAATTGCCAATTATCACTTTACAACCATTGACCCCAATTTAGGTGTGGTGGATCTCCCTCAGATGGACGGCTTTATCCTGGCGGATATCCCGGGCTTGATCGAAGGGGCGTCGGAAGGCGTTGGTCTGGGACATAAGTTTTTAAAACACATTGAACGAACCCGGGTTCTCATCCACATGTTAGACGCTTCCTCCTCCGAGGGAAGAGATCCCATTCATGATTATGAGGTCATTACCGGAGAATTAAAAGACTACAACGAAGAGATCGCCCAAAGACCCCAGGTCATCGCCGCTAATAAAATTGACTGCTTATCCCAGGATGAACAGGAGGAAGTCAAGAAACGACTAGGAAGCTATTTTGAAAAAAAGGGGATTCCCATATTTTTTATATCCGCCATTGCAAAAACCGGGGTACAAGAACTCCTTTATCATGTGAAGTCAGTTTTAGACCAGCTTCCCAAAGAAAAGATCGTATTTGAAACGGAATATGAAGCCTTTCGGGAAGAGGCGAAAAATACCCCCTACGAGGTTACGCTGGAAGAAGAAGAACGAATCTTTCACGTTAGCGGCATGAGAGTTGAGAAAATGTTGGGATATACCAACATTGAAAGTGAAAAAGGCTTTGAATTCTTCCAGAAATTTATGGTAGAACAAGGCGTGATCGATCGCATGAAAGCCCTTGGATTACAGGAAGGCGATACCGTAGAGATCATGGGACAGTTGTTTGATTATTATGAATAGAAAGGGATGAATGGATTGACTTCAAAAGAACGAGCCTATTTAAAAGGGATTGCCATGAATATGGATCCCATCTTACATATTGGGAAAAGTACGGTAACACCGGAAATCACCCAGGCGGTTCATGAGGCATTGGAAGCAAGAGAATTGATCAAAATCAATGTTTTAAAGAACTGTTTTGATGATCCTAGAAGCATTGCCGAACGGTTAGCGGAACGGACCAACTCCCAGGTGGTGCAGGTGATCGGTCGCCGCATCGTCCTTTACAAACAAGCCAAAGAACCTGGAAAACGGAAGTATTTAGGAAAAGAGGCAAAGAAATGAGTCGCATCGGAATTTTAGGCGGTTCTTTTAATCCGGTACACAACGGGCATATTGCCATTGGGATGGCCGCGCAAAAAGAACTGAATTTAGAGGAAGTGTGGTATTTGCCCACGGTCTCCCCTTACTATAAAGAAGCAGGGGAAATGGCAAGCTACGAGCACAGACTTCGTATGTTGGAGCATGCATTGGAATCCATTCCGACCCATAAACCATCGGACGTTGATAAAGAAAACAAACGGGGATATACCGTAGAAACCCTAAAACATTTAAAGAAAAAATATCCGAAGCACACATTTTATTTTATTATGGGCGGCGATTCTCTGGCATATTTTCCTTCCTGGAGAAATCCGGAAGATATTGTAAAACTTGCCACCATCGTAGTGGCAAAACGGGGAAAAACCAAGGATTTGAAACCTGTGATCCAAACCATTGAAGACAAATGGAATGGAACGGTGCATCTCCTTTCCCAACGGAAATTAAAGATCTCATCCACAAAGATCCGAGAGCAGTTTCAGAACGGAACCTCCCCTTACGGACTATGCCCGGATCACGTGATCCAATATATAAAAGTATGCGGGCTATATCATAGCAAATGGGAGCCGATTCCTTCCACTCCCTCGGAGATAGAAGCTTGTTTAAGAGCAACGCTAACGCCTAAGAGATTTCGCCATAGCATAGGCGTAGCTCTTATGTGCCAATATTTAGCTCAAGTTTATGGACTGAATGAGAAAAAAGCCTATATCGCTGGAATCTTACACGATAACGCCAAATTCTATACGCCGGAAGAACAGCTGGAATTGGCGGATTTGTTCCGGATTCCTTTGACCAACTATGAACGGGAAAATTTAGGATTGATTCACGGGAAATTAGGCGCTCACTTTGCCCAAACCCGTTTCGGTGTTACGGATCCGGAAATATTGGATGCCATTACCTTTCATACCACCGGAAAGCCCGAAATGTCCGAACTTGCCCAAATTTTGTATATCGCCGACTACATTGAGGTAAATCGAAACATGGATTCTTCCCCCTATCCGTTAAATCAGATTCGTAAGACGGCCGCTGAGAACATGAATCATGCCATCTATATGATCCTAAGCGACATTGTTCCCTATTTGCAAAATACGGGAAAGAAAATCGATCCCTTAACTCAATTAACCTATATGTATTATAAGGAGAATATTTAAAAATGGATTCCAAAGAGAAAGTAAAGATCATCTACGAAGCATTGGACTTGAAATTAGCTGAAAATATCAAGATATTAAAAATCCAGGAAATATCCGTGATCGCGGATTATATGATCATTGCCAATGCCACCACGGCGCCTCATATGAACGCCGTTTTAAACGAAATTGAATTAAAGACCGAGGAAAATCACATCGAGTCCCCTCGCATCGAAGGCAATAAAAATGCCGGCTGGGTTTTAATGGATTTTCATGACGTGATCGTCCATATATTTAACCCGGAAGACCGGCTGTTTTACGATATTGAACGTATCTGGCGAGATGGAAAAGTTTGTGAGATTGACGCCTTATAAACAACCCTTCCCACCACATAACGTCGTATCACTATAATTTCCGGTTACATGAAACGGAAGAGACCTACAACTACGCCTAAAATCGTAAGTTCCGTTACATAAATAGGATCCATGGCATCATTCTCCGGTTGTAAACGGAAGCAATCTTTCTCTTTGTAGAAAGTTTTCACCGTGGCCGAATCATCCACCAGGGCAACCACGATATCTCCGTTGGAAGCAGTGGATGTTTGACGAACCAGGATCCGGTCTCCATCAAAAATACCGGCCTGGATCATACTTTCGCCGCGAACGGAGAGTAAAAAAAGGTCTCCGGAAGGTAATTCTTCCGATAAAAAAGGAAAATATCCCGTTATATTCTGTTCGGCTAAGATCGGCGAACCGGCAGCCACTTCCCCCACCATCGGGATGTTGCGAACTTCTGCGCGTAAGGGATTGATCTCATCATCCGCCAGTTCAATGCTTCGAAATTTCGATGAATTCTTACGAATGTAACCAGCTTCTTCCAAAATATCCAAATGACGTTTTACGGAAGAAGTGCTTTTTAAATGAACCTCCTCGCAAATCTCTCGTACCACAGGAGGATAGCCGTGTTCCAATATATAGGATTTAATATAATTTAAGATTTCCCATTGTTTTTCTGATAATTCCTTTTTGTTCATGGTACCCCTCCGAACGTAATATTTTCTTAATTATACCATGTTAAATGACTTCTTGTCAAACATTTGTTCTAGTACTTTATTACGATCCCCTGCCAAATCGACTGTGAATCGTAACAGATCAAACCTATAAAAACGTATAGAAACCTACAAATTTCTTGAAAATCGGTGGACAAATCCAAATCTTGTGATATAATTGTTTATGGACTTAAAAAAAAGGGAGAATCGATATGAAACCGAATAAAAAATTTGAAATATTAATGGTCGTTTGGACTGTATTTATGGCTGTTGTGTTAATTCCTGGCAGTGTTTTTGTTGTCCGCGCGTATGTCGTCGGAACTCAAAACGAGATCACCGACGATGAGGAGGAAGAAGATGAGGTATTGGATATTGCAACCGGCACTTCCGTAATTCCCGCGAACACACCGGATCCCTACGAAAATCAAGAAGAAAAGGGAAATGAAGAAGATTATAAAGACGATGAGAATCCAGATCTGAAGGACGCCTCTTATGCTTATGCCACCACGGTGGTTAACGTTCGTTCTTCTTCATCTATGACCGCCGATGTGATCGGAAAATTAGAAACCGGGCAGAAAGTCGAGATTTTGGAATATGGCTCACAATGGATCTACATTGATGCCGGCAATGTCAAAGGGTATGTACGGGCCTTCTATCTAAGTTTGACAAAACCGGAACCCACTAAGGCACCGGACCAGCAAGCAACCGCCGCACCCAGACAGGAAACCGTGGCCACAAAGAAACCGCAGGCTACGAAAAAACCGGAAGTGGAGAAACCGAAAGCTACGAAAAAGCCGAAAGTTACCAAAGAACCGGAAGTAGAAAAACCGGTGGTAACCGAAAAGGCGGCTGCAACCGAGGCCCCTGCCAATAATAACGACGGTGGTAACAGTGGAAATAACGGCAATAGTGGCAATAGCGGCGGCAATGGCGACAACGGCAATAGCGGCAACAGCGGCAACAACGGCAACAACGGCAACAGTGGGCAAACAACGGAGAATACTCCGGCGCCGGCAGGAGATGGGGCTAACAATGCCAATCCATAAAGGCAGGCAAATCAATACGAACGAACAGAAGAGAGTAACAGGGGAAACCAATTAATGAATGAACAACTGACCCCGATGATGAGGAAGTATTTAGAGACCAAAGAAGAATATCCGGATTGCATCTTATTTTATCGGTTAGGGGATTTCTATGAAATGTTCTTTGAAGACGCAAAATGTGTATCCAAAGAACTGGAACTTACCCTGACCGGAAAGAGTTGCGGTCTGAAAGAAAGGGCACCCATGTGTGGTGTCCCCTTTCATTCTGCCGACACTTACGTCCATCGACTGGTAAAAAAAGGATATAAAGTGGCGATCTGCGAACAAGTGGAAGACCCGAAACTTGCCAAGGGGCTGGTCAAAAGGGAAGTAACCCGGATTGTTACCCCTGGCACGGAGTATGATATCGAAGATTTAAGCGAGGGAAAAAACAATTATCTCATGGGAATTGTTACCATGGATAAACGTTTCGGCCTTGCTTTTTGTGATGTTTCCACCGGGGATTTTTATGCCACGGAAGTGGATACTCCGGGACATTTACTGGATGAGATCAACAAATACATGCCTTCGGAAATTCTTTGCAGTGATTCTTTCTATATGTCAGGAATTCCGGTGGAGGATTTACAAAACCGCCTGCACATCAGCATTTCCAAATTACCCGCTTCCTCCTTTGAAGAAAGCGGCTGTTATCAGGAATTAAGCAGTCATTTTGGAGCCGATCTGTTACAAAGACCGGAGTGGAAAGGCTTTACCATTGGAATTACCGCTGCCGGCTGCGTTCTTGGATATTTGAAACAAACACAAAAAATATCTTTGGACCATTTACAATCCCTCATTCCTTATCAGACCTCCCGCTATATGATTTTAGATCGCAATACCAGGCGGAATCTGGAATTAACAGAAACCCTTCGGGAAAAAGAAAAACGTGGCTCCCTGTTGTGGGTATTGGATAAAACAAAAACCGCCATGGGTGCCAGAAAATTACGTTTTTCCCTGGAACAGCCCTTAATGGATGAAGAAGAGATCCAAGCGCGCTATGATGCCATTGAGACCTTAAACAACGATATGATCACCCGGGAGGAGATCCGGGAATATTTGGGACCGGTTTATGATCTGGAACGTCTGTTAACGAAGATCAGCTATGGATCCGCCAATCCCAGAGATTTGATCGCCTTAAAGAGTTCCTTAGCGATGCTTCCCTATATTCGCGGGTTGTGTGAAGGATTTCAAGTTTCTTATTTTCAAAATATTTTGGAAGAGATGGATCCCCTGGCAGACATTTATTCTCTGATCGATCAGGCGATTGCCGATGAACCGCCGCTTCTTATGCATGAAGGGGGCATTATCAAAGAGGGATACCGGGACGAGGTTGAGCGGCTTCGACATGCAAAAACCGATGGAAAAACCTGGCTTTCTCAATTGGAAACCAGGGAGAAAGAGTCCACCGGGATCAAGAATTTAAAAGTAAAATATAACAAAGTCTTCGGCTATTATCTGGAAGTGACCAAATCCTATCAGGATCTGGTGCCGCCCAACTGGATCCGTAAGCAAACCCTGGCTAACGCAGAGCGGTATACCACCGAAGAATTAAAAGAGATCGAAGATGCTATCTTAGGCGCATCGGATCGATTGAATACGTTGGAATTTCACTTATTCCAGGAAGTCCGGGAAGAGATTTATACCCACATGACAAGAATTCAGAGAACGGCTAGAGCCATTGCCTCTCTGGACATGATCACATCCCTTGCCTATGTATCCGAGAAAAACAATTACGTCAAACCCACCATCAATCACAAAGGCTTTCTTTCCATTAAGGATGGAAGGCATCCAGTGGTAGAGAAACTATCCGATGGCGGACTCTTTGTGCCCAATGACGTTATGCTGGATCACAATCAGAATCGGATGCTGATCATTACAGGTCCCAATATGGCCGGGAAATCTACTTATATGAGACAAACGGCCCTGATCTGTTTAATGGCTCAGGTCGGATGCTATGTACCGGCGTCGGAGGCGGATATCTGTCTGGTGGACCAAATCTTTACAAGAGTGGGAGCGTCCGATGATCTAACGGCAGGGCAAAGTACCTTTATGGTGGAGATGTCGGAGGTTGCCAATATTTTAAATAACGCGTCTAACAACAGTTTGATCATCTTAGATGAGATCGGACGAGGCACCTCTACCTTTGACGGATTAAGCATTGCCTGGTCCGTGGTGGAATACATCGCAAACAAAGATCACATCGGCGCCAAAACTTTATTTGCCACCCATTACCATGAGCTGACGGAGTTGGAAGGGGTCATTCCCGGAGTTAAGAATTGCTGCATCGCTGTTAAGGAAGACGGAGAAGATATTGTTTTCTTACGGAAGATCATTCCCGGAGGAACGGATAAAAGTTACGGAATTCAGGTGGCTAAGTTAGCCGGCGTACCAGAAGGGGTTTTAAGGCGTGCCCGTGAGATCGCCACTCTTTTAGAGCAGGAAGAATTAAATCTTCCCCTTGCCGGTAACCACCCCAAAGAACCGGTAATGGAACAGCTGTCGATTTT
Organism: uncultured Eubacterium sp.; assembly: GCA_937915825.1. Lineage (GTDB taxonomy): Bacteria > Bacillota > Clostridia > Lachnospirales > Lachnospiraceae > Eubacterium_F. The sequence goes on from CALGGT010000036.1 coordinate 19,064, forward strand.
TGATACCATTTCCAATCATCAATTTGATGAGAAAGATCTTCTCTTTGAGATCCGTGATATCGACTTATCCACCATGACGCCGATGGAGGCTTTGATCCATATTGATAAATGGCAGAAACAATTAAAAGACCAGTGGTAACTTATCGATCGAAAAGGAGGGTTTTCTTTGATACGAGTATTAGATGAAAATACCATCAACCAGATTGCGGCAGGGGAAGTCATCGAAGGCCCCAATGCTGTTGTAAAAGAACTGGTGGAAAATTCCATGGATGCCGGAGCTACGGCAATTACCGTGGAAGTAAAAAATGGAGGAAAAACCTTCATTCGAATTACAGACAATGGCAGTGGCATCACCCCCGAGGAAATCCCCATTGCCTTTTTAAGTCATGCCACCAGTAAGATCCAAAACGCCCAGGATCTACTCCAGGTAACCAGCTTCGGATTCCGGGGCGAGGCTTTGGCGTCGGTAGCATCGGTGGCAAAGGTAGAATTATTATCCAAAACCCACGATCAGATCAGCGGTACTCGTTATGTGATCGAAGGAGGAACGGAGATCACCAGGGAAGAGGTAGGGTGCCCCGCAGGAACCACCATTTTGGTCAAAGATCTGTTTTACAATACTCCCGCCCGTTTGAAATTCTTAAAATCCGATCAAACGGAAAATAACAAGATCGGAGAAAGCATGGTTTCCCTGGCATTTTCCAACCCGGGCATTCGCTTTCAATTGATCGAGGATGGCAAAACCAAGCTTCAAACCTCCGGAAACGGGAAATTAATGGATCTATTATATCAACAATATGGGAAAGAGGTTACTTCTTCGCTGATTCCTCTGGATGTTACGTCCTTTGATCTTCGTATGCACGGTTTTATCGGAAAACCCAATCTGAACCGGGGAACAAGATCCTTTATGAACTACTATGTGAATGGCCGTCGGATCAAAAACGATGTCATTACAAAAGCCATTGAGGAAGGGTATCTGGGTTATGCCATGGTTGGTCGTTTTCCCTTTGTATCCCTATTTTTAGAAATTCCACCGGCTCTTTACGATGTCAATGTACATCCGGCCAAGTTGGAGATCCGTTTTATGAATGAGGAGGATTTGTCCCATTTTATTACGGAATCCATTCACGAAACTTTAAAAAATCACGATCTGGTGCCGAAAGTTTCCATGGAGGGAGAACCTTCTAAGATGACATCTCCCTATCAAAGTTTAAAAACAATCCCCAAAGAAGAGGTTCAAAAAGCACAACCTTTTGAAACAAGATACCTAAGCCAGGAACGTCCTCTCGATCCGGTTGTAAAAGAGGGAGCCCACGAGCTTTTGGATCCTATACCTGGTTCTGCCGGTCCTGCCGGATCCGCAGGTATTCCCCCTTTCGGAATGTCTGAAACCGGGGTCTATCACCGCATTCAGATGGATCAGGTCGTAACCTCCGATCCCAGGGCGTCGATCCCTTCCGAAAACAAGGGGAGAGGAACGGATAAAAAAGAAACCTATATACAGCAGAAAATGGAGATTTCCGAGAAGGAGAGAATCCAGTTTCGCATTATCGGCCAGGTCTTCGGTACCTATTGGTTGATCGAATATAACAACGAGCTTCTTATGATCGACCAGCATGCCGCCCATGAAAAGGTATTATTTGAAAAGTTCATGAAAGAAATTTCTGAAAAGAAGGTATTTCGTCAAAATCTGATGACCCCGATCCTTTTAACTCTTACCAACCGGGAAAAAGAAGTTTTGGAAAAATACCGAACTCACTTTATGGACATCGGTTTTGAGATTGAGCCCTTTGGCGGCAATGACTGGCGGGTAAAAGCCGTACCTTCCAACTTCATCCCTCTGGCAACCAAGGAATTGTTCTATGGTCTGCTGGATGCTTTAATGGAAACAAAACAAGGCGAAAACGTGGATGTTATGCAAACGGAGTCCATACGAAACCGGATCGCTACCATGGCCTGCAAAGCGGCGATCAAGGGGAATCGCACCTATTCCTACAAAGAAGCCAAAGACTTAATTGAAGAAATGCTAGGCTGCGACGAACCCTATCATTGCCCCCATGGTAGACCTACCACCATTTCCTTTTCCAAATATGATCTGGATAAGAAATTTAAGCGCATCGTATAACACCAGGAAAACGAGGTGACTGTGTGAATCCCATATTGATATTAACCGGTCCCACCGGCGTTGGAAAAACCGAAACATCTTTGCTCTTAGCCAAGTCCCTAAACGGAGAGATCATTTCCTGCGATTCCATGCAGGTTTATCAAACCATGAACATTGGAACAGCCAAGATCAAGGAAGAAGAGAAAATGGGCGTTCCCCATCATTTGCTGGACCTGATCACGCCGGATCAACCTTTCGATGTATATGCCTTTCAGACCATGGCCAAGGAAAAGATCCGGGAAATTCTGGATCGAAAACACTTGCCGATCCTGGTGGGAGGAACCGGCTTTTATATTCGCGCTTTGCTGTACGACAATGAGTTTGAACAAAATCACAACGACCTGGAATACCGGAATCAATTACTGGCTCGATCCAAGGAACAGGGCCCCCTCGTCCTGCATTCCATGCTGAAGGAAGTGGATTCGGAATCCGCAGCAAACATCCACCCCAACAATGTAAAACGCGTGATCCGCGCGCTGGAATTCTACCATGAAACCGGAATTCCCATTTCGACCCATAATCAACAGATGCGTAAAAAAGAATCCCCCTATGATTTTCATTATTTTGTCTTAACCATGGAACGGGAACTTTTATATAAGAGGATCAACGCCCGGGTGGAAGAGATGTTAAAAGATGGCTTGGTAGAAGAAGCCAAAAAACTGTATGACAAACAATATGACCGGCATTTAACTTCCATGCAGGCCATTGGATATAAAGAATTGTTCGCCTATTTTGACGGGGAGATTTCCCTGGATGAGGCGAAGGAGTGGATTCAGAAGAATTCCCGTCACTATGCCAAAAGACAATTAACCTGGTTCCGAAAAGAAAAGATTGTGGAAATGATCGATAAAACCGGACAAAGCGCGGAAGAAACCGCCCATCTTATATTATCCCGGTTGGAACCGGAATTTAACTTTTCGTAGATGTAAAGGAGATAACATGACAGATAAAAACAAGAACGCTTATGAGCTGGCCGGTATTTCCCCGGACGTATATGCGTTCGGGAAAAGGGTCTGGGAAGAATGCACCCCTCGTTTTCAGACCATTGATGACAATTGTGAGATTCGCTCTTTACAGGTATTAAAAGCCTTTCACGATCATAATGTGTCAGCGGAACATTTATACGGAACCACCGGTTACGGGTACAATGACCGGGGAAGGGATACACTGGAGGCCATTTACGCGGAAATCTTTGAAACCGAGGATGCGTTGGTGCGTTCTCAGATCACCTGTGGCACCCATGCCATTACGCTGGCCTTAACCGCGATCTTAAGACCAGGAGATACCTTGTTGTCACCTGTAGGTGCTCCGTACGATACCTTAGAGGGGATCCTGGGACAAAAAGAAGAATCGATTCCCGGAAATTTAAAAGAGTTTGGGATCACCTATTCCCAGGTGGACCTGTTACCGGACTCTACCTTTGATTATCCGGCCATTGAACAAGCCTTAACTCCCCAAACCAAAATGGTGACCATTCAAAAATCCAAAGGGTATTCTGCTCGTAAGACGTTGTCCAATGGGCAGATCAAAGAGTTGATCACTTTTGTCAAAGAAAAAGCCCCTTGGGTGATCTGTATGGTGGACAATTGTTACGGAGAATTTGTGGAAAATCACGAGCCGGGCGCCTGTGGCGCAGACCTCATCGTAGGTTCTTTGATCAAAAACCCGGGTGGTGGTTTGGCGCCGATGGGAGGCTATGTTTGTGGACGCAAGGATCTCATTGAACAATGTGCCGCCCGGTTAACCGCTCCGGGACTTGGCAAAGAAGTCGGTGCCTCCCTGGAGATCAACCGCACTTTTTATCAAGGGTTGTATCAGGCGCCTTCCGTCGTGGCAAACGCGTTAAAAGCAGCTATTTTTTCCGCTGCCATTTACGAACGATTGGGATATTTCGTAAATCCAGGTCCAAAAGATCCTCGTTTTGATATCATTCAAGCTGTAAAATTCCATGCACCGGAGGCAATTATCGCTTTTTGCAAAGGAATACAAGCTTCCTCGCCGGTGGATAGCTACGTAATCCCGGAACCCTACGCCATGCCGGGGTACCATAGCGATGTGATCATGGCCGCCGGAACCTTTATCTCCGGCGCCTCCATCGAATTAAGCGCCGATGCCCCCATTGAAGAGCCCTATCAGGTTTATTTCCAGGGGGGATTAACCTGGCCTCATGGAAAATATGGAATTTTAATGTCTTTGGAATATTTGGTACGAGAGGGTCTTGTAACTCTTCCGGATTTGTGATAGAATATTACGCGTATAAACGCAAAAAAAGGTGGGAAATAAATGAATCATCAAACGATCAAGGACTTACCCCTATCGGAACGTCCTTATGAAAAATGTGAAAAATACGGCACGAACTCCCTGTCGGATGCCGAATTGCTGGCCGTTATCTTAAAAAGCGGAACCAGAGAAGAGAGCAGTGTGGAGCTAGCCAGGCGGATCCTTGCTCTTCCCAGAAGAAAGCCCGGACTTTCCGGACTTTACACCCTGCGGATCCAGGATTTAAAACGAATTCCCGGAATCGGGAATGTAAAAGCCATTCAGATTCTTTGCACGCTGGAATTGGCCAGAAGATTATCGGTAGCCTCGGTTCCCAAACCCAAGCAGTTCACCCTGCCCGGTGAGATCGCCGCGTATTATTTCCCTAAGATCGGATATGAGTCCGTGGAACACTTTCTGGCAGCGTTTTTGGATACCAAATGTCACTTGATCTGTGACGAGATCCTGTTTAAAGGTTCCATATCCTCCTGCCCGGCAAATCCGAGAGAGTTGTTCTCCAAGGCTTTGCTGTGTGATGCCAGCTATGTGATTGTTTTACATAATCATCCCAGCGGAGATCCTGCTCCCAGCGAAGAGGATCTATGGATCACCAAGAAACTGCACGCCGCCGGGAATTTATTGGGGATTCCCCTTTTGGACCATATCGTGATCGGAGATCACAGGTATATCAGTTTTAAAGAAGAAGGTTATTTACCGGAAAAATGAGAGGAATTAGAAATGAGCACAAAAGCCATAGGGATTGATTTTGGAACCAGTACGATTAAAATATTTAAAAACGGGGAAGGCATTATCTTAAATGAAAAAAGCGTGATCGCCATTTATCGCAAAACCCACGTTTTCGCCGTAGGAGATGAGGCGTTTGAAATGTATGAGAAAGCACCTAGAAATCTGGAAGTTTCCTATCCCATACAAAACGGCGTAATTGCCGATATTGGCAATATGCAGGCCATGATCAACTATTTTTTTGAGGAAATGAACGGCAAAAAGAGATTTAAAGGGGCCGATTATTATGTGGCCGTACCCAACGATATTACGGAGGTAGAGAAGCGTGCCTACTTTGATCTGATCGCCAATATGAACTTTAAATCCAAGAAGATTCACATTGTAGAAAAGCCCATTGCAGATGCTTTGGGCATGAATTTGGATATTACCAAATCCATCGGTACCTTTGTGGTGGACATTGGAGCTAATACCACAGAGATTTCCGTTCTTTCTTTAGGCGGCATCGTTCTCAGCCGTTTAATTCCCATTGGCGGAAATAAATTCGATGAAGCCATCATTAACAAGATCAAGAAGGATTACAGTTTTGTCATTGGGGAACGAAGCGCGGAAACCATTAAAAAGGAAATCGCTTCCGCATATCCAAGACCAGAGGATTCCATGAAGATTTATGGAAGAAATCTGCGTACCGGGCTTCCCAGCGAGATCACCATTAGCGGAAAAGATGTACACGAAGCCTTAGAAGAACATTTCCACACCATCGTGGATACCATCAAAATGATCTTAGAACGTACGCCGCCGGAAATCTCTTCGGATATTTACAAGTCCGGATTGTATTTAACCGGAGGTTCCAGCCGCATTCGAGATTTCGGTCAATTTATCTATGATGAATTGGGATTAAAAGTAAACCTTTGTGAAGAGCCTGAAAACTCGGTGATCATAGGTTTGGGAGCCGTGATCGAGAATCCCACCTTAGCGAAATTAGCTTTATAATCATTCAGGTTAGAATGAATTTGAGAATGAATTTGAGAATGAATGTTGGAATGAATGTTGAATTGAGGTTGGTAGGATGCAAAATGTATTCGAAATGATGAATGCAGTTTCCGATGAAGATAAAAAATCAAAACCGAACAGAAGAAGAGGCAGAAGACGTCGTATTGAAATTCACCCGAAATACATTTACCTGATCTTCTTTCTTTTTTGTGTATTCATGATCGTGCTTACCTATCGATTTCCCCAACGGTTTGCCGGCGTGAAATCCATCGCGGGAGATATTGTATCTCCCATGCAAAAGGGAATCAACCGGGTCGGAAAGACCTTGTCCAATCGGCGTAAACTCTTCTCCTCCAAGAAAAAATTAGTGGCAGAGAACGAAGAGTTAAAAGAGCAGATTGACGCGCTGAAATACGATAACCGAATTCTTGCCAGTGAAAACAGTGATTTAGACATCTATAAAGAGCTTTATGCTTTGGATCAAAAATATCCCGACTATCCCAAAGTTGCCGCAACGGTCATCGGTCGGGACGGAAATAACTGGTTTCACTTATTTACCATTGATAAGGGAAAGGCCGACGGCGTAGATGTGGATATGAACGTAATTGCCGGAAACGGCCTGGTTGGCATTGTTTCCGAAGCCGGGAATCATTATGCCAAAGTTCGCAGCGTGATTGATGACAAGAGCAATGTTAGTTCCATGTTTGAAAAAACCGGGGAAACCTGTATCGTCAGCGGAAATATGGAAACCATTTACAAAGGATATATTGATGTTTCCATGATCAGTAATTCCGTGAAAGCCGAAGATGGGGATTCCATTGTGACTTCCCAGATCAGTGACAAATTCCTGCCGGGGCTTCTGGTGGGATATGTGACCAACATGGAAGAGAAATCCGATGGTTTGAGTCAGGTGGCGCAATGCATTCCGGCTGTTTCTTTTAATAAATTGGAGAACGTGCTGGTGATCACCACCTTAAAAGATTCTTCCGAAAATAAGGATATTTTAAATTATGATTAAACAAAAATGTATTACCATTTTGATGATAATTGTAAGCTTCGTCTTACAGACAACTTTTTTACATTCCATAGAATTAGCCGATGTCGTGCCGAATTTATTATTGATTCTCACCGTCAGCTATGCTTATATGCGAGGACGTACATCGGGCCTCGCTATTGGCTTTTTATGCGGGATTCTTCTGGATATGATGTACGGCAGCGTGATCGGCGTTTGTACGTTCGGCTTTATTAATATTGGCTATTGGTCCGGCTATTTGCAAAAAATCTATTTTACCGATCGTTTTTCCCTGCCTTTGTTCTTGGTAGCGACCTGTGATCTCCTCTATGGAATGTATTATTATTTCACGGAGTTTCTGATCCGTGGTCGGTTGAATTTCGGTTTTAGCCTCATTCATAAGATCATTCCGGAGATGGTTTATACCACGTTGGTTTCCATCGTGATCCTGCACTTCCTTATGTGGTTAGAACCCAAGATTTCCAAAAAAAGGGAGGAGGTATAAGATGTTTCAATCGATGATCGATTATCTCAAAGGTTTAATTCATTCCCGCGTCTTTTCCCTTATGATGGTCTATGTCATTCTCTTTGGTATTCTTTTTGTCCGTCTGTTTACCCTGCAGATCATTCAGGGGACTTCATACGACGAAAAAGCAGCCATTCAAAATGAAAAAGAGAAGACATTGAAAAGCTCCCGGGGCAAAATCTACGATTGCAATGGAAAACTTTTGGCAAGCAATGAACAAAGTTATTCCATTACCATTGAAAATACCGGAAAAGTCCAGGATAATCATGCCTACAACCAAATGTTGCTGCGTTGTATTTCCCTGATTGAAAAAAATAAAGATAAGCTTTCCGTCACCTTCCCCATCAGCCTGAATAAAAAGGGTACCTTACGCTTCAATGTGGATCAGAATTCCCAATTGCGTTTTAAGAGAGAGATCTTTTTCCAAACATCCGTGGAAAAGTTAACGGAAGAGCAGAAAAACATGACTGCCAACGACTGTTTCCAATACATGTTGGGAAAGCAGGAAAACAACGACATTCACTTCTTTGATTCCGGCAAGGATTCCGACGCGGATCAGTATTCCGTGGAAGAAGCCTTAAAGATCATGGCCGTTCGGTACGCCCTTATGATGAATACCTATAAGAAATACGAGCCGGTGGTGATCAGCTCAGACGTAACGGAGGAAACCGTTGCCGCCATTGAAGAAAATATGGCGTCTCTCACCGGCGTGGAAGTGAGAGAGGACTCTAAAAGGATCTATTACGATAGCTTATATTTTTCCCATATTATCGGTTATACAGGTCTGATCTCTTCCGAATCCCTGGCACAGCACCAGGACAGCGGAGACAATTTCTATACGTCCCAGGACCAGATCGGAAAGAATGGGATCGAGTTATCCTTCGAGGAGCAGCTCCGGGGGATCAAAGGATCGGAAACCCTGGTCATTGACAGCAGTTCCCGTATTGTGGACACCAAGAATATTCAGGAAGCCGTGGCCGGCAGCGATATTTATCTAACCCTGGATGCCGATCTGCAAAAGGCCGTTTATAAAATGGCGGAACGTACGGTTGCCGGCGTTCTGATCTCCAAATTATCCAATGGGAAATCTGCCGGTTCCAAAGGGAAAAAAGCCGACGACATCCGTGTCCCCATTTATGATGTCTATTGTCAAATCTTAGAGAATGACCTGGTGGACATTGACCATTTCAAAGGGGAAGATGCCACAAGCCTGGAAAAGGATGTTTACAATATTTTCTCCGGTGAGAAAGAAGTGGTATTGGATAAACTAAAGAATTTATTAACTTACAACAACCGTACTTCCATGAATCGATTCAGCGACGATACCAGGGAATATACAGAGTTTATCTATGACTATCTTCGTAACAATGAGATCATTTCCACCTCCCGCATGGATAAAAATGACAAAACGTACTTGAAATACGCGGATGGGAAAATCAGTTTCAGTGAATTTTTGATTTATGCCATTTCCAATGACTGGATTGACTTAACCTTGTTAAATGTGGGCAAAGACTATTACAGTTCCGAAGAGATCTTTAATCTGATCATGGAGAATGTGTACGAGGAATTAGGGGATAACCGGGAATTTGACAAAAAAATCTATCACAATCTGATCTACAACGATCAGATCAGTGGAAGAGCGGTGTGTCTTTTATTATTCGATCAGGGGTACTTTAAGATGAATAAGAACACCTATGTCAAGATTCAAACCGGCATGATCTCTCCTTACAATTTCCTAAAGAAGAAGATCCGGTCTCTGGATCTAACGCCGGGAGAACTGGGACTTACGCCTTGTTCTGCATCGGTGGTTGTTACCGATCCGACATCGGGGAAAGTAAAGGCTCTGGTTTCTTACCCCAGCTACGACAACAACCAATTTGCAAATTACGTGGATACGGATTATTTTTCTAAGATCAGTACCAATTCCGCCTCTCCCTTGTTAAACCGTGCCACTCAGCAGCGTACCGCGCCGGGTTCCACCTACAAGATGGTCAGCGCCACCGCTGCCTTAGAAGAGGGGATCATCGATCCTTACACCCGTGTGAAAGATCAGGTGCTCTTTACCAAAGTTAAGCCAAGCCCCAAATGCTGGAGTAGTTACAGCCACGGTAACATTAACGTGGTTCAGGCGATTGAGCACTCTTGTAACTATTTCTTCTACGAAATGGGATATCGCTTAAGCGGATTAAGCGGAGAAAACGTCAACCACGCCAAAGGCTTAAAGAAGTTGGCCAAATACGCCAATCTATACGGTTTATCCGATACATCCGGCGTGGAATTATCGGAATCCGATCCCATTGTTTCCGATTCCGATGCGGTACGTTCCGCCATCGGACAGGAGATCGGAAGAGCACACGTCTGAACTCCAGGCAC
>CALGGT010000037.1 GCA_937915825.1 uncultured Eubacterium sp.
CATCACAGAGTTGGGGAGGAAATTTACAGGTACAAATTTCAATCCACGCACCCACACGGGGTGCGACGTTAACCGCCTAAATTAAGCCGACATTAAACGATGTATTTCAATCCACGCACCCACACGGGGTGCGACGGTGAGGTGATTTTGTATGGAGATGCTAATTAAATTTCAATCCACGCACCCACACGGGGTGCGACCAAAGATTGTCAAAAAACTTGTGCAACGGTCTGACGCAGAGATTGCCCTTGAGAAAGCACTTAGAGAACGCAATGACTCTCAGAAAAGGCTCAATGAGCTTATGAAGGATTATGATTATCTGCTTGTCAATGAAACCGTCAGAGAATGCGCTCAGGCCCTCCACTGCCTGATTTGCGCTGAACACCGGAAGCTGAACCGGAATCTTGCAGCCATCAACCAGTTCCGACAGGAATTAAGGACCTGTCAGGAAAGTTCCTAAGCATATTTTCGAAGGGAGAAGCAACATGATCCATCCGTCTTATATTGAACTCATGCAAAGCGTAAACAGGGACAGCGACCCGGAGGAGCCCATTGTCAAAAGCCGGTATTCCATCGTAACGGCAACTGCCCGCCGGGCCCGCCAGCTGATTGACCAGACTGGCACTGCCGAAGAATTCGCCGAGAGAAAACCGCTTTCTGTCGCAGTAGATGAAATCTACAAAGGTTCCGTCAGGATTCTTTCAGACGAACAGGCCCTTGAAATGCAGGAAGAGGAAGAAGAGAGGAAGCTTCTGGGACTTCTCTCGCCTGAGCTGTCAGAGGAAGAAGAAGCTGCTGATGAGATGTCCGATGAAGCAGTCGATGAAACAGCTGATGAGATGTCTGATGAAGCAATTGATGAAACAGCTGATGAAACGTCCCTTGAGCAGGAAGGTCTGACGGCTTTGCAGGCGGCTGATGAAATTGAAGATGCTGCCGGAATGCTGGAAGAAGACGCGGCAGCAGAGGAGGAAGCACAAAAGAATGCCCTTCCCCCGGTCCGTGACCAGATCGAGATTGATGATTTCGAAAAAATGGATATCCGCGTGTGCCTGGTGAAAGACTGCGAGATCGTAAAAAGAGCCAACCGGCTTCTTAAGCTTACACTCGATGACGGACTTGGCGAAAGAGTGATCGTCTCCTCTATCAGACAGGATTATAAGCCGGAAGAACTGGTCGGCAGAAAGATCCTTGTCCTTGTGAATCTCAAACCGGCAAAACTTTCCGGAATCACCAGTAATGGCATGCTTCTGGCGGCAAGCGGAGATTAATTTGGCTGCAAGGTACTCTTTGCCGATGACGCGGTACCGGCCGGAACAGTGATCCACTGATTCCCTGCAATAAGTGATATGAAGAATAAAGAAGAATTAAGCAAAAGAATTAAGCAAAAGATTTAAGCAAAAGATTTAAGCAGAAGAATTGAGGAGAAAGAAAGGAGTAATAGTCACATGAGTCAGATGACAGAAGGGACGATTACACAGATCATCGGTGCGGTTTTGGATATTCGTTTTGAAAAAGGAAACCTCCCTGAGATTTATGACGCCATCCGAATTGAAACCAAGGACGCGGGAACGCTGGTGGTGGAAGTGGCTCAGCATTTGGGGGATGACGTGGTGCGTTGTATCGCTATGGGACCCACCGACGGCCTGGTTCGGGGAATGAAAGCACAGGCAACGGGAAATCCCATTCAGGTGCCGGTGGGCGAGGAAACCCTGGGACGTTTGTTTAACGTATTGGGGGAACCCATTGATGAGAAAGAACCGCCCAAAGTGAAGGAATACCATCCCATCCACCGGGCGGCTCCGGCTTTTGAAGAGCAATCGACCCAGGCGGAAATGTTAGAGACCGGAATCAAAGTGGTTGACTTATTATGCCCTTATCAAAAAGGCGGTAAGATCGGCTTGTTTGGCGGTGCCGGTGTAGGAAAGACCGTATTGATCCAGGAACTGATCACCAACATTGCCACCGAGCATGGCGGATACTCTGTGTTTACCGGCGTTGGAGAGAGAACCCGTGAGGGAAATGACCTCTATTATGAAATGATCGAATCCGGCGTGATCGATAAGACCACCATGGTGTTCGGACAGATGAACGAACCCCCCGGGGCCAGAATGCGTGTGGGATTAACGGGACTTACCATGGCGGAATATTTCCGTGACAGTGTGGGAAAAGACGTATTGTTGTTTATTGATAATATTTTCCGTTTTACCCAAGCAGGTTCGGAGGTATCGGCGCTGTTGGGACGTATGCCTAGTGCCGTGGGTTATCAGCCTACGCTGCAGACCGAGATGGGTGCGCTGCAAGAGAGGATCACGTCCACCAAGAAGGGTTCCATTACCTCTGTGCAGGCGGTTTATGTACCGGCGGATGACTTAACGGATCCGGCTCCGGCTACAACATTTGCTCACCTGGATGCAACAACGGTATTGGAACGATCCATTGCGGAGTTGGGAATTTATCCCGCCGTAGATCCCCTAACCTCCAGTTCCCGTATTTTGGATCCTAAGATCTTGGGCGAGGAACATTACAAAACAGCCCGTGGCGTTCAGGAGATCCTGCAGCGTTACAAGGAATTACAGGATATTATTGCGATCTTAGGTATGGACGAATTGTCGGAAGAAGAGAAGATTCTGGTGAATCGTGCCAGAAAGGTTCAGAGATTTTTATCCCAACCCTTCTTTGTGGCGGAGCAATTTACCGGTCTGGAAGGAAAATATGTGCCGGTAGCGGAGACCATTCGAGGATTCCGGGAGATTCTGGAAGGAATGCACGACGACATTCCGGAAAGCGCATTCTTAAATGCCGGAACCATTGATGATGTGGTGGCTCGTAAAAAGTCCTAAGGAAGAGAGGATTCATGTATGGCGGAACGGAAAAAATTCCTTTTGGAGATTGTCTCGCCCCAAAGGGTGTTCTATCAACAGGATGTGGAGATGGTAGAATTAAATACGACAGAGGGAGAAATCGGGATCTATGCCGATCATATTCCTTTGACGGCCCTGGTGGCGCCCGGGATCATGACGATCACAGAGGATGAAGCGACTACGAAAGAAGCCGCTGTATTAGAGGGGTTCATCGAGATCCTGCCGGATAAAGTAACGGTGTTGGCACAGTCCTGTGAGTGGCCGGATGAAATTGATCTGAATCGGGCCAGGGAAGCCAAAGTGCGGGCAGAACGAAGGATTCAAAGCAGCGACGGAACCATCAATCAATCCCGGGCGGAAATGGCCCTTCGGCGTGCTTTGATCCGGATTCATCTGGCTGAGCAGGGAAGGAACGGGTGATGAAAGGTGAAGACGGTAGACAATAAAAAAGCATACTTTTCACTGGCAGCAGGAATCTTCGCGTTCCTGAATCTGTTTATCTGGTACCTGTCCATTCCGATGGCGATGTTAGCCATTGTCCTGGGGATTTTTGCCTTACGGGATCGAAATGTTCAGAAAAAAGATTTTGGGATCGCCGGGATCGTTGTGGGAAGCGTGATGCTTTGCGCGACCATTGGGCTGCATATTGTTGCCTTGAGCTTGTTTCAAAAAGATCAAAGCGACTGGATTAAGAACTATTTAGCCAGCCCCTCAGCGGTAACCGCCGCCCCTACCCCGGAATTTCCCACGAAACAGGATACGGATATTACTGGTAAAATTTAGAAAGAGAGTTTTGAATGGAAAACGAGAAGAAAGGATTGGCCATCGCCTCCCTGATCTTGGGGATTTTTTCCCTGATCTGCTGTACGTGCTATGGGATCGGCCTTCTTTGCGCATTGATCGGTTTGATCTTATCCGTCGTTTGCATCGCAAAGGGGAAAGGTAAGGGGAAGACCATTGGGATCGTGGCCTGTGTCCTATGCAGTTTGGGATTGGTCGTACAAGTGTATATCACTACGTTTGTCTTTATGAATATTCGATGGGACAATATGACTCAGGAGAATATTGAAAAATTTATGCAGGTAGATCCTTCAGACCGGGAGGAATTTTTAAGAGAATTGCAGAAATTCTTTAAGTTTGATCTTACCGGTTACTAAGGGAGGAAAGAAATGAAGAAATTACCGAACATTCATCAAATGTCGGAAGTGGAGAAAGGGTATTGGTTGGGCTGGATCCTTTTTGTGGAACTGATTCTGGCACATATTTTGGTGATCCGTTTTTCTTTGGACATCACCCAAATATCCTTCTATCCCTGTATTTTTAAAGTGATTACCGGGCATCCTTGTTTGGGGTGCGGCGGGACTCACGCAGCCCAGGCGTTGCTGGAAGGAAATCTGAAAAAAAGTTTGTTGGAGCATCCGGCCGTGCTTTATATCTTTATGGGATATCTGTGGTTTATGATTCAACAAACCTTGGAATATTGTGGAAAGAAGATCCTTCGTTTGCGAATGGATAGTTTCTTGTATGGCTTGGTGGGGATCTCCATCATCCAATGGATCTTGAAAATCTTGTTTTTATGATTGAAAGGAACGGGTGTATCCCTGGATCAATAGAAGGCGATGCGAAAGGCGACAAGGGCAGCGGGAATGCTTAGGAAAAACCCAAGAATGGTAGAAGTCATGGCATAGACATCGTAAACCTTTCCAGTCTTCTTACGAAGAAACAGGGTGACTTCTTTGCCGGTGTGATAGAGTCGTTCTTCCATGGCAAATTCCGCGGGAAAGGAACAGGGAAATTCCTGGCCGTCTATGAGATAATAAGCAGTACGAAAGCCGCGGTCTCCAATGGTATCCAGGCGGGTAAAAGTTCCTTTTACTTTTTTCGTAAAAGGAAGACGCAATAAATGATGAAGGAAGAAAAGGATCATCACGCAAAACATCCCCCCCATGAGAGCGATCAGGAGGATCAGAAGTCTGGAAATATTAACTTGTAACACCGTTAACAGGATTAATGCCATAATGATAATGATCAGGACTTCCATGGAAAGTTCTCCTTTTCAGGTTTGGGATCGACGTTATGCCAAAGCCGGGATCGATGAGCATCCGTGGCGCCGGTTACGATTCACAGCCCCCTGCCTCAATTCTTGGGGCCCGCTATGCGCTCTTGGTCGTGAACAGCCAGCTGACACGACG
>CALGGT010000038.1 GCA_937915825.1 uncultured Eubacterium sp.
GCGACCGTCAGCACTTAATGAGCGCGCAGCGCGAATTTTGTACTGCTACGGTCGCTTTTTAGCGAGAGCGGGCCCCGAATGGAATCATCTCTGCGTTAAAAGTATCAGGGAATCTGGTATGAAAGAATCATCTCTGCGTTAAAAGTATCAGGGAATCTGGGATGAAAGAATCACCTCTTCATTAAGCACCTCAGGGAATAATACTTGTGAAAAAGTAGGAATAGTGTTATACTTAGGAAGTGTAGCAAATTTTTTCGGATGGCACACGATAAGGAGAGAGAATATGAGAAAAACCGTGGTTTTTGATTTGGATGGAACCTTGCTCAATACCTTGGATGATCTGACGGATGCCGTGAATCTGGTATTGGAATTTTACGGATATGAAGAACATACCAAAGAAGAAATCCGCTCTTTTGTAGGGAACGGTGTTGCCAAATTAATGGAAAGAGCTTTGCCAGAGGGAAAAGAGAACCTGGAATATGAGGCGGTATTGGAAGATTTTAAGAACTTCTATACGGAAAATTGCGATAACAAAACAGCTCCCTACGATGGAATCCTTACGGTATTGCAGCGTTTAAGGGACGCCGGTTTCCGAACTGCCATTGTTTCCAATAAAAATGAAGAAGCAGTGAAAAAGCTGGCGGATGAGTATTTTAAAGATACCGTTGAGACTGCGACCGGTGTAGGAAAAGATGGAAAGAAAAAGCCGGATCCGAAGATGGTATACCGAATTCGAGAAGAGCTGGGAGTATCTCTGGAAGATATGGTCTATGTAGGAGATTCAGAGGTAGACTATGAAACAGCCCGGGCTGCCGGGATTCCGGTTGTATTGGTAACATGGGGATTTGCGGATGCTAAAAATTTACAATCGTTGGATGGATGTTCGATTGTAGATACGCCGGAAGAATTATTAGAGGTACTCGTAAAAGATATGGAGTAAAGGTGTTGAATAAAGATACCAAGTAAAGGCATTGATCAAAGGTATTTATAAAGGTGTTGATGTATGAAAAGGAATAAGATCCACAGTAAGAAAGCCCTTCAAATTCGAATGGTGATCGCGGTTCTCGTATGTGTAGCGGCGGCAGCTGTTCTTACCTTCTATCCCAAGGATCAGGAGGAGAAGGTTCAGACGGAACAAGAGGAACCTACCACTCCGCCGGTCCGATCTACGGGGCAGGCGCAACTGGTGCCGGCACCGGTGGAGAACCCGGATGAGGAAGTGTACTCCTTCTTACAGGGACCGAAATCCTGGAAGAAGAGATTGCCCTGGTCCGGGAAATGGGGCGTCACCCATATGGATGGAAGCTCATTTGGCGCCTTTGGGTGCGGGCTTTGCTGCGTGGCAAATTTATATTCAACCTTGACGCCGTACAAGGCCTCGCCGGTGGACGCCTATGAGTGGGCGAAAGATTCCACCAAGTATGGGGGAGGCTGTGCGATCTCCTGGACGCAGATCGGCCATACCCTGAAAAGAAGCGGGCTTCCGGCGGAACTTTGGAACAAACCCAAGAACTATCCGATGTTTCAGGATCAGGTAAAGGAGGCGGCTGGGTGTATTGTGCTGGTGTGCAGCTATAACGATGATTCCTATTGGAAGAACACCCCGGGGCATTATGTGACGATCTTTCATTACAATGAGGAAGATGATACCGTGTTCTTATGTGATTCCGGGGATCCCGGTCATAATCGCAGTCGGATAAAGCTTCGTACGATCTACAAGGCGTTGAAGACGGAAAGCGATCACCAGTATTTAACTGTTGGGGCCTATGATGAGAATGGGGATCAGTGGAAAAATACTAAATTAAGTGGAAAATTTGTTTTAGAGGAAGCTTATCAATGACCGAGAATGAAAAATATATGAGAATGGCCCTGGAGCTGGCGAAAAGCGCGGAAGGGTTTACCAATCCCAATCCCATGGTAGGATGTGTGGTTGTAAAAGAAGGCAAGATCTTAGCGAAGGGGTGTCATGAGAAATACGGCGGTTACCATGCCGAGCGCAATGCCTTATTATCGGTTACGGAGGATGTAACGGGGGCGGATCTGTATGTAACCCTGGAGCCTTGTTGTCATCATGGCAAGACCCCTCCCTGTACGGATATTATTATGGAGAAGGGCATCGGGCATGTATTTGTAGGGGCGATGGACCCCAATCCCAAGGTGGGAGGCAAAGGCATTCAGATCTTACGAGACCATGGAATTCAGGTGACCACTGGGATCCTGGAGGAAGAGTGTTTGCGATTAAATGAGATCTTTTTTCATTATATCACCGGAAAGATGCCTTTTGTAGCTATGAAGTACGCCATGACCTTAGATGGAAAGATTCAAACGGTTACGGGAGAATCTCAATGGATCACCGGAGAAGAAGCCAGAAAACACGTACACACGTTACGAAGAAAATACGCCGGGATCCTGGTAGGGAGCGAAACCGTCCTTGCCGATGACCCGATGCTCAATTGCAGAATTCAGTCCGGGGTGGATCCGGTGCGGATTATTTGCGATAGACGGTTGAGAATTCCTGTGGAAAGCCAGATCGTAAAAACGGCAAATGATTGTTCTACAATTGTAGCAACAGATATGAAAGAGCGCGCGGGAAAAGCTGAAAAGATGGAAATTTTAAGGGAAAAGGGCATTCAGGTATGGGAGACAGAAGGGTTGGAAGATCTTCTTAAAAGAGTGGGAAAAGCGGGCATTGACAGTGTGCTGGCCGAAGGGGGCGCTACCTTGCACGGAAGCCTTTTCAAAAGCGGTTTGGTACAGCGGGTGTATGCCTATGTAGCTCCGAAATTAGTAGGAGGAAATCTTGCGAAAACACCGGTGGGAGGCTCTGGGATCAAGAATTTACAAGATGCGCTGCCTTTAACCCAAACCGAGATCCTTCCTTTGGGAGAAGATGTGCTGATCACCGGAAGGGTGTAACAAGAAAGGAAAACCTATGTTTACGGGAATCATTGAAGAAGTGGGGGTTTTGCTAAAAAAAGAAGAAGGAAAGAATTCCGGGATTCTAACCATTGGCGCGGATGTGGTTCTGGAAGGAACGAAGATCGGCGACAGCATTGCCGTAAACGGTGTTTGTTTAACCGTGACGGAGATGGGAAAGGATTCTTTTAAGGCAGATGTCATGGCAGAGACCATGCGTATGTCCACTCTTTCTAAGTTGAAGCCCAAGGGGTTGGTGAATTTGGAACGGGCCATGGCAGCAGATGGGAGATTTGGCGGGCATTTGGTCGCGGGGCACATTGACGGGGTAGGGGAGATCGTTAAGATTCAAGAAGAAGAAAATGCCATTTGGTATGAGATCCATGCCGAACCGTCGATCATGCAATATATTGTGCGGAAAGGGTCCATTGCCGTGGACGGCATCAGTTTAACGGTGGCCAGGGAAAATGGCAGTGGCTTTGCGGTTTCTGTGATTCCTCACAGTCGGAAGATCACCAATCTTTCCGAAAAAAAAGTGGGAGATGAAGTGAATTTGGAGTGTGATATTGTGGGAAAATACCTGGAAAAATTCATGCAAAAGCCGGAAGAATCCAAAATTACCAAAGGTTTTTTAGCTGAGAACGGGTATTTGTAAGAGAAAAGGAGGACCTATTTTGAGTGACAATTTACAACAGGCATTGGAGGATTTAAGACAGGGAAAGGTAATCCTGGTCATTGATGATCCCAATCGGGAGAACGAAGGAGATCTGATCTGTGCGGCGGAACACGCCACCCCGGAAAATATTAATTTCATGGCCAGCAAGGCAAAGGGATTGATCTGTATGCCCATGAGCCATGCCATGTGTGAAAAACTGGATTTAGCCCAGATGGTGGAGAACAACACAGATAACCATTCTACGGCGTTTACCGTGTCCATCGATGCGGTGGATACCACCACGGGAATTTCCGCGTTTGAGCGATCTCATACAGCGATGAGAACCGTGGCAGATGACGCAAAACCCACAGATTTTCGCAGACCCGGGCATATGTTTCCCCTGGAAGCCAGAGAAGGGGGCGTATTAAAGAGAGCGGGCCATACAGAAGCTACCGTGGATCTTTTGAAGCTGGCAGGGTTAAAGGAATGCGGGCTTTGCTGCGAGATCATGAAAGAGGATGGAGATATGATGCGCA
>CALGGT010000039.1 GCA_937915825.1 uncultured Eubacterium sp.
ATTTTAGGTTGTATATCATTTATTTCAGCAAGTATTTCATTTTTCTTTTCATCAGTTTTCATAATACCATAAGTACGTTAGCGCTTCCGTAAAGTTTCCGCTAAGATCTTAACACATTTCCGCGCGGTGAACCCAGGCAGCGTTTTCTTAACGACTCCTTTGCGTATTTTTCACATCTGCTTTATGCCATGCGAATCATCGTTATCAACTTCTTTTATGAAAATACAATGATGTTGAAGTCAAAAGGTATTTTTTACCCTGGATGTTCCAAACATAAGAAAAACACCCTGAAAGAAAGGGTTTCTTTCAGGGTGTCAGATCTCATCGATTTAAAATTCCATTTACCTGGGAGGATTACATATGGTCATGACAGGTACGGTTGATCACATCGATCTGTTGCTCACGTGTCAAGTCAATGAACTTAACAGCGTAACCAGATACACGAATGGTAAAGTTCGCATATTCCGGCTTCTCCGGATGTTCCATGGCATCCTTTAACTTCTCAACGCCAAATACGTTTACATTCAAGTGGTGAGCGCCACGATCGAAGTATCCGTCCATTACATGAGCCAGGTTGTTCTTACGTTCCTCTTCATCATGTCCCAATGCATCCGGGTTAATGGTCTGTGTATTGGAAATACCATCCAATGCATACTCATAAGGGATCTTGGCAACGGAATTGAGCGATGCCAAAAGCCCGGATTTCTCTGCTCCGTAAGAAGGATTTGCGCCAGGCGCAAACGGTGTGTATGCCTTTCTTCCATCGGGAAGAGCACCGGTAGCCTTTCCGTATACCACGTTGGATGTAATGGTAAGAATGGAAGTGGTGGGTTCGGAATCACGATAGGTATGATGTTTCTTGATCTTCTTAAGGAAGGTCTTTAACAACCAAACCGCGATCTCATCGGCACGGTCATCATCGTTTCCATAGCGAGGGAAGTCCCCTTCGGTCTTATAATCTACAACGATCCCTGTCTCGTCACGAACACAGGTCACCTTCGCATATTTAATGGCACACAGGGAGTCTACCACATGGGAGAATCCGGCGATACCGGTAGCAAACGTTCTGCGGACATCGGTATCGATCAAGGCCATCTCAGCTGCTTCATAGTAGTATTTATCGTGCATGTATTGGATCAGGTTCAAGACATTGACATAAAGTCCTGCTAACCAATCCAACATAATATCGTATTTGTGCATCACTTCCTCATAGTCTAACACATCGGAAGTGATCGGTGCGATCTCCGGTCCTACCTGCTCATGAAGTTTTACGTCTACGCCACCGTTGATCGCGTATAATAAACACTTCGCAAGGTTGGCTCTGGCGCCGAAGAACTGCATCTCCTTACCGGTTTCCGTTGCGGATACACAGCAGCAGATACTGTAATCATCGCCCCAGATCGGACGCATAACATCATCGTTCTCATACTGGATCGAAGAAGTTGTAATGGAGATCTTCGATGCGTATTTCTTAAATTCTTCCGGCAAATGAGAACTGTAAAGTACGGTTAAGTTCGGTTCCGGGGAAGGTCCCATATTTTCCAGGGTATGCAGGAAACGATAATCGTTCTTGGTTACCATATGACGTCCGTCCATACCAAGACCTGCTACTTCCAAGGTTGCCCAAACCGGATCTCCGGAGAACAATTCATTGTAAGAAGGAATACGGGCAAATTTTACCATACGGAATTTCATAACCATATGGTCGATCAATTCCTGCGCCTCTTCCTCGGTTAAGGTTCCTTCCTTTAAATCTCTTTCAATATAAATATCTAAGAATGTGGAAATACGACCGACCGACATAGCTGCGCCGTTCTGGGTTTTTACTGCGGACAAATATCCGAAATACAACCATTGTACCGCTTCCTTCGCGTTCTTGGCCGGTTGGGAAATATCATAGCCGTAGATCTTCGCCATTTCCTTCATTCCGTTCAAAGCACGGATCTGATCCGCCAATTCTTCTCTTTGACGGATGACTTCATCGGTCATGGTTCCGTCGCCGCAGTTCGCCAGATCTTCTTTCTTCTGATCGATGAGATAATCAATGCCGTACAAAGCGACACGACGATAATCGCCGACGATACGTCCTCTTCCGTAGGTATCCGGAAGACCGGTTACGATGTGGCTGTGACGAGCCTTTCTCATCTCCGGAGTATAAGCATCAAATACTGCCTGGTTATGTGTCTTATGATATTCATTAAAGATTTGATCGTATTTTTCATTTACTTTATATCCATAGGTCTCGGCCGCCTGCTGTGCCATCTTAATCCCACCATAGGGCATGAATGCACGTTTCAAGGGCTTATCGGTTTGAATTCCCACAACCTTCTCTAAATCCTTCATGGATTCATCAATATAACCCGGGCCATACGCGGTTAAACTGGAAACGATCTCGGTTTCACATTCTAACACGCCGCCTTTGGCACGTTCTTCTTTTTGTAATTCCTGTAATCTTGTCCATAATCGATTGGTTGCGTCCGTAGGATCTGCCAAAAAGCTTTCATCGCCATCATAGCAAGTATAATTCTTTTGAATAAAATCTCTGACATTTACATCATCTTGCCAATGATTGACCTCGAAACCTCTCCATTCTTCCCTCATGTTCATTCTCCTTTCAATTCACGTTTTTTCTTACGTTTTTCTTTTTTACAACAAAAAGGATAACACGAATGATTCTCCCGTTCTTTGATTTAAATCAATTTACAAACATTTTTTTAAGTTTAAAAGGTCAGAAGGACTATATGAGCCCTTCCAACCCATCAAAATCTACAATTCGTATGCTGCTCTTCGCCGTTCGTTCAATGTATCCTTCACGGATCAGTTCCTGAATCTTACGGCTTACCGTTTCCGCCCGGAGTCCCAGGCTTGCCGCGATATCTTCCAACTTCAGCACGGTTACATCCTCGTGATCTCTCTTTTGCCGGTAGATCAGAAATGCGGCCACCTTTGCCTTGGGTTCCCGCATGGAAAGAAAAAGATTCCGTTCGTTGGCATCGTGAAGCTTGACTGATAACAACCGGATGATATCGTAGGCAATGTCCGGATCCTTCAATACCCGAATAAAGTCTTTTCTTTGAATGATGCAAAAATCCGACGAAGTCAAACAAACACCGGAATATGGAAAAATACTTTGTTCCGGAATCACCTCTTCCCAGATGGTCTCGCCGGCTACAAAAATCCCCACAATATGCTCCCGGCCTTCTGCGTCGTAACGAACCAGCTTAATTCGTCCTTTGAGGATGATATACAAGGCATTCACCGGCTCCCCCTCATGAAAGAGGTAGCTTCCCTTGCGCAAATGCTTTTGTTCCGAACTTCGGATGAGTGTTCGCTTCTCCTTTGCCGGCATATTTCCCATAAATAAAATATCATCCAGGAAGCAATCGTCACAGGAGTTGGTACAACGGGCACATTCCTCGGTTTTGATCTTTCTTCTGTCTGTCTCTTTCATATTTTAACGTTTGACACGAGCGCCGCCGCCGCCCATAATGTTCTCCACTTCCTTCTTGCTTGCCATGGAAGTATCGCCGGGGGTTGTCATGGCCAAAGCCCCGTGCGCCGCGCCGTAATTAACCGCTACTTCCGGATCGTCCTGGGTCATTAACCCATAAACCAAACCGGAAGCAAAGGAATCACCGCCGCCTACCCGGTCCATGATCTCCAAACCGTCGTACGCCTTGGATAAGAAAATTTCTCCATCGGCCCAGCAAAGCGCCTTCCAATCATTGACCGTCGCGGTCTTAACCGTACGAAGAGTGGTGGCAACCACCTTAAAGTTTGGATACGTTTTCGCCGCCTCGTTGATCATTTTCTTATATCCTTCAATGTTTAAGGATTGTAAATTCTCATCGTTTCCTTCAATGGAGAATCCCAAACAAGCGGTAAAATCTTCCTCGTTTCCGATCATAACATCTACGTATTTTGCCACTTCTTTATTGACTTCCTGCGCTTTTTCAAGACCACCGATGGCACTCCACATGGAAGGACGGTAATTTAGGTCATACGAAACTACGGTACCGTATTTCTTGGCGGTTTTAATCGCAGCCAATACCGTCTCACAGGCTTCTTCCGACAAAGCCGCGTAGATTCCTCCGGTATGCAGCCAGCGAACGCCTAAGGTTCCGAAAATATAATCAAAATCAAAATCCTCCGGCTTCATCTTGGAAATCGCCGTGTTGGCACGATCCGAACATCCGACGGCTCCACGAATGCCAAAACCTCTTTCGGTGAAGTTTAAACCATTCCGGCAAAGACGACCGATCCCATCGGTCTTAACCCATTTGATCAAGGATGTATTGACACCCCCCTGACTAATGAGATCCTCCATTAAAAGTCCTACCTCGTTGTCAGCAAAAGCGGTAATGATCGCTGTATCCAGTCCGAAACACTTGTGCAGACCACGTACTACATTGTACTCTCCGCCCCCTTCCCAGGCACGAAAATTTCTAGCGGTACGGATCCTTCCTTCGCCCGGATCCAGGCGCAGCATCACCTCTCCTAAAGAAACCGCGTCAAATCGACATTCTTCTTTGGGTCTTAATGTTACAATACTCATTTTGCATTACCTCCAATTTTAAACAATACCAACAATTTCCTGAATATTTGAGAGACCTTCGTTCTTTACGTACTCTTCCAAGCCCTGGATGATCTCCTCGGTTGCCGTTGGATGGAAGAAATTTGCCGTTCCCACAGCCACCATGGTTGCGCCTGCCATTAAAAATTCCAAAGCGTCCTCTACTGTCTGAATACCGCCCATGCCCAAGATGGGAACCTTGACGCTATGAGCCACCTGATAAACCATGCGCACGGCCACCGGTCGTATGGCAGGACCGGACAATCCTCCGGTTTGATTGGCCAACAGAATTCTCTTTCTCTCCACATCGATCTTCATACCCGTCAGGGTATTGATCAGAGAAATCCCATCGGCTCCTCCCTGTTCCACCGCCTTCGCCATCTCGGTAATATCCGTTACATTGGGACTTAACTTCATTATGACCGGCTGCTTCGCGATCTTCTTGATCTTCTTTGTAATGTCTTGCGCGCACTTGGGATCCTGACCAAATGTGATCCCCCCCGCTTTTACATTGGGGCAGGAAATATTAATCTCTAACAGATCCACATCCGTGTCCGCCAAACGCTCCACCACCGCCAAATACTCTTCTTCCGTATGTCCGCATACGTTTACAATAATCCTTGTATCTTTCTCATACAAAAAAGGCAGATCCCGTTCTATAAAGGTGTCAATGCCCGGATTCTGAAGACCGATGGCATTTAACATTCCGCTGGGCGTCTCTGCAATACGAGGGGTCGGATTCCCGCTCCAGGGCACATTGGCCACACCCTTGGTGGTTACGGCTCCCAGGTTGGACAAATTCACAAATTCCGCATACTCCATGCCGGAGCCAAATGTTCCGCTGGCAGTAGTTACCGGGTTCTTCATCTTGATCCCGGCGAATTCGGTTTGCAAACCCTTACTCATACTTTCACCTCTTTTATAAACAAATGTCACCGGCGTGAAAGACCGGTCCATCTTTACATACTCGTTTGTTTTTTACCTTGGAATGAGAGTCTACTTCTGTAGAATCACATACACATCCTAAGCAGGCTCCGATCCCGCAGGCCATTCGTTCTTCCAGAGAGATGGTGCAGGAAATCCCTTCCTTTTGACACCATTCCTTTACCCCCCGCAGCATAGGCAAAGGACCGCAGGCAAATAACGCGTCCCCATGAATGTGATTCTGATCCAGGGCGTCCACAACCGTCCCCTTCACCCCCAGGCTTCCGTCATCGGTGGACACATACACCTGAGCGTATTGTTCAAAATCCTCTTTTAAGAAGGTCTCGCTGTCACGATATCCCAATACCGCAACAGGCGTTACATTCTCCTTCTTACTCAGTTCTTTGGCTAATTGCAGCATAGGCGGAATCCCTACGCCGCCGCCAACCAGAATCGGCGCGCTGCCTGAATATTCCTCTTCATAGCCATTGCCAAGAGGCCCCATTAAACGGAACATTTTCCCCGCCTGGGCTTGTGAAAGCTCCTTCGTCCCCTTCCCTACCACGCGATATACCAAACGAAGCGTGCCTTCCCCTACCTCGCAAATACTGATCGGGCGGGGGAGGAGCTTGTCCTTTTCATTGGAATATATCGACACAAATTGACCCGGGATGACCTGAGATGCCATGTCATCCACCTGGAAAATCGCACTGTAAATATCCGAGGTCAAAGGGTGATTTTCAAGGATCTTCGACATCATCCATTTCTTTTTCACAACGTGTCACCTTCCTATTTGGTCTCGGCGGATCCGCTTTCAACCGCGGTCACCTTCTTTACTTCCTCCGGAATGGTAAAATCCGGAGCTGAATCGTAGTTTGTAAAGATCAATTCCACATCCATTTTATCCACGGAAATGGTTATGTCTTTCAATACATCCTGCAGGGTCATGGCATTTTCACCGGCTTTTTTCTCCGCTTGTCTGGCAATCTTGTCCAAATATTTGGTCATAACCTTTTGCATGATCTCTCCCATGGAAAATTGAATTTTATAAATCTCTTTCTTGGCGTTATCATACCAGAGCGTCCACTGAAAGGATTGGGTCTCGCCGATCACTTCCTGAATGATCTCTTTCATGTCCTCGTCCGAGATGGTGCCAAAAGAAGAAGTATAGGAAGAGGTCATTCCTTCTACCATGTTCTGGGCTTTTTCCAGATCAACCGAAAGCCGGTATACCTGATACAGGACATTTCCTTCCTTTTGGTTATCCAGCTTCTCCATCTGAACGTCGTTTCCCTGAAAAATATTGTCCAGGACACCGATCTGAGAGGTAGACGTTTGAAGCAAGGTGTTCGGGTCTGCTACGGTCTGACGAAGCCATGCTCCCTGATATCCCTGATAAACTACATAATTGTCTCCTTCTTTTTCGATGTAGGCGTCGATCTTCTTTTCAGTAGGGGATTTCACAACGGCATTCACCTTTGCTTTGTAAGGATCCGCAAAACAAACCTCCTGGGTTTTCGTTGACAGATCAAAGGTTTGCTTGGTATCTCCTACGTCAAATTCCATGGTTCCGGTTACGCTTCCGTCAATTTGCAGGCTGGAAGCTTTCGACATTTTATCTACTGCCTTCTTGATGTTTTGTTTTGCATCGATCTTGCAGCCGGTGAAAACCGTTGCGCACATGACAAAACAAAGCATCATGGCTAGGATGCGCTTCATTGTATGTTCCTCCTTGATTTATTCGGATAAAGCATTCTGTAATAAATCTTCTTTCATAACTATGGTTGCTTGTCTGGCTGCCTCTGCATATCCCTCTTCTCCCCATTCCCTGTATTCCGGCTTTTTATAGGCCGCAATAATACCACGGGAGGAATTCACGATGGCTCCTAAGCCATCTTCGTTAAAATAGGGTTTCAGGTCTTTGGCCGTGGCGCCTTGAGCCCCGTAACCGGGCACTAAGATAAAGGTTTTGGGCATAATCTTTCTCAAAACCTCCCCCATCTTTGGATAGGTCGCTCCTACCACGGCACCGATGTAGCTGTATCCGCTTTCTCCCATACATTCTTCTCCCCACTGAGCTACGTGTTGTCCCACCAATTCATACAACGGCTTCCCATCTACCAACTGATCCTGAAATTCCCCGCTGGAGGGATTGGACGTCTTAACAAGAATGAACATTCCCTTCTTCTCTTCCTTACAAACATCCATAAAAGGCTGGATTCCATCGATGCCCAAATAGGGATTCACCGTGATAAAATCCTCATCGAAGCCACGGCAAACGGTATTTTGAATGGTTACATGCCCCAGATGTCCATTGGCATAAGCCTTGGATGTGGAACCAATGTCACCTCTTTTCACGTCTCCGATCACGACCAGTCCCTTTTCCTTGGCGTATTTCGTTGTCTTCTGAAAAGCTTCCAGGCCGGGCAGGCCAAATTGCTCATACATGGCGATCTGGGGTTTGACCGCCGGTACCAGGTCTGCCACGGCATCGATCAATCCTTTGTTGTATTGATAAATCGCATCGCCGGCAGCCTCTAAGGTTTCGCCGTATTTTTTGATGCTTTCTTCTAACAGGAAGGAGGGCACATAATCTAACATGGGATCCAACCCTACCACGATCGGCGCTTCCTTCTTCTTAATCTCTTGAATTAGATATTGAATCATCCTCGTAAGATCCTTTCGTATGATTTGTTCCGATTATTTTTTCTCAATATATCCTTGTTTCACCAACAATTCCGCGATCAAAACGCCACCGCCGGCAGCACCGCGAATGGTATTATGGGAAAGACCTACGAACTTCCAGTCAAAGTGAACATCCTCGCGCAAACGTCCGATGCTGACTCCGTAACCCCTTTCATAATCCACATCCAATGCCACCTGAGGACGATCGTCGTCGGTTAAATATTGAATGAACTGCTTCGGTGCGCTGGGAAGATCTAATTCCTGGGGAAGTCCCTTGAATTCCTCCAATGCCTGGATCAACTCTTCCTTGGTTGCTTTCTTGTTAAAGTTTACAAAGGCGGCTGCCGTATGGCCGTTCAATACCGGCACACGAATGCATTGGGTGGTGATCAGGGGTGCTTCTGCCTTTACGATCTGACCATTTTCCAAATGACCGAAGATCCGTAAAGGTTCCTGCTCACTCTTTTCTTCCTCACCACCAATATAAGGAATAATATTCCCTTCCATTTCCGGCCAATCCTTAAACGTTTTTCCGGCACCGGAAATGGCCTGATACGTGGTTGCTACTACAAGTGTAGGCTCAAACTTCTTCCAGGCTGCCAAAGCCGGTGTATAGCTTTGAATGGAGCAGTTGGGTTTTACCACGATAAATCCTTTCTGGGTTCCCAATCTCTTCTTCTGATAATCCAACACATCCAAATGCTCCGGGTTGATCTCCGGAACGACCATGGGTACGTCCGGCGTCCAACGATGGGCGCTGTTATTGGAAACAACCGGTGTCTCCGTCTTCGCGTACGCTTCTTCGATGGCGCGGATTTCTTCTTTTGTCATATCCACGGCGCTGAATACGAAGTCCACATCTTTGCTAACTTCTTCTACTTCATTTACATTTTTTACGATGATATTTTTTACATTCTCCGGCATGGGGGTCGTCATCTTCCAACGATCTGCCACGGCCTTCTCATAAGTTTGACCGGCACTTCTGGGGCTGGCTGCGATCGCAACCACCTCAAACCAGGGGTGATTTTCCAATAAGGAAATAAAACGCTGTCCCACCATTCCCGTACCACCAAGGATACCTACTTTAAATTTCTCACTCATCTTTCTTTCCTCCTATAAATAAATATGATAGTGTTTCCATAAACGACTGTATCGCCTCGCCTTAATAAGCAACGGCTCCCGTGATTCCAAAGTACAACAACACAATCACGCCTAATACAATACGATAAATCCCAAACGCTTTGAAATCGTGCTTTCGCACGTAATTAACCAGAAATTTAATGGCAAACATGGATACTAAGAACGCTACGATCATTCCCACCAACAAGGTAACAATCTCCATCGGGCCATAATGCAATCCGTGGACCACGCTTTTTATGATCTTTAAAAAGCTGGCTCCGAACATGGCCGGAATCGCCAGGTAAAAGGTAAATTCCGTAGCCGTCGCCCGGGACACGCCTAAGATCAGGGCTCCGATGATCGTAGCTCCCGAACGGGATGTCCCCGGTACGATCGCCGCCAATAACTGGAAGACTCCAATCAGTAACGCGACCTGATACGTTAACTGAGATACATCATTAACATATGGTTTTCTTCCTTCGTTTAAACGCTCCACAAGGATAAATAAAATACCGTAGACGATCAATGCCCCCGCCACAACAATGGGATTATAGAATAAAGCATCGATCACATCATCGAACAACACGCCTACCACCGCGGCCGGAATGGTCGCAAGGATGATCTTGAGCCACATTTGAAGAATATCCGGCTCCACAAACGGCTCTCCTTCTTCTCTTTTAAAACGGAAGGGCCATATTTTATTCCAAAATAATACGACAACGGCCAGAATGGCACCCAATTGTACGACAACTAAAAACATTTCCGAAAAATCACTGTTGGAGAACTTCAAAAACTGGTTCACCAAGATCATATGACCGGTGCTGCTGATCGGCAACCACTCGGTAATCCCCTCTACTATGCCCAAAACAAAGGCGACAAAAACGTCGAACAAACCCATGTTTTTTCCTCCTTACTTTATTTTGCTCTTTCCATCTTATCATAATTCATCATGCAAAACAAGATAAAAGAATATTTTTCTGGAATCGTTGCAATCTGCTCCAACCTGTTGTACAATAAAGATATTGTTTGAATCGGGAGGTTGATCCTTTGAATAGAAAGAATCTCTATCAATATCTCTTTCATTTTCTTTTTTTAAGTATTTTATTCAGTTTAACCGCCTGGGTTATCTTAAAGGATCAGGATTTTAACGAGATTATGAATGTTCTTCGCAGTGTGCCTGTTTCCTTTATTTTCCTGGGCTTTTTGATCATGATCGTCGTGACCCTTTTGGAAGCAACGATCACCAAACACCTTTTTTCCACCATAAAAATCAACGTATCCCTTTGGGATTGCATCGCCTATACCGTCATCGGTTATTTCTTCTGCTATATTACCCCTTCCGCTTCCGGCGGACAGCCGATGCAGCTCTATTATATGAAGAAGAAACATATTCCGATCCACAAGGGGTCCATGGTTCTTATGTTGATCAGCGTGCAGCATAAACTGATCCTGGTCCTGGTCGGTCTTTATCTGGTCACCATGGACTTTGGAGACTTTATCCACATGTTCCCGGAAATTCGTCTTTATATTTACATCGGTCTGGCCGCGAATATTTTAAGCGTTACGATTTTTGCTCTTTTCATCTTCGTTCCGGATACAGCGATCTTCCTGGTACGAGGGATCTATGGAGCCCTGACCAAGATCCACCTGATGAAGGATAAGGAATCCCGCCGCAAAAACATGGAAGAATTGATTCTAAATTACCGGGATACCTCCACTTATTTACACGATCATAAGGCTTCGATCCTGATCACCACTTTGATTTCCAGCATTCAAAGATGTGGCGTATTCTTCGTCACCTATATCGTATATCGAAGCTTTGGTCTTACGGAATATGGACCCTTTCACATTACGTTCTATCAATCCATCGTAAACCTTTCCTCGGATCTTATGCCGTTGCCTGGCGCCGTAGGGATTCATGAACGTGTGTTCTTTTTATTATTCCGCCCGGTGTTCGGCACCAGTCAGTTATGCCTGTCCGGCATGTTGTTAAGCCGGGGCATCACCTATTATCTGATGCTTGTATTCTGCGGCGTTATCACCGTCATTGCGCATTTTATTTATACGCTTCCCGAGAAAAAAGCACAAAAATAATCCCATTGCAAACATGCGCGGCACCCCACCCCATTCAATCCTATTAACGTATTGGAAACAAAAAAATACCACCTGCCGGACAACCGTTATAGTTGTCCATACTGGTGGTAGATCATGCTGGTGGCCGGGCTCGAACCGGCACGGGTGTCACCACCCACAGGATTTTAAGTCCTGGGCGTCTGCCAATTCCGCCACACCAGCAACTATTCACTTCCATCGAAGGATCCAAAGGATCTGAAGGATCTTACATCCGGATCTTACATACGGATCTTGCATGAATACATCCGAATATTGGGATCTTTCAACGGTTAACGACTCAGGAGGGACTCGAACCCTTGACCTCCGCCGTGACAGGGCGGCGCTCTAACCAACTGAGCTACTGAGCCACTTTTGATCGTGGACCCTCGGGGACTCGAACCCCGGACCGTCCGGTTATGAGCCGGATGCTCTAACCAACTGAGC
>CALGGT010000040.1 GCA_937915825.1 uncultured Eubacterium sp.
CTTTCGGGTCATTGTAGTATTCCGTCATTACGCCGGGACCTTTGACACAGAGGATTCCCGCTTCGCCTTGTTTTACTTCTTCTCCGGTGGATTCCTGAATGATCTTGCATTCCCATCCGAAGCCCGGTACGCCAATGGCTCCTACTTTATGAATGTTTTCCACTCCTAAATGCACACAACCCGGTCCGATGGATTCGCTTAAACCGTAATTGGTATCGTACTGATGATTCGGAAAATATTCCTTCCAATGTCGGATCAGCGACGGGGGCACCGGCTGGGCGCCAATGTGCATTAAGCGCCATTGATCCAATTGATAATCTTCGATCTTGATCTCCTTGGCGTCCAAAGCATCCAGAATATCCTGGGCCCAGGGAACCAGCAGCCATACAATGGTACAATGTTCCTTAGAAACCGCTTCAAAAATATAGTCGGATTTGGTTCCCTTTAACAAAACAGCCTTGGATCCTGCTACCAGACTGCCGAACCAGTGCATCTTGGCACCGGTGTGATAAAGGGGCGGGATGCATAAGAAGCAATCCTCTCTGGATGTCGCGTGATGCTTTTGTTCCACATGGGCCGCGTGCATCAGACTTTCATGATTGTGTAAGATCGCTTTGGGAAAGCCGGTGGTTCCCGAGGAAAAATAAATCGCAGCGTCGTCTTCGTAGGTTAACGGGATCTCCGGCGCCTGGCTGGGACAATCCGCCACCAACTCACGATAGCTTTCCGCAAATGTGGGACACCCTTCTCCCACATAGATCAGTAAACGATTCTTCTCGATCTTCTCTTCAATGGTCTCAATTCGTCCAATAAACTCCGGTCCGAACAGAAGCACATCAACCTCCGCCAACTCCGTACAATAAAGGATCTCGTCGGCGGTGTAACGAAAATTCAAAGGTACCGCAATGGCACCCGATTTTAAAATTCCAAAATAAATCGGCAGCCATTCCAAACAATTCATCATAAGAATGGCTACTTTATCTCCCTTCTTAATCCCTCGTTCCAATAACATATTGGCCATTCGATTGGCTTTTTCATCAAAAACACGCCAGGTAATCTCCCGACGGTAAGATTTCGGTGAAGTGGATTGAATGAGATCAAATTCCTTCCAAGTGACTTTTCGATGATCTTCCTGTTCCGGATTTAACTCTACCAAAGCCACCTCGTCCCCATATAGCTTTCGATTTCGTTCCAGATAGTCCATGATCGGCATGATAATATCCCCCAATTTTATTTTTCAAGATTCTCCCATAAGCCCTATCAGCCCTACCCTTATATTATAGGCAATTTCCCGTGAAAAGTAAAGAGTGTGTTAGAAACTGTATGATTGGAGAAAGGTTTTGTAATCGGTATCCGTATCAAAAAGCACGGAACCGTGGCAGGAGGTTCCAACCACAAATTTTCTCCAATCTCCATACTCAGAATCCAGGGAATGCTCGTATTCTTTTGGTACCGGGATTTCCATGTGCTCAAAGGGAAGAAGGATCAATTCCTCATAATCCCTGTGATCTTTACAATGGCGCGCTTCGTCCTTTAAGCCGAACGCAAAGGATAAGATGCCCATACGTTTTGTAGCCCGGTGGTTGTACATGGCACAGGCTTCTTCAAACTTTTGATAGGCCTTGTCGTAGGGAAGGATCTTCTCCCAAAGCCAGAAGATCCCGTGACACAAATGGGTGCGCAAACTCTTCTTAAGATACGGATATCCATCGCTGTGCCAATACAGACGCTTGGCAATCTTCTTATAAAAGAGCGCTTTCTTTCTTTGCGCCGCCAGTTCCTCTTCGCTCTCCGGCACATTGTCAAAGACAAAGATGTCAATAAAAATTCCCTGATTTATGTCTCTTCTTCTGCGCTCCGAGGGAAGAACCCCGGTGGTTTTACTGTTTCGAAGCTGAGCATGGCCTCGCATGCTGCCGGGATCGGTGTATTCCGTTTGAAAAAAATACTCCTCCTGAAACTCCTCAGGTCCTACTTCACACAATTTTTCATAGTCACTTCTTGGCATGACCATGTCGATGTCGTCGTCCCAGGGAATAAAACCTTTGTGACGAACCGCCCCTAATAACGTACCTCCATAGGCACATATTTTTAAGTTGTATTTGCTGCATACCCGCAACAATTCCTGTAACAGATCCATCTCAACGGCCCAAACCTCTTTCATTTGGGCATCCACTACATAGCCGTCCCGTTCCTCTTCCTCCAGAAAAGAATCCGGAAGGGAAATACGAATATCGATCATTTTTTACGCCTTCCTTTAAAAATATTTAGTTCCCCGATCAAACTCAAAATAGAATCCTTCATTACCCATAACAACCCCGCATATATAAGGGCGCCGGCACAAACCTGGATCAGGGTTAGCACAATACCAGGCTGTCTTCCGTATCCGATCAAAAAAACGACAAAACACATGATGCCCCCGGCAATCAGCCGCTTGTAACATTTTCCCCAAATCTGCAGCCAGGACACAAACCCCTTGCTCATATGCACGTAAGAAATACTGATAATGGTTTCCGCCAACACCGAAGCAAGGATCGCTCCCGCCGCCTGAAAAAACCGGATCAGGATCAGGTTGCAAAGAAAATTCACCACCGCTCCTAAAATAATCCCCTTGGAGCTCCGGACTCTCTGACCGCTGGGGGTTAAATATTGATTTCCTAAAATATTACTAATGCAAACCACAAAAGGAATGGGGCTCATCAGCATGATCATCGGAATGACCGGCGCATAGTCCTCACCGTAAAACCAGGGGACAAACCATTTGGCAATGCCGATCAACCCAAACATAATCGCAATGGCTAAGCACATCAGGCAGTCAAAGGACTGGTCGATCTTCTTGCGGATCTCATCTTCTTTTTTCTGGGCAAATAAATAAGACATTCTAGACGCCATTACCGTATTTAAGGACAAAAGCACCGTTTGGGTCATACGCACGATCTTGGTCGCCTGCTCATAAAATCCATTTTGTTCCTTGGACTCCCCCTTGACAATGATTCCGATCATGGTTTTGTCCAAGACCGTATACACGGAAATCGCAATGGTCGGAATAAAATACGCCAGTGTATTCTTAAAATGTGAGAAGGGCCGTAACGTCTTGTAAGGCACTTTCTTGATTAATTTCGGCAAATAGGACCACATGGAAATATTTCCCAAAAGACCGGTGGTCGCGCCAATCCCCACATACAACAGAACGTCATCCGGCTTATGCACAAAGACAAACAATAGAATGATTCCCAGGATCTTGACGACAGAGTTTCGGATCACGATGTAACGAAACAGCTCCAGGCCGGAATAATACCAGGAAATATCAAAAGCCACCGACACCAATGTAATGGTTAAGACCAGATAAAATGCGTTGTACCGGGACGCCACAAAGATCCAAACCACCCAAACCGCCGTAACCGCCAAGGTGGTCAGGATGCTTAAAATCTCGATTTCCCAAAACAATCGGGAACGCTTTTCCAGAGAATCCCTTGCCATGGCAATTTCTCTCTGACCGTAAGACGCCGTCCCCAATGCCGCAAACAACGCAAAATACGTTACGATGGATTCCGTAAAACTTTGGATTCCGATGCGGTCGGCTCCTAACACTCTGGATACGTAAGGCGCGGTAATAAATGGGGTGATCACCGTTAAAAGCCGGTAGAACGTATTGTATATATAATTTTTCTTAATACTTACTTTTTCGTTTTGCATTTGATCACTCCTGATATTTTCCGGTCGCCGGATCCATCTTCTTCCCTAACCGGCCATGCATCCCATCTTTGTAGGCACGCTTTAGCAAACGGAGATTGGGCTTGATCCCATGTACGATCGCGTACGTTTTAAAATACCAATAGGTTAAAAAAGGGCGAAGGTTTCTCACCCAGAAATTCTTTCCATAGGTATGGTCAAACCAAAACTCATTGCGACGAAAATAATAATCTTTCCAATTCATCGGCGGTTTCTTCGCCGGTTTCGGCGCAGCCTTTTTCTCTGCCGCCACCTGACGATGTAAAATACTGCCACGGATGTAACGGATCTCTGTAATCTCTCCGGCCCGATGGGCAAACTCCGTATCGTCAAAGATAATAAACAGATCCCGCTTGGGAAGTCCTACTTCTTCCACCACGCTTTTGTGTAACAACGGTCCCTCAAACGGCATATCGATCACGGGAATGTAATCTTTTTCAATGTCTGTGGCAGGGATCCGGGTCTTTCTGGTATCGATCTTATATAAAAATGGATTGGTCATATTCATGGATGTAACCGCATAATCCCTGTAATTTTCGTCCTGTCGGGAGGGCACACAGATCCTGGAAGAAGGCGTCATATAGGAAAGCAGCCCCTCTAGACAATCCGGTTCCGGCAGCACATCGTCATCCATCATCCAAATGCAATCGCAATCTCTCTCCGACGCAATCCGAAGACCATGGTGAAATCCCCCGGATCCTCCTTCATTGCTATGATTTTCATAATAACGGATGGGGACGCCCTGAATCTTTCCCAATAAGGGCGTGGTAAATAAATCTCTTTTGTCTTCTTTTCCATCCCATGGATCCACGTATCCGAACTCTTGTAAATACTCCAACGTGTGATCCGTACTGTGATTGTCAAACAATAGGATTTCCTCCGGTTTATGCGTTTGCGTAGCCAAAGCCGGTAAAAGCTTTACGAGATATTCCTTTCGATTGTATGTAACAACAAGAACACAAATCCGATTCTTTTCCATTTTCATCCTCCTGATGATCCATAATCTTTACACATGGTAGTTATTGTATCATAAATTGCATTTTCTCGCAAGATTTCTTCCCTTTCCGTTCCCACGATCCATCCCCTGGAAAAATCGCTTCCTTCATTCCCTTTCTCTTCTTGCTTTTTCCCCAAAATGGTGTTACACTGATATGGATGACGGGACGCCAGACCAAGGCTCCCACGGACACAGTACTTTGATCCATAAACGTATCTTTGTACCTATGATATAGATTGGAGGATTCTACCTATGGAATTTACAACCTTAATGAATGAGCGACGCAGCATTCGAAAATACACCGATGCACCGGTTTCTACGGAGGAGATTCAGGCAGTTATTTTGGCTGCCGGTCAGGCACCTTCCTGGAAAAATCCCCAAACCGGCCGCTACTATGCCGTTACTTCTCCCGAAAAAATCGAAGAAGTCCGTGCATGTCTTCCGGAGGGAAACCAACAGAAAACCGAACAGGTCCCGGTTTTACTTGTTACAACCTATAAGAAAAATATTGCGGGGTTTGATCGCGAGGCCAATCCGGATAATGAATTGGGCAACCAATGGGGTGCTTATGATCTGGGACTTCAGGCAGCTTATCTGATCCTGAAAGCAAGAGAATTGGGATTGGATACCTTGATCATGGGACTTCGTGACGCCGAACAATTACGAAACGTCCTGGATATTCCCGAGGAAGAAACGGTGGTTTCCGTTATTTCTCTCGGACATCGAGATGAAGATCCGGCCAAACCCAAACGAAAAGAATTGGAAAAAATCTTAAAGATCGTTTAAGTCGATCCTCGAATTTACCAGAAAGAAGAGAACCATGAAAAAATATAATTTTTTAATCTTTCCCCTGGCATTTGTTCTCTCTTTTGCTTTGGGAATTATAATCTTTGACAAAGCCAGAAGTGATTCGCCGACAAAATATCCTTACTACGTGGAGGCACAGGCATCTCCGGAAGCTTCCTCTTTGCCAACGGACGATGCGACTCCCGTGGCAAGTCCCACCGCAGACGCAAGCCCCGTGGCAGATGTAACTCCTCTGGCAAGTCCTACCGCAGACGCAACTGCTGTGGCAAGTCCTTCTTCCACTGCGCCCCCTGCGGCAAGTCCTGTCTTGGATCCTTATGCCCCGGAATTATTCAAAGTAAAAGCAAGAGAATTAACCATGAAACTTTCCTGGACAAAAGTGAAGAAAGCAAATCAATATCAGATCTACCGAAAAAAGAAGAACGGGAAGAAGTTTAAGAAAATAGCCATAACTCAGGATACTACTTTTGTAGATGAAACCGTTCTGCCACGAGAAACTTACAGCTACAAAATTAAATCAAGATATAAAAGTGGCAAAAAGAACGTTCTCAGTTCCTTCAGCAACGAGAAAACGGACAAGATTTCGGTTCTCTCTAAGATCAAGAAGATTAAAGCCAAAGGATCCCCCTTATATGGGAAAAAAGTAAAACTGTTTTACGATGCATATGGGCATGTGATCTCCCATCCGGAAAAATTATTCCCATCTGCCCCGTCTCTGAAAGGGCCCTATGAAATCTATGTGAATAAAAGTAAGAATCAGGTTCTCATTTATAGCCGGAAGAAATCCTACTACGTTCCCGTTCGTAATTATTTGTGTTCGGTTGGTCCCATTACTCCTACCGGATCCTATTCCTTAGGCGAACGATACCGTTGGCGCTCGTTGGTGCAGGGTTACCAGGGACAATGGTCGGTTCGCATTACGGGACATTTTCTCTTCCATTCGGTGCCGTATTATTCCGCGAATCCCAATAACCTGGCCACAGCCGAATACAATAAATTGGGAACCACCTGCTCCCATGGATGCATCCGCATGCAGGCAGGCGCCTGCGAGTGGTTATATCGGAATTGTCCTGCCGGAACGCCGGTACGCCTGTATTTTTCCAGTGCTAAGGAGCCCTTGAAAAAACCGAAACTTGTAAAGATTCAAACGACCTACGATCCTACCGATCCGGAATACACACCCCGTTCATAGGAATCGTTATTTTAACATTCAGAAAGGCTATCACCACCGAAATTCATCGGTTTCGTGATAGCCTTTTTTATCATTTGTTGAATAATGAATAATTATGCAAGACCTGCTAAAGCAGAACCCAAAGCTTTCAATTCATCATTGGTTGCGTCATCCGGCTCGCCTAAGAAAGCGATTCCTTCACCATTTACGACAGTCGCTCCATCGTTGGTAATGCGCTCTTCCCAATCTCTCATCCACTCCTGATTTCCCCAGCCATAGGATCCAAACAATCCTACTTGTTTTCCGCTGATCACACCATCAAGAGCTTCCATGAAAGGTTCCATCTCAGCTTCTTCCAGATTCTCTTCTCCCATAGAAGGACATCCCAATGCAAATGCTTTTACATCTTTCAACGCATCCACGGATGCATCACTTACGAAAATCACATTTGCTTCTGCTCCGGCTGCGGTAACACCTTCTGCTACGGCATTTGCCATTGCCTCCGTATTACCTGTGCCACTCCAATACACAATGTTTACTGTACTCATAACTACTATCCTTTCTGTTTTTTATTTTCATGGCTTACACCAAGAATTTCGTTATTCGTACTCTAAACCGCAATCTCTTTCAATGTTCTCCCGTCCAGGATTTCCCGAACCGCAATCTCTCTTGTTTCATTGTAACGACGAAACAGATTCTTCTTGCTCTCTTCGAATCCATAGACCTTCCAATATCCTGTACAAATACAACCGTCTCCGTCATCCTCCAAAAAACCTTTGACATCGGACAACGGATAACCTAAGAACACTCCGATTTCATGCGGAAAAGAGTCTTTCCCGCGATTATGATACATGATAACCCTTTGGGACAGAATACGAAGATAACTCTTCATCTGTTCCTCCGGGTCCCCTCCTGCCATGAGAGAAGGTATCTGATAACCGTGTTCCTTTAAAAAATCAGAAATCTGCATGGAGTTAAGATATCCACATACCCATTTTGCACGATACAGGTATAGGAATCTTTTGGACTTGCTTATTGGAAAAAAGAAGTAAGAAATGCCGGTTCCTTCCAGTAAAAACGGAATGCGTTCCTGTTCTCGATCGGAAATGGTCATTAAATTGGCAAGTTTGATTCCCTTGATCAAGGGAGCACAATGGATTACCACTTCCATTTCCAGATTACGATCTTCATTCGCATGTTTGCGGAATTGAATAATTTCATTGACCGGCACGTTCTTCACCTCTTTCTGGTCATTCGACTCATCGATTGATTCCTTATAGGGAATCCTCGAATTATTTCTTTACATGGAATGCTTCCATACCGGGATATACAGCGCTATCGCCAAGCTCTTCCTCAATGCGAAGAAGTTGATTGTATTTGGCAACACGCTCGCTTCGGCTGGGAGCACCCGTCTTGATCTGGCAGGTATTCAAGGCAACCGCCAGGTCTGCAATGGTTGTATCCGCGGTCTCACCGGAACGGTGGGAAGAAATTGCGGTATATCCTGCATTGTGTGCCATCTTAATTGCTTCCAACGTCTCGGATACGGAACCGATCTGATTCAACTTGATCAAGATTGAATTACCACAGCCGGACTCAATTCCCTTGGAAAGTCTTTCCGTATTAGTTACGAACAGATCGTCGCCGACTAATTGAACTTTGCTTCCAAGACGAGCGGTTAATCTCTGCCATCCTTCCCAATCTTCTTCATCCAACGCATCCTCGATGGAGATAATGGGATATTTGTCAACCAAAGCTTCCCAGTGATCGATCAATTCATCGGTTGTAAAGTCTTTTCCGGACTTCGGCTGATGATAGAAGCCTTTGCCTTTTTCGCTCTTCCACTCAGAAGAAGCAGCATCCATGGCGATCATAAAATCTTTTCCCGGCTCATATCCGGCTTTCTTAACTGCCTCTAAGATTGTCTCAATGGTCTCTTCATCACTGGATAAGTTCGGTGCGAAACCACCTTCATCCCCTACGCTGG
Source organism: uncultured Eubacterium sp. (assembly GCA_937915825.1). GTDB lineage: Bacteria > Bacillota > Clostridia > Lachnospirales > Lachnospiraceae > Eubacterium_F. Next base: position 8,695 of record CALGGT010000040.1, read on the forward strand.
TTGCCAATCCTTTTTCCTTCAGGATGGAAGCTAACGCATGGAAGACTTCTGCACACCAACGCAAGCATTCTTTGAAAGAAGGAGCACCTACGGGCATGATCATGAATTCCTGGGTATCAACGGTATTGGTTGCGTGAGCACCACCATTTAAAATGTTCATCATCGGAACCGGCAAACGATTTCCGCTTACGCCGCCCAAGAAACGATATAAAGGAATATCCAATGCGGTAGCAGCCGCTCTTGCGGTAGCAATGGATACGGCTAAGATCGCATTTGCTCCCAACTTGGATTTATCTTTTGTTCCGTCTGCATCTAACATTGCTTTGTCTACCGCATATGTATCCGATGCGTCCATTCCCATCAATACATCGTTGATGGTTGTGTTAATGTTCTCAACTGCTTTGGAAACACCCTTGCCAAGATATCTTGCTTTGTCTCCATCACGAAGCTCCAATGCTTCGAACTCACCGGTAGAAGCACCACTGGGAGCCGTTCCTCTTGCAACGGTTCCGTCAAACAAGGTGACCTCTGCTTCTACGGTAGGATTACCACGAGAGTCTAGGATTTCTCTTCCGACTACCTTTTCAATTTCCAAATAACTCATATGTACGTTTCTCCTTTCTATTTCCATGTGTTTATATTTTCCTCTCTGTATCAGGAAGCCGCCGTACATATGACGTCATCTCCGACAGCTTCCCATGTATGCAAAATACATAGAGAGGAGTACACATGATTTCACAGTTAGTTATCACTAACCAATACTATTTATATCATACTTCTCTGAAAATAGCAATGGTTTTTTCAATCTTTCTACCAAGGGAAAGATCTTGAATCGTGACACATTCATTATACTCTATCTTGAAAGCTAAAACAATGAAAAAATTGTTTTTTTTAACTCAATCGGTACATTTTCTTAAAAAACTTTTTACATTTTAAGAAAATTGTGCTATACTACTAGAGGTTTGAACGAACTTATGAAAGAACATTTCAACCAACCATAGGATGAAAAATTGGAGGAATGCGTTATGAAAGCTTACCAGGAGATGTCAAAGGAAGAGCTGGTTCAGGAAGTAGAATCCCTGAAGGCCCAGTATAAGAAGTATCAGGATATGGATCTTCACTTAGATATGAGCCGGGGAAAACCCTGCCGCGAACAATTGGATCTGTCCATGGACATGATGGATGCCCTGAATTCCGAGGCGGATCTGTCATGTGAAGATGGAACCGACTGTCGAAATTACGGAGTATTAACCGGAATCGACGAGGCCAAAGTTCTCATTGGAGATATGATGGAGAACAATCCGGATAATATTATCATCTTTGGGAATTCCTCCTTAAATGTTATGTATGATACCATTGCGAGAGCTATGACCCACGGCATTATGGGCAACCTCCCCTGGTGTAAGCTGGATCAGGTGAAATTCCTCTGCCCGGTTCCCGGCTATGACCGACATTTCAGTATTACCGAGTATTTTGGCATTGAGATGATCCCGGTTGCCATGACTCCGGAGGGACCGGATATGGACTTTATCGAGAAGGCCGTGGCAGAAGACGACGCCATCAAGGGAATCTGGTGTGTTCCGAAATATTCCAATCCTCAGGGATATTCCTATTCCGATGAAACCGTGGCCCGTTTTGCCCGCTTGAAACCGAAAGCCAGAGATTTCCGTATTTTCTGGGATAACGCATATGGCATTCATCATTTATACGACGATAAACAGGATTATCTCATTGAGATCCTGGCAGAATGCAAGAAATCCGGCAACCCGGATTTGGTATATAAATTCGCTTCCACCTCGAAGATCACCTTCCCGGGCAGCGGAATTGCCGCTTTGGCAACCTCTCCCAATAACCTGGAAGATATTATGAATCAAATGAAGAACCAGACCATCGGACACGACAAGGTAAATCAACTTCGTCACGTTCGTTTCTTCGGAGATATTCACGGCATGGTGGAACATATGAAAAAACATGCCGATATCATCCGTCCTAAGTTTGAAGCGGTGGAAGAAATATTTGACGCGGAACTTTCCGGTTTGGAGATCGCGGACTGGACCAAGCCCAACGGCGGATATTTTATTAGCTTTGACGGATTAGATGGTACCGCCAAAGCCATTGTGGATAAAGCTAAGAAAGCCGGCGTTGTCTTAACCGATGCCGGATCCACCTGGCCCTATCACAAAGATCCGAAGGATTCCAACATCCGCATCGCTCCTACTTATCCCACCCTTGAGGATTTAAAAGTAGCAGCTAAGTTGTTCACCTTATGTGTGAAATTGGTCAGCGCCAAAAAGCTTCTGGCTGACATGTAAGACGTTGAACGGAAAATTAATCGCGGGACCTATTTAAAAATCAAACCCGGGAATAAGATTTTTATGTTTCTTATTCCCGGGTTTTTCATCTTCCGGATCCGCTGGTTCTTTTTATCTTCCGGATCCACTGGTTCTTTTTTTCTTCTTAATCCATGGATTCTTTTTGCATCATTAATTCTTCCCCATGTTCTTTTAACCATCGCTCCGCTTCCCTGTAATCCGGCAGTACACGCTCCACCTCGGCCCAGAATCTTTTGGAATGATTCATTTCTTTACGGTGGCAAAGTTCATGAACGATCACATAATTTCTTACATAAACCGGTGCCAACATTAAGAGATAATTAAAATTCAGATTCCCCGCGGAAGAACAACTCCCCCACCTTGTTTTTTGCCCCCGGATAAAGATGCGATTGTACGTAACTCCCACCACCGGGGCATATAATCTTACCCGGTTTTCAAAATCTTCTCTGGCACATTCTCTTAAGTATTCCAGGTACTCGGGACCCATGGCAGGCTTCACCTCCAATGCAAACGATGCAGTTCACCCTTCGTATTTAGCTGAGCAAAATTCTGCTGGCGCATGGCCTCATAAACCAGGATCGCCACGGAATTACTAAGATTTAAGGAGCGGGTTTCTCCCAACATGGGAATCCGTACGCAACTCTCCTCATGATCCACCAGAATCTCCTCCGGGATTCCGGCGCTTTCTTTGCCAAACATAATATACGCATCTTCCGGATAGGAAACATCACAATAGGTTTGGCGCGCTTTGGTGGTAGCGTAAAATACTTTGGCGTCCGGATTCTTCGCTACAAACTCCTCATAATCCTCATACTCAAATACTTCCAAATCTTTCCAATAATCCAAACCGGCACGACGAACCTGCTTTTCAGAAATATCAAATCCCAGTGGATGGATCAAATGCAAACGACATCCGGTTGCCACACAAGTCCTTCCGATGTTGCCGGTATTGGCCGGTATTTCCGGCTGGTGCAATACAACATTTAACATGATTTTTTCTCCAATTTTTCAACAAATTTTTCCAATCGGACCAGGGCTTTTTTCAGGTCCTCAATGGAGTACGCATAGGAAATCCGCAAGAATCCTTCTCCGCTGTCTCCGAAGGCATCTCCGGGCACCACCGCCACATGTTCTTCTTTTAACATGCGGGTGGCAAATTCCTCACTTTTTAATCCATACTTTTGAATGTTGGGAAATACATAAAAAGCCCCTTCCGGCTCAAAACAGGGAATCCCTATCTCCTCAAATGATTTTAATAAAAATCTACGCCGTTCATCGTAAGCTTCTCTCATTTTTTCAATGTCCTCATCCCCGGCGCGTAAGGCTTCAATCCCAGCATATTGGCTGGTTGTAGGCGACGACATGATCAGATATTGATGGATTTTCGTCATTTCTTTAATGATCGTAGACGCCGCTGCCGCGTACCCCAATCTCCAACCAGTCATGGCAAAGGATTTGGAGAATCCGTTGATCACCACCGTACGCTCCTTCATCCCCGGAAACGTCCCAATGGATACATGTCTTTTGCCATAGGTTAGCTCCGAATAAATTTCATCGGACAGAACAAATAAGTCCTTCTCCAGCAAAATCGGCACGATCTTTTCGATGTCTTCTTTTTCCATAATGGCACCGGTGGGATTGTTAGGAAAGGGAAAGACCAGCATTTTGGTTTTTTCGGTTATGGCGGGTTCCAGTTTCTCCGGGGTCAGACGAAAACGGTCGTCCTCTTCTAACGGAA
>CALGGT010000041.1 GCA_937915825.1 uncultured Eubacterium sp.
GGGGTAAGAGGTGTGGTGCTAAGCAAAGGATGCGCCGATTGCTACCAGCCCAAGGTGACCCGGGCTACCATGGGGTCCATTTTACGGGTGCCTGTTTTAAGAGATCGGGATTTGCAGGAAGAAGGAGAAGCGTTTCATAAAAGGAATGGAAAAATCATTGCCGGGGATCTTCAGGGAAACGAACTGGATCTGAATGAATTAGGTCTAAGGCAGAAATATAAGGATTCCTCCTTCGGAGTTGTGATCGGAAACGAAGCCCATGGAATATCGGAACAAACCAGGGAGATTGTAGATATTCGACTGCGCCTTCCCATGGAAGGGAAGGTAGAATCTCTCAATGCGGCCATTACGGCGGCAATCTTCCTTTATGCCCTAAAGAATGGTAAATCGTAGATCCTTGCAAGCACATGCATATTTTTTCTTTTGACCTTGACATCATAATATGTTACACTAGAAGATGGTTGTAGTAAGTAGTTTTTTTCAGATTTTTCATATATGGAATTGAAAGATCCGAGAGTGAAAAGGGAGGTGTTTTACGTGAGCGTTCAAATGTGGTTGATTCTTTCTGTTGTTTTGTTGTTTGTGGAAATTTTAACCGTGGGATTAACGACGATCTGGTTTGGGATCGGCGCCTGTTTTGCTGCGCTAGCCAGTTATTTGGGAGCGGATATCATCTGGCAATGGGTGATCTTTATTGTCGTTTCCGTTTTCTGTCTATTCCTGGTTCGTCCCATCTTTAAAAGGTTGTGGGCACGAAGAGAAAAAACCAGGACCAATGTGGATTCCGTGCCGGGGAAGACCGGAGTTGTGAAAGAGAAGATCCGCAAGCATCATCCGGGACGGGTTTCGGTCAATGGCATTGACTGGTTGGCAAAAAGTGTGGAGGATGAAGAGATAAAAGAAGGAACGGAAGTCGTGATCGAGAAAGTGGAAGGCGCTACTTTATTGGTTTCTAAGAGGCAGTAGTTCATCGAAGTAAGAAAATAGCTCGGAAAGATGAGTCGGATTCGGATTCAGAATGAGATAGCCCGGAAGGATGAGCTGGAAACAGACGAAGACGAAGAAATGAAGCGTCAGAAAGGAGGCATTCTATGCCAGTTATTATTTTTGTTGTTGTTTTGCTTTTGATCGTAACAAGTTGTATTCGGATCGTACCTCAGGCACAGGCCTGTGTGATCGAACGTTTAGGAGGATATTTAACCACGTGGGGTGTAGGGATTCATTTCTTAATTCCTTTTGTAGATAGGGTTGCCAAAAAGGTAAATTTAAAAGAACAGGTAATGGATTTTAAACCCCAACCGGTTATTACCAAGGATAACGTAACCATGCAAATTGACACCGTCGTATTTTTCCAGATAACGGATCCCAAATTATTCGTATACGGCGTGGTGAATCCTTTGGTGGCAATTGAGAATTTAACGGCCACGACCCTTCGTAATATTATTGGTGATCTGGAGTTGGATCAGACACTGACTTCCCGTGAAACCATTAATACCCGCATGCGTTCCAACCTGGATGAAGCAACGGATCCCTGGGGGATCAAAGTCAATCGTGTGGAATTGAAGAACATCATTCCTCCTCGTGAGATCCAGGATTCCATGGAGAAACAGATGAAGGCGGAGCGTGAGCGAAGAGAAGCGATCCTGATCGCCGAAGGTGAGAAGAAATCCACGGTATTGGTTGCGGAAGGTAAGAAGGAATCCGCAATCCTGGAAGCAGAGGCCGCGAAGCAAGCTGCCATCTTACGCGCGGAGGCGGATAAGGAAGCCACCATTCGTCGTGCCGAAGGTAAGGCGGAGGCGATTCGTCAGGTACAGAAAGCCAAGGCGGAAGGAATTGAATATTTGAATCAGTCCAATCCCACGAAGGAAGTGCTTACCATTAAGAGTTTGGAAAGCTTCGAGAAAGCGGCAGACGGACAAGCTACGAAGATCATCATCCCCTCGGAGATCCAGGGCGTAGCCGGTCTTGCCAGAGGCGTGGTAGAGTCTGTAAAGGATGAAAAATAATACCAATCGCAACGACCATAGAAGATAACGACCAATGGAAGATAGCGATCAATGGAAAACAGTGATCAATTGGAGAAAAGAAGGTTTCAATTATGAACGAGATGCAATTAAGAGGAAGAGATTTCCTGACCTTAAAGGATTTTACGCCGGAAGAGATTGAATACATGGTGGATATGGCGGCTGAATTAAAGGAACAGAAGAAGAAGGGAATTCCCCATCGGAATCATGAGGGGAAGAACATCGCATTGATCTTTGAAAAAACCAGTACGAGAACCCGCTGTTCTTTTGAAGTGGCAGCCCATGATCTGGGAATGAATGCTACCTATTTAGACCCTAAAAGCTCCCAGATCGGGAAGAAAGAAAGCATTGCCGACACCGCCAGAGTCCTAGGACGCATGTTTGACGGAATCGAGTATCGAGGCTTTGGTCAGGAGATCGTGGAAGAGTTAGCTCAATACGCCGACGTCCCGGTTTGGAATGGGTTAACGGATGAGTACCATCCGACGCAGATGTTGGCAGATCTGTTAACCATTCGTGAGCAATTTGGACATTTGAAGGGAATCCGTCTGGTTTATTTTGGAGACGCCAGATTTAACATGGGCAACTCCTTAATGATCGCCTGCGCGAAGATGGGCATGCATTATGTAGCATGTACCAACCGGGCCTATTTTCCCAATGAGGCGTTGGTGAACGAGTGTCAGGGGTATGCAAAGGAAAGCGGCGGCAGCGTTACCTTAACGGAATCGGTGGAAGAAGGCGCGAAGGACGCGGATGTATTCTATACCGATGTGTGGGTTTCCATGGGGGAATCCGACGCCGTCTGGGAAGAGCGGATCAAGGCGTTCCTTCCGTATCAGATTAACCGGAAGGTGATGAGTTACGGGAAGAAAGAGGCGGTTTTCATGCATTGTTTGCCGGCTTATCATGATCTGAAAACGGAAGTGGGTCAAATGGTTTATGAGAAATTTGGCCATAAGGAGTTGGAGGTAACCGACGAAGTATTTGAAAAATATGCCGATGTGGTATTTCGTGAAGCAGAGAATCGAATGCATACCATCAAAGCAGTCATGAATGCGACACTACCATTGTAGAACATGAGAAAGTGGGTGTTAAATCGAAATGCAAACGGAAAAGAATCTAAACCTCTCCATTCATGAGGAATGGATGAAGAAAATGGCGAGACGATGCGAGGCGACCGGCGTGATCGATGCCACTCTCTACGATAAATATCAGGTAAAGAGAGGACTTCGCGACCTGAACGGAACCGGTGTGTTAACCGGGCTTACCGAGATTTCTGAGATCAAGTCTCATAATGAGGTGGATGGAGAAAGAATTCCTTGTGATGGGAAGTTATACTATCAGGGGATCGACATTGAAGATATTGTGGCAGGTTTTGTTAAGGAAAAGCGCTTTGGATACGAGGAAATCGTGTACCTTTTGTTGTTTGGAGATCTGCCCAATGCTAAGGAATTACAGGAATTACAGGATGTACTGGCGGAGTATCGCCGTCGTTTGCCGAGTGTGTTCGTACGGGATATTTTAATGAAAGCACCTAGTTCCGATTTAATGAATACGCTGGGACGAAGCGTGTTAACTTTGTATTCCTACGATGATCTGGCAGAGGATACATCCATCCCCAATGTTTTAAGACAATGTATGGAGCTGATCGCGTTAATGCCGATGTTTGCGGTGTACGGCTATCAGGCTTCCAATTATATTAATGAAGGTAAGAATTTCTTTATTCACAGTCCGAAGGATGAATATTCCACAGCGGAAAATATCCTGCATATGCTGAGAGAAGATTCGCAGTTTACCCCTTTGGAGGCACAGATCCTGGATCTGGCTCTGGTTCTTCACGCAGAGCACGGCGGTGGTAACAACTCTACCTTTACCAATCACGTGGTGACCTCCTCGGGCACAGATACGTATGCGGTTATTTCCGCGTCGTTGGGTTCCTTAAAGGGAAAACGTCATGGTGGCGCCAACAAGAAGGTTTCTCTCATGTTTGAGGATATGAAGAAGAAGGTAAAGAATTGGGAAAATGAAGACGAGATCCGTCTGTACCTGACGTCCCTTTTGAATAAACAGGCCTTCGACCGTTCCGGTCTGATCTATGGAATGGGGCACGCGGTGTATTCGATTTCCGATCCCCGTGCCAGAACGTTTCGTAAATTTGTAAAGAAATTGGCGGAAGAGAAAGGCTTGCAAGAAGAATATTATCTGTACGAGCGCGTGGAACGACTGGCACCGGAAGTGATCGCCGAGGAACGAAATATCTACAAGGGCGTTAGCGCAAACATTGATTTTTACAGCGGTTTGGTGTATTCCATGCTAAAGATTCCGGTAGAATTGTACACGCCCATGTTTGCCATCGGGCGAATTTCCGGATGGAGTGCCCACCGCATGGAAGAGCTGATCAATGCCGGCAAGATCATACGTCCGGCTTACAAGGCGGTTTCGGAGCATCGGGATTATAAACCTCTGAAGGATCGATAAGGAAGAGTGATCATGGATACAGAACAGATTTTATGTGCCTGCAGCGCGTATGAGCAAAAATTTTATCTAAATCCCAGATTTTCCAATCTTCCCCCGGCTGTGATCGATGAGTTAAAGATCCTGTCGGTTACGTATACGGAGGACGTGGGCGGGATCTTCACCATGGAGTTTGAGGAGGATGGAACCTTGTATTTATCCACCACTGCCGGTGAGAGCGATTTTTCTTACGATGAGATCGGCGCCCGCTTGAAGATCAGTCAGATGAACCGGGAAAAAAGGGAATTATTTGAAATGTTGGAAAAATACTACAAAGGATTTTTCTTGGAGGAAGAGTAACATGTTATTGGCCATCGATATTGGAAATACTAATTTTACATTTGGAGTTTTTGATCAGGAGGAGTTAAAATTCACCTTTCGTCAAACCACATCCGTTCGAACATCCAATGAGTTTGGGGAGGGGATCGTGGAAGGTTTGCACCGTCATGGTGTGGATGAGGGGGATATTCACGACGTGATCATATCTTCGGTGGTACCGATGGTGATGTATTCCTTTGAAAGCGCGATCCGCAAATATTTTCACAAGGATCCTTACGTGGTAGGAAGAGAGACCAAGTCGGGCATTAAGATCGCTTGCGCCAACCCCAAACAGGTAGGAGCCGACCGGATCGTGGACAGTGTGGCCGGTTATACCTTATACGGTGGTCCCATTATCGTGGTGGATTTCGGAACGGCGACCACCTATGATGTGGTAACGGAAGACGGTACGTTTATGGCCGGCGTCATCTGTCCGGGTATTAAGATCAGCGCCAAGGCACTATGGTCCATGGCGGCTCAGCTGCCGGAGATCGAAATCCGCATGCCGGATACCATTCTGGCTAAGGATACGGTTACCAGCATGCAGGCAGGACTTATGTTTGGAACCATTGGCCAGGTGGAATACATCATTCGAAAAATCAAAGAAGAAGCGGGTCTGCAAGATGCGAAAGTTGTCGCCACCGGCGGCTTGGGACGTACGATCTCTGCCAATTGTAAGGAAATCGATTGTTACGATGGCAGCCTGACCTTGCAGGGAATCCGCCTCATCTACGAACGAACGAAAGAACAGGAAAAGAGATAAAATGCCAGATACAAGGAAACCCTTTTATATTGGAAATGTAAAAATACCAGGAAGGTTGGTTCTCGCGCCGATGGCAGGCGTGACGGATCCAACCTTTCGTTTGCTTTGTAAAGAACAGGGGGTGGACCTGATCTATACGGAAATGGTCAGCGCCAAGGGGATATACTACATGAGTAGAAATACAGAAGCCATGTTAACCCTTTCCGAAGAAGAACGGCCGGTGGCCCTGCAGCTGTTCGGTTCCGACCCGATCCTTATGGGAGAGATTGCCGCCAAGATCGAATCCCGCCCCTTTGATATCCTGGATTTAAATATGGGCTGTCCGGTTCCCAAGGTTGTAAAAAACGGGGAAGGTTCCTTCTTAATGAAGAAGCCGGAATTGGCGGCGGCCATCGTAAGAGGGATCACGTCATCCATCCAGAAGCCGGTGACGGTGAAGATGCGCAAAGGATTTCGCATGGGAGAGGAACAGGCGGTAGAGCTGGCTCAGGCGGTGGAAGAGGCAGGAGCGGCAGCGGTTGCGGTTCATGGACGGTGCAGGGAGGAATATTATAGCGGTCAGGCGGATTATGAAATCATTCGAAAAGTCAAGGAAGCGGTGAAGATCCCGGTGATCGGAAACGGGGATGTGGTAGACGGGAAAAGCGCGGCCAGGCTTTTGGAAGAGACCGGGTGCGACGCCATTATGGTTGGGAGGGCTGCCAGAGGAAATCCCTGGATCTTTCGCCAGATCCGGGACTATCTGGATCATGGGATCGAAACGCCTAAGCCGGAGAAAGAAGAAGTGAAGAAAATGATCCTTCGCCATGGGGAAAGGATCTGTCAGGTAAAGGGGGAATACATTGGGATCCGGGAGATGAGGGCGCACTTTGCCTGGTATTCCGCCGGTTATCCTCATTCCACCAAACTTCGCCAGGAGATGAATCATGTGGATGGCTTGGAAGGATTGAAGGAATTGTTACAAAGGTGGTAGGAAATCCCTATTTTTCATAAAATAATCAAATTTCAAACACATGGAGTTCACATTTATTTTCTATGATGAAAACAAGAATGAAGATCCAAAAAGGAGGCGGACGTTATGAAACGTAAGAAAATACTGATTCTTGCTATCATTGTAGTTGTGATCCTTGCCGGTGTGATCACAGGAATTATTTTAAAGAAAAAAGGAAAGAAATCCAAAACCACCCAAAAAACGGTTACCACAAATTTGGAGAAGATGGATCTGACCAAATCCATTTCGGCAACCGGAACGTTGGAGAGTAAAAAGACCAAGACCGTCTCGGCAAATCTTACCGATATTACCATCAAGAAAGTCCTGGTTTCCGTGGGAGATAAGGTAACCAAGGGACAGAAACTCGTGGTATTTGACCAGAAAGATCTGAAGAATAATCTGGCGGATGCCAAGGAAGAACTGGCTGAGGCAAGAAGTGATGCAAGTGCGGATTATTCCACGGCTGCCTCTCAATTGTCCGAAGCGGAGGAAACGTATCAAAGCGAGAAAAATTCCGCGGCAAAGAAGGTACGAGCTGCTCGTAAAAAAGTGAAGAAATTACAGGCGCAGATTAAGAATTATAAAGGCAGGAGAGAGGGACTTTCGAAATTAAAAGAAAGTTTGAAACAGGCGAAATCGGATCTATCTTCCGCCAAGGAAAGCGCGAAAAATACCAACAAACAGAATCTTTCCAGTGTGAAAGAGAAGAGAACGCAGGTGACCAGCACCAACCGTAACAACCAAAAGAATATTAAAGAGGCGGTTAATAAAGTGGAAGAGGCGGAGGAGGCCTTGGAGAAGACGTCGGTAACGGCTACCATGACCGGGGTGGTAACGTCCTTGGCAGTTTCTGCCGGAGACGTGTTTAGCGGCGGGGAGATCTGCACCATTGCCAAGGCGCGAAGCTTCCAGGTAACAACCTATGTGGATGAATACGATATCAGCGATGTTTCCGTGGGACAGCGTGTTGTAATCTTAACGGAAGCAACCGACGAGAAAGAGCTGGAAGGGGAGATTACGTTTGTGGCACCGTCCACCGGTTCTTCTTCCTCCAGTAGCAGCAACAGTTCCATGGGCGGATCCTCTTCGTCGAGTTCCTCTTCCTCTTCGGATGGATATGAAGTTACCATACGGGTTAAGAACAAGGATAAGCGTTTGAAGATTGGCATGACAGCCAGATGCAGCATTATTTTAGAGGAAGTGGATGATGTTCTGGCGGTTCCCTATGATGCCATCCAAAACCAAAAGGATAACGCCGGAACCATTACCGTTTTAGAGGGTGAAACCACGAAGGAGATCCAGGTGACAACCGGAATGGAAAGCGATTATTATGTAGAGATTTCCGGAGATGGTCTGGAAGAAGGAATGAAAGTGGTTATGCCCACCGATGAGATCGAAGATAGCAGCTCGGATTCCGGGAATGCTGCCAGCGGTCTGACCGGACTTCCGGGCGGCGGAAACGGCGGGCCGGACGGGAACGGCGGAAATGGTGGAAATGGTGGAAATGGTGGTCCCGGAGGCGGCGGATTTGGCGGCCCCGGCATGTAAGGGGGGATGTCTTATGTCAATGATCGAATTAGAAGGAATCGTAAAGAAATTCTACGTAGGTCAACCCAATGAGCTGGAGATCCTCCATGGTATTTCCCTTCAGATCGAGGAAGGGGAGTTTGTATCCATTGTTGGAGCCTCTGGTTCCGGCAAATCGACCCTTATGAATATTATTGGAGCATTGGACCGCCCGACGGAGGGAACGTATTACCTGGACGGGGTTTCCGTAAGCGACGCGAAGGACGCTACCTTGTCGGAAATTCGCAATAAAAAAGTGGGCTTCGTCTTTCAAACCTATAATCTGGTGCCCCGGACCACGGCTCTGAACAACGTGGAATTGCCCATGCTCTATTATGGCATGAAAAAGAAAGAACGAAATGAGCGGGCGAAATATTTATTGGACATGGTGGGGATGGGAGATCGTATGAACCATAAGCCGGACGAGTTGTCCGGAGGCCAGAAGCAGCGGTGTGCCATTGCCCGGGCAGTAGCCAACAACCCTTCCATTATTCTAGCGGACGAACCGACCGGTGCTTTGGATTCGAAAACCGGTCGAAAGATCATGGATCTGTTTCATCAATTGCATGAAAAGGAGCATAAAACCATTGTTTTGATCACCCACTCCAAGGAGCTGGCGGAAGAAACCGAGAGAAGTCTTACCATCAAAGATGGTCGGATCGTTCAGGAAATCAGGAGGTGAGGGGCATGTTGATCTGGGAAAATATTAAGATGGCCCTGCAGGCCCTCTTTGCCAATAAAATGCGATCTCTGCTTACCATGCTTGGGATCATTATCGGCATCGGCTCGGTGATCGCGATCATGACGGTCAGTTCTTCTTTGACCACTTCCATCTCCGATTCCTTCCAGGAAATGGGAGCCAATAACATTACGGTCAGCTTAAAACAAAAGGATTCGGAAACTGAGACCCGATCCAACGGAATGAAATTCGGAGGAATGGTTCGAAGCTCGGATATTACGGAAGAAGACCGGATCTCCGAAGATATGATCTCGGAGATGAACCAGGAATACGGGGATCAGATTGAAGCAATATCGATAGAAGAATCGGTGGGAACGGGAACGGCAAACCTGGGAAGTGAGGAAGCCAATATTTCCCTGACGGGAATTAATGAGAAATACGACAAGGCCAACAACCTAACTCTCCTGGCCGGGCGTATGTTAACCAAGGCGGACCTGAAAGGAGAAAAGAAGGTCATCCTGGTTTCGGATCAGGTGGTGAACACCCTGTTTGACGGGGATAAGGATCAGGCTTTGTGGCAGCCGGTTCGCGTGGAGATCAACAACGAGTCGGAAACGTACTATATCGTAGGTGTGTATGAATACGAGGAGAGCAGTAATTCGGAATATTCCTCGGACAGCGATTCGGACGTGACAACCTCTGCGTATATTCCCTTAGATACGGCCAAAGAAGTGTACCATCTGGACGCGGGATACACCCGGTTTACTGTGGTTACCAAGACTTCCGTGGAGAGTGTGTCGAACATGGCGGAGGAACTGGAAACATTCTTCAATATGAAATATTACCAGTCCTCGGATGATTACGAAATATCCACCTCCACCATGGAGTCTATGATGGATTCCATGAATGATATGGTGCAGACGGTCTCCATTGCCATTGCGTTTATTGCAGGGATTTCCCTTTTGGTTGGAGGAATCGGTGTTATGAATATCATGTTGGTATCGATTACGGAACGAACCCGTGAAATCGGGACCAGAAAGGCGTTGGGAGCGAAGAATTCATCCATTCGTCTTCAGTTTATCGTGGAGTCCGTGGTACTGTGCCTGCTGGGAGGGATCTTAGGGATCCTTACCGGTCTGATCCTAGGAGCCATTGCTGCCAAAATCTTAGGATACGCAGCGTCTGCCCCGATCGCCGCCATCTTTGTGGCGGTGGGATTCTCTATGGTGATCGGCGTGTTCTTCGGATATTATCCGGCAGGAAAGGCGGCTAAGTTAGATCCCATTGAAGCTTTGCGTTATGAGTAAGAAAATGGCAGTGAGCAGGGGTGGCCAGGAGTGAGGTGGGTGCATAAGTTTCACAAAAAAGAAACGGCTTATTTGTGAAATGTGTAAGATTGTTCTTTCATGGAGTATATGGTAAAATAATACTGTTTCTTGTTTCTTAGTTTATTACGATTCACAGCCCCCTGTCCCAATTCTTGGGGCCCGCTATGCACTCTTGGTCGTGAACAGCCAGCTGACACGACGCTTCAAGCGAGGGACTCTATTGCCGCTACGCGGCTGCCCTAATCATTTGGGAACAGGTTGCTGGCAGGTTGCTGGCAGGTTACGATTCACAGCTCCCTGCCCCAATTCTTGGGGCCCGCTATGCGCTCTTGGTCGTGAACAGCCAGCTGACACGACGCTTCAAGCGAGGGACTCTATTGCCGCTATCGCGGCTGCCCCAATCATTTAGGGACAGGTTGCTGATTCGTCGATCTGGCATGGCATCGCTTTTGAAAGCAAGCTTTCAAGCGATGTCATGCCAGATCGACTGTGAATCGTAACCGTGTTTTTTCTAAAAAATAGGTTGACAGATTGATTTTTTTAGAGTATGATAAAAGAGAACAAATGTTCTAATTACAAAATGGAGGAACGATTATGGAACGTGATGAGAATAAAAAGAAAGCATTGGAATCGGCCATTGCCCAAATTGAAAAACAATATGGCAAGGGCTCCGTTATGAAGTTGGGGGATTCTGCCCATATGGAAGTGGAAGCGATCCCTACCGGCTCGTTAAGTTTGGATGTTGCGCTGGGGGTAGGGGGGATTCCTGCCGGTCGTGTGATCGAGATTTATGGACCGGAGTCCAGTGGTAAGACGACGGTTGCCTTACATATGGTAGCAGAAGTTCAGAAACGTGGCGGGATTGCCGGTTTTATTGATGCGGAGCATGCGTTGGATCCGGTTTATGCCAAGAACATTGGTGTCAACATCGATGAACTTTATATTTCACAACCGGATTGCGGTGAGCAGGCCCTGGAGATTACCGAGACCATGGCAAGATCCGGAGCCGTGGACATTATTATTGTGGACTCGGTCGCCGCTCTGGTTCCAAAGGCAGAGATCGAAGGAGATATGGGAGATGCGCATATGGGCTTGCAGGCTCGTTTGATGAGTCAGGCCCTTCGTAAATTAACCGGCGTGATCAATAAGTCCAGCTGTACCATCGTATTTATTAACCAGTTGCGTCAAAAGATCGGTGTTATGTTTGGGAATCCGGAGACAACGACCGGGGGGAATGCGCTTAAGTTCTATGCCTCGGTACGTTTGGATGTACGCCGTACCGAGACATTGAAGCAGTCTGGTGAGATCATTGGAAACCACGTTCGTGTAAAAGTTGTGAAGAATAAAGTGGCGCCGCCGTTCCATGAGG
The DNA here is from genome assembly GCA_937915825.1 of uncultured Eubacterium sp. GTDB lineage: Bacteria > Bacillota > Clostridia > Lachnospirales > Lachnospiraceae > Eubacterium_F. Next base: position 11,556 of record CALGGT010000041.1, read on the forward strand.
CGGAATTTGATATTATGTTCGGCACGGGAATTTCCCGGGAAGCGGATCTTCTGGATCTGGCAGCCAAATACGATATCATTGAAAAGAGCGGGGCTTGGTATTCCTACAACAAAGAGAAGATCGGCCAGGGTCGGGAGAACGCGAAGAAGTATTTAGCAGAGAATCCTCAAATCTTTGAAGAGGTGGATCAGAAATTACGTGCCATGTTCTTCCAAAACGAGGTAGAAGAAGAGGATGATCAATCATTTCAATGAAAGAATGGAACGATAAGAATTCCGGAGGTCTCCCCCAGGGGATGCCTCCGGAATTTCAAACAACAGAGGAAAAAAAAGGATTAACCCGTGCCTTGAAGTTGCTGCTGGTAAAGGATCGGACCCAGTGGGAGTTAACGGATCAGTTGTTATCGGAGGGATATGCGCAATCGGATGTTCAGAAGATCCTGGAATATGTAAAGAGCTTTGGTTACATTAACGACCGCCGGTATGTGGATCTGTATTTAATCTCCCATGGCGACCGTTACAGCATCCGGGAGATGCAGCAAAAATTAAGATCACGTGGAATTTCGAAAGATTTTTTTTATGAAGTCTTGGAATCTTCGGATTATGAAGGGGAAGAACCGGCTTTGAAGAAGATCCTGGCCAAGCGGTTAAAGGGCCGTTCCGTGGAGGAATTGACCTATGAAGAAAAACAAAAACATATGGCTTACTTCGCCCGAAAAGGATACTCCTTTGAAAAAATTCGAGAAATATTTTCATTTTCTTGACATTTTATACAAAAAAGTGTAGAATTATTATGTTGTGGTATGTAAAATACCACAATGAAAAGTTCATATAAGGAGGTGCTCCTGTGCTAAAGTTTAGTATCGGTGTTGTCATTGCATTGGTTGCTATTCTTTTGTTATGCGTGATCATTACTGCATTTATTGCATGGAAGTTGGCCATTTCTCATCGCATCAAAGAAGAGAAAGAGAAGGTCGGCAGCGCAGAAGAAAAAGCCAAGAAGATCATTGGAGAAGCATTAAAGACCGCCGAGACCAAGAAAAGAGAGGCTTTGTTGGAGGCTAAGGAAGAGAACATGAAAGCGAAGAATGCTCTCGAACGTGAAGCCAAAGAACAGAAAGCCGAGATCCAGAAATACGAAAAACGTGTTCTGGGCAAAGAAGAAACTTTGGATAAGAAGCTGGAAGCACTCGAAAAAAGGGAATCAAAACTTACGAATCGTTTACATGACTTTGAAAGAGAAAAGGCGAAAGTCGAAGAGCTCAAGCAAAGCCACATTCGTGAATTAGAGAAGATTTCCGGACTTACCTCAGAACAGGCAAAGAACTATTTATTGAAATCATTGGAAGAAGATGTGAAACATGATTCTGCCGTCATGATCAAGAATTTAAATGATCAGGCGAAGGATGAAGCAGCAAAGAAGGCTAAGGAATATGTAGTTTCCGCGATTCAGAAGTGTGCGACAGACCATGTAAATGAAGCTACGATTTCGGTAGTCCCTCTTCCCAATGAAGAGATGAAAGGAAGAATTATTGGTCGAGAAGGTCGTAACATCCGTACTTTTGAGAACGCCACCGGCGTGGATCTGATCATTGATGATTCACCGGAAGCGGTTATTCTTTCCGGATTTGACCCTGTTCGTAGAGAAATTGCAAGAATTGCTTTGGAGAAGTTAGTCGTAGACGGACGTATCCATCCCGCTCGTATTGAAGAGATGGTTGCCAAAGCAAAGAAGGAAGTAGAAACTGTAATTCGAGATGAAGGAGAGGCTGCGATCTTAGAGGTCGGCATCCATGGAATTCATCCGGAATTGGTTCGACTTTTAGGAAAGCTGAGATTCCGAACCAGCTATGGCCAGAATGTATTGAAACATTCTATGGAGGTCGCATATTTATGCGGTCTGTTCGCCGGAGAATTAGGCGAGGATGTTCGTATGGCCAAGAGAGCCGGTTTGTTGCATGATATCGGAAAAGCGGTGGATCGTGAGATGGAAGGATCCCACGTTCAATTAGGTGCTGATCTATGTCGCAAATACAAGGAATCTCCGTTGATCATCAATGCAGTAGAGGCACATCACGGAGATGTGGATACGGAAAGTATCATTGCCTGTTTGGTACAGGCGGCTGATGCGATTTCCGCTGCCCGCCCGGGTGCCCGTCGTGAAACCATTGATAATTATACCAACCGCCTGAAACAATTGGAAGATGTTGCCAATAGTTTTGACGGCGTTGGAAATTCATTCGCAATTCAAGCAGGTAGAGAGATTCGAGTGATGGTTGTTCCGGACCGGATCAGTGACGATGATATGGCTATTTTGGCCAGAGATATCGCCAAGCAGGTAGAAGCAGAGCTTCAATATCCGGGTCAGATCAAAGTGAGTGTGATTCGTGAATCACGAGTCGTTGAATATGCAAAGTAACCAAAAACCGCTGTGTAGACCACAGCGGTTTTTCCTATTAAAAAAATTAATAAAATTTTTAAAAAATTATTTTTTTTTATGGATTAAATGTAAAAAATATGCTATAATGAACACATAAAAGTTACTTAAATGTTTTCGAAAAAGGATATATCAAAAAGAATAGCTTCAAATGGGAAAGAGGTGTTTTTTATGGTAAAAAAACTAAAATCTAACTATTTGGGATTCACATTAGTAGAGTTGATCGTTGTCGTTGCGATCATCGCAATTCTGATCACAGCGATCACACCGGCTTATTATCGTCATTTGATCCGTACAAGAAAGCAAATCGATGTGAACAATGGAGAGGAATTATGTAAAGCATTACAGTCGGCGATGGCATCGGACCCGAAGATCATGAACTTCGTTTGGATCGCCACCAGCAACTATGGGAATAACATGCCGAGAACAGAAAGCGATGATATGCATTATCGGGTTCTTGCTTATGCCAATGTTGCAACGGACGCCTTTGGTGTGTATCAAATGCAAATGCATATCATTCCCACTGCCGGCATTACCAATACCACAAGAGCTGTCCTGGCCACCCGGATGGAAGAATATTTGGATGATTGTACCTTCTCCTTCCAGTTTGGAAAAGGAAATGTCATTGATCAGTGGATCATCTGCGCGGATATTTACCAGCAATTGTATGTATTTATTGGAGCCGGATTAAATGATGCTCGTTATCACATTCGTAAGGATGGGAAATTACGAACCGGCGACAATCGTCAGGAATATATGATTTACCCGGAGGTATCCGAAGAATATCAAAAAATGTATACGTTGAAATAATTAGGAGAATGTAATGTTTAAGATTGATGTGACGGTAGAGGGTATGATGTGTGGGAACTGTGAATCCCATGTGAATCAAGCGATTAAAGAAGCGTTTCCGGACGTGGTGAAGGTAAAATCTTCTCGTAAGAAGAATTTGACGGAGATCATTTCTGAACGTCATCTGGATCCGGAACGCATCACCGGTGTCATTGTGGACACCGGTTATAAGGTAGGAGAGATTCAAGAAAAACCCTATGAGAAAAAGGGTTTGTTTGGATAAATCATAGGAAACGGGAACGAAGGAAATAAGACTGGCTATAGATAATTTCTATAACTAGTCTTATTTTTTTTCTATTTTACAAGAAACCGGGTTTCAGAGTATACTTAAGAGTGTGATAATTCTAATATGAAACGGAGGATGATAAAATGAAAACATCAATTGTCGGATTTCCACGTGTGGGAAAGCTGAGAGAATTAAAATTTGTGACGGAGAAATATTTCCGTGATGAAGTAAGTGAACAGGAATTAAAGGAAGAAGGAAGAAAGCTTCGTGAGGAGCATTGGACCTTGCAGAAGGAAAGCGGGTTGGATTATATTCCGTCCAATGAGTTTTCGTACTATGATGGTGTGTTGGATGCAGCTGTACTTTTTAATATCATCCCCAACCGTTATCAGGAATTACGTTTATCGGAACAAGATACATATTTTGCCATGGCAAGAGGTTATCAGGGAGACCATGGCGACGTGAAAGCCCTGGCAATGAAAAAATGGTTTAATACCAACTACCATTATATGGTTCCGGAAATTGAGGATTCTACCCAGATTCGTCTGGCTGGAACCAAGCCCCTGGAGGAATACAAACAGGCAAAGGATTTAGGGATTGAGACGAAACCGGTATTGGTGGGACCGTTTACTCTGTTGAAATTGGCTCATTACTTAGGTGAGAAGAAGGCGAAAGATTTCCGTGATGATCTGGCGGCTTCCTATGTGGAATTATTGGGAGAGCTGGCGGACCTGGGGGCGGAGCTGGTTCAATTGGATGAACCCTGTTTGGTAAAAGATATTACCAAGGAGGATCTTACGTTATTCTTGCAATTATATTCCACGATCCTGGAGAAGAAGGGATCTTTGAAGATTTTGCTTCAAACCTATTTTGGAGATATCCGTGATTGCTATCAGGAAATCGTTGGACTGGATTTTGATGCGATCGGGTTGGATTTTATTGAAGGCAAGAAAACTTTGGAATTACTGAGAAACTACGGGTTTCCCAAGGATAAGGTTTTATTTGCCGGAGTGATCAATGGTAAAAATATTTGGCGAAATTCCTATGAGAAGAGCTTGCATATTTTGAAAGACTTGGAGAGCAAGGGAATACAAACGGTGGTTAGCTCCTCCTGTTCCCTTCTCCATGTCCCTTTTACATTGGAGAATGAGACCAAGTGGGATCGTTCGATCACGGAACATTTTTCCTTTGCAAAAGAAAAATTAAGTGAGTTGGCAGACTTGAAGAAGTTAACGGAGTCGGCCGATTATGAGAAGGAAGAGTCCTATCAGAAGAATGTGGCCTTGTTTGCCAAGGACCGTCAGGCAGAGGATCCGGCTGTTCAGGCTCGTGTGGCTGCGATTAAAGAAAGTGATTTTACGCGTCTTCCCGCCTTTGATGATAGGGAGAAAGTTCAGAAAGAGCGCTTCCAGTTGCCGTTACTTCCTACTACGACCATTGGTTCCTTCCCTCAAACAGCCGATGTAAAAGCGGAACGTACGAAGAAAAAGAAGGGTGAGATTACCGAGGAAGAGTATAACACCTTTATGAAAGATAAAATTGCCGAATGCGTGAAGATGCAAGAGGACATTGGTATCGATGTATTGGTGCACGGCGAATTCGAGCGGAATGACATGGTAGAATATTTCGGAGAAAATATGAGCGGTTTCTTATTCTCGGAGAAGGCGTGGGTACAATCCTATGGAACCCGTTGCGTAAAGCCCCCGATCATTTGGGGGGATGTATCCAGAAAGAATCCGATTACGGTTACCTGGTCGTCCTATGCAGCAGGTCTTACCGATCATCCCATGAAGGGAATGTTAACCGGTCCGGTAACGATCTTGAACTGGTCCTTCCCTCGAGAGGACATTTCCATCAAGGAATCTACGTATCAGATCGGATTGGCCATTCGGGATGAAGTTCTGGATTTGGAGAAGAATGGAATTTCCATTATTCAGGTGGATGAAGCGGCTTTGCGTGAGAAACTTCCTCTTCGAAAAGAAGATTGGTATACGGATTACCTGGATTGGGCGATCAAAGCGTTCCGCCTGGTTCACAGCGGCGTAAAGCCGGAAACCCAGATCCATACCCATATGTGTTACAGTGAGTTCACGGATATTATCCGTGCCATTGATGATATGGATGCGGACGTGATCACATTTGAGGCATCCCGTTCCAATCTGGAGATCCTGGATTCCTTACAGGAGAATCGTTTCCAGACCGAGGTTGGCCCGGGAGTATACGACATCCATTCTCCTCGTGTTCCTTCGGAAGAAGAGATTTATGCAGCCTTGGAGAAAATGCTGGCGAAGGTGGAGAAAACAAAGCTGTGGGTGAATCCGGATTGTGGTCTGAAGACCCGTGGTAATAAGGAAGTGAAGCCCAGCCTGGAGAACATGGTAAAAGCCGCCAAACGTATGAGAGAGGCGATTCAATAAGGAATTGATCTTTCGAAGATCGAAGGATCGTCCCATAAAGTAGTACCCTAAATCTCTTGAATTTTAAGAGGATTTGGGGTATTATTTTTATATATCATTTTATACGAGGAGAGAAATCCATATGAGAGGAATGTTTGAGAAAAAAGTGTTTGTAGGGTTGATCCTATGTATGGCTCTTGTTCTGGGAGTTCTTCCTTCCGGAGATGCTGCTCAGGCGGTCAGCAAAGTAAAAAAGCAGGGGAATGGGTATTATGCCACAGCCGGCTGGACGGGGTACCGATATTACAAGAAACAATTATATAAATTTGACGCCAATCATTTTATGAGCCTTACTTCTTTTCAAAAAGCAAAGAAAGCGATCCAATCCAAGTCTTATAAGAAATTGAAGAAGGCCATTGGCGGCGGAAAGAGGATCAATCGTTATGCCAGCTGCAACGGGGGCAAATACGATTATATCTATCAGTTCGGCAATTGCAAAGTCTACACCACAGACGATAAGATTACCTATATCGCGAAGAGCTAAGAAAGAGGATGTAGGAATTTGGTACCTTCAAAAGGGGGAAGAGGATGACAAAGAAACCGGAAAGAAAACCAGGAAAAATTCTAAGAACGATTGGCCTTTTTCTATTCCTGCTGGGAGTGATCACAGGGGTGAGTGCCTGTGGAACAAAGGAAAAATCAGTCGAGACGACGTCCGGTCCGGGGGTCGAAACAGAAGCAAAGGGTGAGAAGGATGGAACGGATGGGACCGATGGAACAAATGGGACGGAAGGAACGGATGGGACAAATAAGGGAGATTTAGCAGAGGGGGCAAACTCTGAGACTACAGGAGTAGATGAAATCGATGAAAAGAACGATTCTCTTGCGACAGCCACCCATGCTTCCAAGTTAGTCTCCTTAGGAGATGCGGAATTGGATCGGGAGATTAAAAAATTAGCCGTTAAGTCAGGAGCCCTGGCAGGAGAAAGTTCCCGCAGCGAGCAATTTTACCTTATGTATGAAACGTTGTTAAAAAAATCCGATTATCTGGGCGTGGGAACCCCGGATCTAAAAGAAGGCTGGGAAGTTGCGACAGCGACGGAGTTTCTAAAAAGCGGAAAAGGAAATTGCTACAGCTATGGAAGTGCGGTGGGGATGATCGCCCAGGCGCTGGGAATTCGTGCGAAAGTCCGTGTGGGACAGGCAAAATGGAAAAAACGTTTTTATGAGGAACATTGTTGGGTATTGATTGAGGATTCCTGGATCGTAGATGGTTTGTTCAGCGACTTATCCGGGAAAGATCCGACCCACTTCTTTATGGTTACCCGAAAAGACATTGAAAAAACGGAAAAATGTGAATATATCATATAGAGATCCGGGGGAAATCATGGTTTTTAGTTCGATGGTATTTTTATGTGTATTTTTGCCGGTTGTATTCCTGCTATACACATTCCTGCCCGGGATGCGGGCAAAAAATGGATTATTGATGATAGCAAGCATTTGCTTTTACGCATACGGGGAACCGGTGTATGTAGGGCTCATGCTTGCTTCGATTTTTATAAATTACTTTTTGGCCCGGGGAATTGCCCGGTATGAAAAATACAAAACGATTCTATTAGCGGTGGCAGTGGTGTTCAATATCGGCAGTCTTACATTCTTTAAAATAGGTCCGGTATTGCCCATTGGCATTTCTTTCTATACGTTCCAGATTTTATCCTATGTCATCGATGTGTATCGACAGGATGTGGAGGTTGAGACCAATCCGGGAAACATCCTTCTGTATGTCAGCTTTTTCCCTCAATTAATTGCAGGACCCATCGTGGAGTACCGGGATATCCGGGTCATGTTACAAAACCGAAAACAGGTGCCAACGGAGGTGCTGGAGGGCATTCGCAGATTTCAGCTGGGGCTTGCGAAAAAAGTATTGCTTGCCAATGGTGTGGGGAAAATGGCGGACGCGGTCTTTCAGGCCAAGGTAGGAGACCTTGGTACCGGGACGGCCTGGATGGGGGCAATCGGTTATACGTTACAGATCTATTATGATTTCAGTGGTTACAGCGACATGGCCATTGGTTTAGGGCATATGTTTGGCTTTACATTTAAAGAAAATTTTGACCACCCCTATCTTGCTACCAGCATTCGTGATTTCTGGAGACGGTGGCATATTTCCCTTTCGACCTGGCTGAAAGATTATCTCTACATCCCGCTGGGAGGAAATCGAAAAGGGAAAGGGAGAACCCTGTTGAATAAGATCGTCGTATTTTTCTGTACTGGGTTTTGGCACGGAGGTACCTGGAATTTCATTGTGTGGGGGATGATGCATGGAATTTCTCTGGTAGCCGAGGACGCCCTGGGAATCCGGGAGAGAGGGAAGGAACGAGTGAGGGGCGGTTGGAAGGTGATCGGCTGGCTTTATACCATGCTTTTGGTGGTGGTTGCCTTCGTATTCTTCAATGCGAAGAATTTAGGTCATGCCGTGGGGATCTTAGGGACAATGTTCTGGCCCCGGGGTGGCGGAAACGCAGAAATCTTAGCTTCTGTGGGGACGCCTTATTGGTATGGGATATGCATCGTCAGTGTGCTTTGTCTGATTCCTCTACACAAGGTTTTTAAGGATCGGGGATTTGTTCGCATTCTGTCGTATGTGGGAACCTTTGTATTATGGCTGATCTGTTTGATGGAGCTTGCCAACGCCGGTTACAATCCTTTTATTTATTTTCGATTTTAGTTTCAAATAACCGGAACGGATCACTTGTTAGCCATGCTAAGAAAGGAAGGGAAGATGGATATGCGAAAGGAAGCCAGGATGGATCGGAGAAAGAAACTTGTGATTGGAATCTATATGCTTGCGTGCCTGATGCCTCTCTTGCTCCTTCCTTTTTTCGGAAGAGAGGGGGCGGAGTCCGGGGAGCAGGCGGTACGGTTTCCGTCGGTATGGGACGGAAAAAAGATCAATGGAAATTTCTCCAGAGAAATGGGAGATTATTTTGCGGCCAATTTTGCGTTCCGGAAGGAATTGGTAACTTTAAAAGGGGTTTTGATGGAAGAACTTTTTCATTCATCTTCGAATGATCAGGTGATCGTGGGGAAGGAGGATGTATTGTTCTATGAAAGCTCCATTGCGGATTATACAGGAAAATCCGGAGAAGATGTGGCAGCGGTCAAAGCAGTTGCTAGAAATCTGTCATTAATGGAAAAATGCTTGCAAGACCGAGGGATTCGTTTTTGTTTTACGGTGGCACCCAATAAGAATAGCTTGTATCCGGAATACATGCCGGATCGCTATTCGAAAAATGAGGATGGACGATTCATGACCAAACTGGATTCGGAACTTCAACGAGAAGGCATTTCCTATGTGGATCTATTCTCCCTGTTCCGGGATTCAGGGAAAATGTATTATCATAAAAGAGATTCCCATTGGAATAACCAAGGGGCGGTTCTGGTGGAACAGACTCTGCTTACAAAGATTGGGTTTCTTCCCGGCACTCAGGAATTAACGGAAGAAAGAAAGGATTTTACCGGGGATCTGGATCAGATGATCCGACCGAAGCAAATGAAAAAAGAATGGGAATTTTACGATCCGGCGGGGCATTCCTATGAGACCCTGCATAAGATCCAATCCAATTACGATCCCTATATTGAGACAAATTGCTCTCAGGGGATTGGAAATCTGGTCCTATACCGGGACTCCTTCGGTAACTCCCTGCTTCCCTTTATGGCGGATCAGGTGGAACGTGGTATTTTCTCAAGATCCATGCCGGTGGATCCGGAGCTTACTGTAAGCGAGGATACGGATGTGGTGATCGTAGAGATCGTAGAACGGAATCTAAAATTATTAGCCGAACACGCGCCGGTGTTAGCGTCGGAGCGGATCAATGATCTGGAAGTTCCGGATCTGTCCGGGGAAGAAGAGATACAAATTGTTTCAGAACGCCGGGAAAATATGCTCTATGTGGAAGGAGAGCCCGGTGAAAATGCCCAGGAATTTTATCTTCAGGTGACCGATGGAAGTGGCGAAATCTCTTACTATCCCATGTATCACACATTAGGAGAGCATAAGGAATATCGTGGGGCGGAGGCATATCTAAAGGGGCTAGAAACCGGGGATTATACCTTTGCTATCTTGCAAATCTCCGATAAAAAAGCTATACTGAGTAAGGACGCTGCCACGGTTCATTGGGAGGAACCGGAGGAAACGGAGAAACCGGCGGAGGAAGAAGGGAAAAAGCATTCCGATGATCTTCCCATAGCTCGGAGCTTTATTGGAAAAGATGTGAAGGAACTGATAGAAAAGATCGGGGAACCCAAGAGAAAATCTCTGGGCGCGTCCTGTGCCACCGAAGGGGAGGATGGTCAATATTATTATCCGGACTTTACGGTATATACCCAGTCGGAAACCCGGGGTGGGACGCAGATCATTCAAAGTGTGGAAGAACAGTAGTATTTGCACATTTGGTATCATTCTTTAAGATACGTTGTATGAGGGATTGTTTCGTTAAACTTAGATTGATTTGTTCAAATTATGAAAAGAAAAGATTTAGAAAGCAAGAGAGGAAGAAAATCATGAAGAAATGTTTGGTTGTAACAGCTATGTGTATGGCATTGATCGGAGGAATCACAGCTTCATCACCGAAGACGATGGCGAAAGTGAAGTCCGGCACAACAAAGAAAAATCCGACAAAGAAGAATCTGGCAAAGAAGAGCCAGGCAAAGAAGAACCAGGCAAAGAAGAACCAGACAAAGAAGAACCAGACGAAGGCGAGTAAGGTCAAAGTTAGTAAGATCAAGGTTTGTGCCATAACCGGAGATAAGGTGGTGGTAGCAAAGGGAAAGAAAAGTCCGTTAACCGTTTCGGTGACGGCCAGTCCCAACAAGAAGAAAAATCAAGAAGTCCTTTATCAATCCGCTAATCCGAAGGTTGCTGCGGTCACAAAAAAAGGTGTGGTCAAAGGAAAGAGCCAGGGAAGTACTACCATTACCGTTATTTCCAAGGTGAAGCCTAAAAAGAAGAAAAAAATCAAAGTGACCGTGATGAAAAATCCTGTAAAGAAAATATCCTTGAGTAAGGTAAGCGTGGATGTGGCCCCGAAGGAAAAATTAACCTTAAAGGCGACCATTAGCCCGAAAAAGAATGTATATACTGTGTTAAAATGGGAATCTTCCAATACAAATGTGGCCACGGTTACGTCCAAAGGTGTGGTTAAGGGTGTTAGCGTGGGAACGGCGGTGATCACAGCAAAAGCATTGGACGGTTCCGGAAGAAAAGCTACATGTAAGGTAAATACCGGCGTGGGAATTCAAAGCGTAGAAGTTTATACGAAGAATCTGATTCGCGTAACCTTATCGGATGCCATGAGTTTAGAGCCGGAGGATTTTCTTGTGGAGAATAAAACCGATAATGGAAGATTCTATCTGGAGCAAAAGAACATCACCACCGCTTGCCAGAGAGAAGGCGGAAAGATCTACGATCTGACCTTGCGGGATGACATTGATTTTGGAAATCTGAAGGTGACAATTTCGGCTCTGAAGGTAGGAAATACCAAGGAAATTACCGTTTCTATGCTGCAAGGGTTGGATGACTATGAAGCAAATCTGGCAGAGTATTCGGTGTACGCGAAGGTGGGCGAGGACTTCTTTGCGGAGTGGAGCATCGACGAAAAGTTTCACCCCTACGGGAAGGTAAAATATTTCGTTTCGGATTTACCAGACGGATTGACGGTTCACTACAACAAGGCGCAGACAAAAGCTTATATTTCCGGAACCTTCAAACAGGTAAGTTCGGATCAAGTGGCAACCCTTACCATGTTAGATGAAAGGGATGGAAATTTTGTTCAAAAATATCACTTTTTTGTAGGTGATGATAATCACATTGTAGGTCAGATCAAAGATCAAAAAGTATTGGTCTATGATAAAGAAGATGGGGAAGGTGTGAAACTTCCCGGTATGACATTGAAGGATTTAATGAATTTAGCGGAGGAATCCTTCCAGATCTTGGGAGGAAGCGGACATTATGAATTCCGTCTGGAAAGCGGTTTGCCGGAGGAATTAACGTATGTAACGGTGGAGACTGGGAAGGTAGAAACGGAGGTAGAAACGGCCGGGACGGAAACTCAGGGAATGGAAGCGCCCGGCGTGAAGAAAGTGTCGGTTGAAACCATAGCGACCGAAGCGTCTACCACCGAAACGTTTACGACAGATACAACCGGAAGAAAAATAGCCGCAGCGGAAACCGGAGCAGTGGAAACCGGGGCAGCGGAAACCGGGGCAGCGGAGGTAGAGAACGTTGTGGTAACCGACGGTGGAAATCGCTTTATTGGCAAGATCGTGGTGACGCCTGGAAAACAATGGAAGGCGGGTACTTATACATTGGTGGTTCAGGCGAGAGATTTAAAGGATCCCAAGCTTACCTGCAATCTAACCTTTACCTTGTCCATGTATCCGGGTGTGAAGATAACCGGAAAGGTAACTGATCGGAAAGGACAAGGGGTAGCACAGGCAGTCGTCTGGGCTGGAACCAATCGTTTTACCGATGGAAGAAGACAGGTAAAAGAAGTAAAAACCAAGAGCAACGGAGAGTATACCATGCGCTTGATCCCCGGTAAATATGCTATGGGAGCCAAGTACGATGATATTTTTTACGATTTGAGTTTGCAAAACGGTATTACCGGGGATGGGAAGATGGACTTCTTTACCACCTTGTATCGAGTTGGTTTCAAGGTAACGGGAGAAGAGTTGTATGACAAATATAAAGAGGCGGAAATTATTTCTGATGAAGGGGTTGATTCCTACATTCGTTGGGATGAGGATCAAAAAGTTCTCTATGATTACTGCCTGCCCGGAACCTATTATTTGAAGAAAAATCCGGCCAGAACCTTCAGTGTCAGCAGTGACACGACAGAAGTAGAATTACGATAAAACATTGAAAATTAGTAATAGGAACTAATAATATTATAATAAGAATAGGAGTAAAAGAAAGTTATGCGTAGAATAAATAAAATGAGAGTAGTGTTTTTATTAGTAGTTGCGTTATGTTTGAATGGATTAAGTCCTATGAAACTCGTACATCAACAGAATGTAAAGGCGGAAACCATAAAAGGGACGAACAGTATAAAATCCGTAACTGAGGCAAATAATATAACAGAGGACGAAGAGAGCGAGGAAACTTTATTTTCCGTTGACGAAGATGACGAGGATCTGGATGAAACAGAGTATGTAGAA
>CALGGT010000042.1 GCA_937915825.1 uncultured Eubacterium sp.
CCTCAATATACTGGAATACTTTGTCAAATCGCTCATCCGTGCTTTTCTGGTATTCCAACTGTTTCAGTTCTATATCGCTAACTTTCTCAAAGAGCAACGCATTATTGGCGATAAAACGCCGCATCTCTACAAAGGTACGCATTATATTTATGCTAACCTGTACAGCCACCTTGCTGTGCAACACACTGGCAAGCATGCTTATTCCTTGCTCTGTGTAGGCATATGGATAATACCGTCGGCCGCCACGACCGCTTTGTTCTTCATTTGAGGTTCCAGATTGGAACCTCAAACCATCGAATTCCTCTTTCGTCAGCTTAAAGCGAAAATCTTCTGGAAATCGGTCAGCGTTTCGCGATGCGGCTTTATTCAGATTTTTTGTTTCCACCTGATAAAGCATTGCAAGATCGCTGTCTATCATAACTTGTTTCCCTCTTATGATATAAACAAGGCTTCCAATATCCCTGTTTTCTATAGTGACTGGAACCAATCCATTCTTCGTTTTTTCGACTTTTGTATTTTCCATTGTTCTCTCCGCTTTGAGGTTCCAAATTGGAACCTCAAAAAAATACTCTCTGATATTTATTTCTCTCGCTTCATATTATTTCACCGATACAGTCCATATATCACCATCCACCAGATATTGAAACTCTGTTAGCTCCGGATCATTGATAACCCTCAAAAGATCGTCCAGATCATCTACCGTATCACAGTATTTTACTCCATCTCAATCGTCCCGGGCGGTTTACTGGTCAGATCATACATAACCCGATTGACCCCCTTCACTTCATTAATAATGCGGTTCATGCACTTTTGCAGAACCTCAAAGGGGATATCCGTACAATCTGCCGTCATAAAATCATCGGTACAAACTGCACGCAAAACCACCGCGTAATCATAGGTTCTAAAATCTCCCATGACACCAACCGACCGCATATTGGATAAAGCGGCGAAATACTGATTCGGCGGGTTTTGGATCAAACCTTCTTTCACTGCCAAATCCACTTCCTCTCGGTAAATCGCATCGGCATCCTGCACGATCTTAACCTTATTTTCCGTAACATCTCCTACAATACGAACGCCCAATCCGGGGCCGGGGAAGGGTTGACGAAATACCAGATAATCCGGAATCCCCAATTCCAGACCAACCTTTCTCACTTCATCCTTGAACAGCATTCGCAGCGGCTCCACAATCTCGCGAAAATCCACATGATCCGGTAAACCGCCTACATTGTGATGAGACTTGATCGTCGCGGACTTCCCTAAGCCGGATTCGATCACATCCGGATAAATCGTTCCTTGCGCCAAGTAGTCCACGGCACCGATTTTCTTTGCTTCTTCTTCAAATACCCGAATAAACTCCTCGCCGATGATATGGCGCTTCTCTTCCGGATCAACTTTTCCAGCCAGTTTCTCATAAAAACGTTCCTGGGCATTGACACGGATAAAATTCAATTCATAGTTTCCCTTCGGACCAAAAATCTCCTCAACTTCATCCCCTTCATTCTTTCGTAAAAGACCATGATCTACGAATACACATGTTAATTGTTTTCCCACTGCCTTGGAAAGAAGCACCGCCGCCACTGAAGAGTCTACGCCGCCGGAAAGTGCACATAAAACTTTTCCGTTACCGATTTTTTCCCGTAGGGAAGTAACCGCCTCTTCTACAAAGGAGGACATTTCCCAGTCACCGGAACACTGGCAGACGTCTTTGACAAATGCGGACAGCATCTTGGTTCCCTCTTTGGTATGAACCACTTCCGGATGGAACTGCGTCGCATAAAGTCGTTTTTCTTTATATTCCATTGCTGCCACAGGACAATTAGCAGTTGTCGCCGTTACTTCAAACCCTTCCGGCACTTTGGCAATGTAGTCGGTATGACTCATCCAACAAATGCTTTTTTCCTGAACTTCCTGAAACAACTTGGATTTCTTATCAACCGTAACTTCCGTTTTCCCATATTCACTTACCGGAGCCGTTTTCACCGTTCCTCCCAACAAGTGAGCCATTAACTGAGATCCGTAGCAAATACCAAGGATGGGAATTCCCAGTTCAAATATTTCTTTGGAATAACTTAACGCGTCCTCCCCATATACACTGTTGGGGCCTCCGGTGAAAATGATTCCCTTCGGGTTCATTTCCTTAATCTTATCCAGAGATAGGGTATAGGGGTGCACTTCACAATATACCTGACACTCTCTGACACGACGAGCGATCAATTGATTGTATTGACCACCAAAATCCAGTACAATGATTAATTCGTTTCTCAACGCAGTCTCCTCCTTGATCCATTTTCTTACACCTGATCTTTTGTCTTATCTTTGCTTCCTTTTCTTGTCTTTGCTTCCTTTTCTTGTCTATGCTTCATTTTCTTATCTATTTTAGCATTCTTTTTTCTCTCTGACAAGATGAAAAGAAAAATACGCATTCAAAAACCACCGGCCATAAGCCGGTGGCAATGTATTTTTAAGAAAACATCCGCCGCTTGGAATTTTTTGCAGACGCTTCCTCAAAGATTCATTCTTAATTTGTGATCTGGAAATAGTCCATATAAACATCCCAGGTACCGTTATCCGAATTACATACAAGTTTTACTTCCTGATTTCCTGTACCATGAGAGACATTTTGAATCGTATACGTAGCGGGATAGCTACCTCCAAAATAGAACGTTCCTTTCTTTGTACCGCCGATGTACAAATCTACCGATGCCAATTCGGAATTATTCGAGCATCCTCTTAAGGAGAAGTTATGTGTTCCATAACCGAAGTATTGCGTATAAGATGCAGTGTCGCCATTTCCGTATAACGCAACTCCATTAAAAGGACTTGAAATCTTTCCGGCATAACTTCCACTCAATGTCATGTTCTCACACTCGGTTTGATAAACCCCGTTTGAGCTGGAACTGGAACTTGAGCTGGAACTGTTGCTGTAGCTGTTAGAACTGTTGCTGTAGCTGCTGGAGCTACTGGAACTACTGGAACTACTTCCACCAAAGCTTAGGTTGTTCTTGTAGACGTTGGCACTACCACTGCTCTGATATCCTTCAACATTCAAAGCCACCTCATAAAGGTTACCTAAGTACATTCCCTTCTGAGCCCATCCATTGAAATGATCACTAACTGTGATGGTTCCACTGGTTCTCTTCGAAGTTCTTACACTCCAAAATTGCTTGAATGTTTGTGTCCCCTCGATGGAAGGCTGACTATAACGTGTTGTCTCATACACATCATAAGTGCCTCCATCTGCATAGATCGTTCCTTTGGAACTTGCCCCGGGCGGTCTCCAACTTCCCCAACTATCCACAATGTAGTATTCTACAAGTGGATTCTGAGACCAACCATAGACACAAAGATACGAGTTACCGCTGGGATTATAGTCACAGCCATAATCCAATTTGATCGTGCCATAGGATGCATAATTACTCACGCTCCCAAGAGTCTTTCCTGCACGGAATAGTGCATTTCCAATATTGCTCCAGGAACATGAAAATGCTCCACCACCATTTACGGTCATGCTTGTGGTCCCATAATCTTTCCACAATGTGTAGTCATAACCGCCACTCGAGGTGGTAGTGTTGTTGTAGTATGTGCTTGCTGCTTGAATCTTCACGCTCGGCGTAATCAGTGTGATACACAGAAGCAAAGCTACAACACCCATAAGTTTTCGTTGCATAAAAGCAACCTCCTTTCTCCGTGATTATAGTAACATGAATCACAGAAAAAGGAAAGGATTTTTCGAAAAAACTTTATTATAATTTTTTATATTGTACTGTCCCCTCTTCATATAATCATTTGCTTATAGGGAAAGAAAACAGGGATTTATGGCTAAAACCCCTGTTTTCTTTCCTTTTTCTTTATATTTATTTTAGATATTTTTAAAGTTTTTTACGCCTTTTTCCCCTTGACTTTTGAATAAGTTCCCCATACATAGTTCCCGTCAACTTTCACAAAAGCTCTCACTTTGTAGTAGAATTTTTTGTTCTTTTTTACCTTTTTATCAAAGCTCACCTGTGCCGCTGTCCCAACCTTCTTAAACACTTTAAATCCCGTGGTCGGATTGGTGGAACGATAAACGCGATATCCGTGGGCACCGGTTACTTTAGCCCAGGTTATGGTGACTTTTCCGGCCGATTTTTTCTTAACCGTAAAGGAAGATGTCTTGGCTGGAATCGCCCGACCGGTGATCACATCCGAATATTCTCCCCAATAATTTCTTCCACCGAAGGTACAATACGCCCGTATTTTATAATAATACGTATGACCGCAAATACATCCCTTGTTCACAAAAGAAGTCTGGGACGGCACAGCCACATCCTTAATATTGGTAAATGTTCCGTCCGCCGAATACGCGCGATAAATCCGATATCCGGACGCGCCTTCCACCCCGTTCCAGGTAAGCTTCACGCGGTTATATGCTTTGGATACGGCGGAAAATCCTTCCACTTTATTAACCGTTACACTATCCTTTAACAAATCAGTTTTGTCTACGGTAACCTTCACCTGAACGGTCTCATTCTTTCCGGTCATTTTAAAACGATAGGTAAAATCGGCCGGCAGACCATTTACTTTTTCCCAGACGATGGCACGATTCTTGCTGTCATAGGTTCCTTCTTTGCCAATCTCTTCCGGCTCCGCCGCGCCCTCTGGAAGGATCACGCCTACGGATTGGGTTCCCACGATGGACGCTTTCCATTTGACGTTGCTGCGGCGAACTTCCATGTCCTTACACTTCTTCAACGCCGACACATCCAAAGCAGTTAGAGCATTGCCTTCACCGTAGAACTCTTCTAATTCTCCTAAATCTTTTAAGTCCAGCTTCTCGATCTGATTTTGTTCAACATGAAGCTTCTGTAAATGAACCAAACCGGTTACGTCACATTGGGTCAATTCGTTATGGGAAAGATTTAGCTCCTCCAATGTTTCGGATTTGGCAAATGTCACCTCGGTGAGATCGTTATAAGACAGATCCAGCTCCTTCAACTTCTTCAACTTCGCTGTGTTCACCTTTTGAAGCCGGTTGTGGGACGCGTCTAAACCTTCCAGATTGGTAAAATATTCAATACCGGTTAAATCCGTGATGTTTCCATTCTTTAAATTCCAGGAATCCGTAACCAGGGTCATGACCTTCTTCTGAAGATCGGTAAGAGGTTCGTCGTCCTTTAATGTATTTTGAAAATAATACCCGTTGACAAATCCACGGAATTGATCATCGGGAAAAGCCGCTTTAAAAGATCCGGGAATCGGCGTGGGACTTGCCGTAGGGTTTTCCGTAGGGTTTTCCGTAGGGGACGAAGACGGCGCGTCACTTGGTACATCGCTTGCTTCCACAGCTGGCGTCTCACTGGTGGCAGGACTAGCCACCTCAGTAGGAATCCCGCTTGGCGCATCGCTTGTCTCTTCACTCGGCGCTCCACTTGACGCATCGCTTGGTACTTCACTCGGTGTTTCATTTGGCACAACGCTTGCTTCCACAGCCGGCGTCTCACTTGACGTTCCACCGGCAGGTGCTTCTACATTCCAGGTCTCCGGAATCATCTCCAGAAGGTTTACCCCCTCCTTGGTTGGCGTACCCAAAGAAACTTCTTTCGCTGACACCGGTAAATAAGGCATAACCAGGGCCAGACATAACATCCAGGCCAAAATCATTCTACGTTGTTTCATTTTTTCCTCCATTTCATTAAGCATTTACTTATCACTTTTTACTTATCCTTTTTACTTGAACATTATTTACTGGTCAGATCTCCTAAAAACATGGCATCACCAAAGGAAAAGAAGCGATATTCCTCCTCCACGGCTTCCCGATACGCATGCAGAATGTGATCTTTCCCGGCAAAAGCCGAAACCAGCATCAACAGAGTGGAGCAGGGTAAATGGAAATTCGTGATCAACCCGTCCATGATCTTAAAAGAATACCCGGGATAAATGAAAATATCCGTATTTCCCTGACCGGCTTTCAGAACTCCCTGTTCATCCGCAGCCGACTCCAAGGTACGACAACTGGTGGTTCCTACGCAAATGATCCGCCCGCCATTTTCCCTGGCTTGGTTGATCTTTTCCGCCTCTTCTTCGGAAATCTCATAATACTCGGTGTGCATTTTATGATTCTCCACATGATCCACGGACACCGGACGGAAGGTTCCCAATCCCACATGTAGGGTAACATTGGCAACGATCACGCCCATCGCTTCTATTTCACGAAACAGTTCTTCCGTAAAATGTAACCCGGCCGTAGGGGCCGCCGCCGATCCTTCCTCTTTGGCATACACCGTTTGATACCGGTTCTTATCCTTCAGTTTGTGTTTAATATAAGGGGGGAGGGGCATCTCACCCAGCTGATCCAGGATTTCCTCAAAAATCCCGGAAAAAGAGAACTTTAGAATTCGGTTTCCATCCTCCATCACCTGCAGAACTTCCGCTTTCAGCATGTCTGACTCCTCCTGAGAGCCAAAGCTTAGGATACACCCTTCTTTGATCCTTTTTCCCGGACGCACCAAAGTTTCCCAGCAGTTGTCCTCCATTCGTTTTAACAGCAGAACTTCCACCGCCGCTCCAGGGCCATCCTCATTGATCTTGTGACCGTAAAGTCTGGCAGGCAGGACCTTCGTATTATTTCTTACCAGACAATCGCCGGGACGCAAAAAACCAGCAAGCTCATGAAACCTATGATGGGATATCTCTCCGGTGTTGCGGTCCATCACCAGCAAACGGGAGGAAGCCCGGTCCTCTAACGGATCCTGCGCGATCAATCCCTCCGGCAAATCATAATAAAAATCTGAAGTGTTCACAGGGCACTCCCCTTTCTTCCATTTTCACATACAGTTCATTGTAACACTTCCCATGCATTCTGTCAAAATTGCGACGATTTTCCTTTCATTCCATCAAAAACCACTACTATTTTCTCTCAAATTTTGCTATAATATAAACAGTGATCGGTCAACGGTTTCCCCAAAGTTTATCCATGGTTTGCCAGCAGACGGATCACACAAAATCCAATTACGGGGGGCGATCTTTCATGAGAATTACTACCTATGCCGCCATTAACATCGGGCCGTCGGAAGTGGCCATGAAAATCTTTGAAGTTTCAAAATCCAAGGGAATCATCGAACTTTCCCACCTGCGGCATAAATTGTCACTGGCCAACGAAATCTTTACACATAACGAAATTTCCTATAAAACCATTTCGGAGATCTGTCACGTTTTAAATGATTTTAAAGAGATCCTTAAAGAATACAAGGTTGAGGATTTCCACGCGTACGGTACCGACTCCATTCGTGAAGCGTCGAATACGTTGGTCTTTCTGGATCAGATCAAGCTGCAGACCGATATTCCGGTGCGACTGCTTAGCAACTCCGAGGAGCGTTTCATGTTCTATCGCGGCATTTCCATGCGGGAACCTCATTTTGAGAAAATGATCCAGGAGGGGGCTCTCATCGTTGATGTAAGCGCCGGCACCGTTCAGCTCTCTCTGTTCCAGGACGGGCGTTTGCAGTTTACTCAAAACCTGCAATTGGGAGCCAATCGTATTAGCGAACTCCTTCACACATTGGAGACGGAAGTATTTGAATATTCGGATCTGGTTTCCGAATACATGGACAAGGATCTGAATACCCTGATCGAGATGTATTTGAATAAAAAGAATATCCGACACATTATTGCCGTGGGAACCCACATCCCTGTTATGAAGGCAACCCTTCAGAAGATGTACCCGGAATTCACCGGTTTTGTCCACACCCGGGTGTTTACCAATACCTCCTTTCCACAGGAAATGCTGCATGACACCGGTGCCCTTCCCACCTATCTGTTGTTCCAGAAGATCATTCACCTGATCCCCTGCGATGACATTTATGTATCGGCCACGGATCTGTGCGACAGTATGGTGGCGGAGTTTGCTGAAAAGAAGGTAAAACTGGAACCTAAGCATGATTTTAAGCAAGATATTTTATCCACTTCCCGCAACATTGCCAAACGCTATCACGTGCATTTAAAACATGTGGACAATGTTTGCTACCTGGCCGGGGAAATCTTTGACAGCATCCGTAAATTCCATGGACTGGGAAAAAGAGAACGTCTCCTCCTACAGATCGCCTGTACCCTGCACAGCGTGGGGGCTTATATCAGTCTGACCCAATCCAGCGAAAACTCCTATAAGATCATCATGAGCACGGAGATCATCGGCATCTCCCACATCGAACGGGTTATGATCGCTACCATCGTAAGATACAACCGGGACGATTTTCCTTCCTATGAGGAGATGGTAGACGACTTTACGCCCCAGGAATACATTACCATGATCAAACTGTGTACCATCTTTAAGATGGCCAATGTTATGGATAAGAGCAATACCCAGAAGATCCGTAAGATCACCACCCGTACCAAGGATCATGAGCTTTACATTCTGGCCCACACCCTGAAAGACATCACATTGGAAATGGGAATGTTCCGGCCGAAGGCAGACGACTTTGAAAAGGTATTTGGCATTCGTCCGATTTTAAAGAATAAGAAAGGATTGGAGAAAGACTATGACAAATTATTATAATCGCGAGTTGAGCTGGCTTTCCTTTAATTATCGTATTTTAGGGGAGGCGAAAGACAAGACCATTCCCTTGATGGAACGGGTAAAATTCTTAAGTATTACCGCATCCAATCTGGACGAGTTTTTCATGGTCCGCGTTGCCTCGCTAAAGGATCAGGTTCACGCAAAATATACCAAAAAAGACATTGCCGGGATGACCGCCAAGGAGCAGTTGGCAGCATTATCCGTGGGAACTCATAACCTGGTGGAGGCTCAATATAACACCTTAAATCGCTCTTTTTTGCCAGCACTGGATAAGCAGGGTTTGCAGATCCTTACCCAGCATGAGGATCTGGATCCGGTACAAAGCGAATACGTAGACCGGTATTTTGTACAAAATGTCTATCCCGTGTTAACGCCCATGGCTGTGGATTCTTCCCGCCCCTTCCCGTTGATCCGGAATAAATCTTTAAATATTGCCGCTCTTCTTTCAGATAAAAAAAATAAAAAACACATTGATTTTGCCACCGTCCAGGTTCCTTCCGGACTCCCCCGCTTTGTGGAGATCCCGACTAAAAAGGAGTCGGACACCTGCGTGATCCTTCTGGAGCAGATCATCGAGAAAAATATTCAAAGTCTTTTCTTAAATTATAAGGTGCTGGATGCCTGCCCCTACCGGGTAATGCGAAACGCGGATCTTTCCATTGATGAAGATGAGGCGGCCGACCTTCTGATCGAGATTGAGAAACAATTAAAGAAACGACAATGGGGGGAGGTCATCCGTCTGGAAGTGGGCGCCTCCATGGATAAGCGATTGCTTAAGATCCTAAAACGGGAACTAAACGTACAGAACGATGATATTTTCAAGATCAATGGTCCGCTGGACCTAACTTTCCTTATGAAGATCTACGGTCTAGATGGTTTTTCTCATTTGAAGGAACCTGCCTATGTTCCCCAGCCACCGAAAACCATGGATCTTGACCGGAATCTGTTTGACCAGATCCGGGAACACGATATTCTTCTTCACCACCCTTATGAAACCTTTGATCCGGTGGTGAATTTCGTGAAAATGGCCGCGCTGGATCCAGATGTGTTAGCCATCAAGCAAACCCTGTACCGTGTTAGCAGTAACTCACCGATCATCGCCTCTCTGGCGGCGGCCGCTGAAAATGGAAAGCAGGTTACGGTGCTGGTTGAGTTAAAAGCCCGATTTGACGAAGAGAACAACATCGTCTGGGCAAAGAAATTGGAGCAGGCCGGGTGCCACGTTATCTATGGATTGGTGGGATTAAAGATCCATTCCAAGATCACCCTTGTGGTACGACAGGAAGAAGACGGCATTCGTCGCTACGTACACTTAGGCACGGGAAATTACAACGATTCCACCGCCAAGCTCTACACCGATATGGGCATGTTTACCTGCAAACGCCCTTACGGAGAGGACGCAACCTCGGTATTTAACATGCTTTCCGGATATTCTGAACCTCTGGTATGGAACCGGTTGGCGCTGGCTCCCACATGGCTTCGCAACAAATTCCTCTCTCTGATCCAAAGAGAAAGCGAGAATGCTCTTGCCGGGAAGGAAGCCAGAATCGTTGGAAAGATGAACTCCCTGTGCGATCGCGGCATCATTGATGCCCTTTATGAAGCATCCAACGCCGGCGTAAAGATCGATTTGATCGTGCGGGGGATCTGCTGTTTGAAAACCGGTCTTCCCGGTCTCAGTGAAAATATTACGGTGCGATCCATCGTGGGAACATTTTTGGAACACTCCCGTATTTTCTATTTTGCGAATGATGGAGTCCCGGAAATCTATATGGGAAGCGCGGACTGGATGCCCAGAAACCTGGATAAACGGGTAGAGATTCTTTTTCCGGTAGAGGATGAGTTCTTAAAGAAGGAAATTCAACATTTCCTGAGAGTTCAATTAGAGGATAACCTGAAGGCCCACCTTCTGCAGCCGGATTCCGAAGTCGAAGGGGACAACGATCCGGTTCATATTTATGGTGGTATTTATCGTAAGATTGACCGTCGGGGCAAGGCCAGTGTCGGCGCACAAATGACCTTCTGCAAAGAAGCGCTGGAAGCGGCCAGATCTTCCGATCACTAACCCACGGATTTGGGGTAGGATCCATTGATCACTGACCCACGGATTTTTTGGCAAGAACGTCGGCCCGGTCATTTCCCGGGTCGCCGGAATGTCCGGTTACTTTCTTAAATACGATCTTTATTTGATCCTGAATGCTTTGATAATAATCCCGATACGCTGCGGTTCCCGGCTTTTCCGCCTTCCATTCTCCCAGGCACCAGGCGGCGACCCCCTCGTAATCATGGTAAATGGTTAAAGTCTCCACGCCACGAAGCAGGGAAATCTGCATGGCAACTTCCGCTCCCAAAATTTCTCCTGCCACATTTCGCATGGACACAAGATCCGGGTTTTCCCCTTTTTTGCTAATGGTGATCTCCTCCGTATTCGTATACCAAAGCACACCGCAGCCATATTCCCCGGTCGAAGCATTATAACTACCATCTACGTAGGCGATGGCTTCCCTCGGATCCGTTAAGACAGGAAGATCGGATACATCCAGGGATGTATCCGGGAAAACGTCCGACGAAACGTCCGGGTTTGTCGAACCTAAATATTCCATTGCCTCTTCTTTCGTGGGAAAGCTTTTAAATTGGGATCCGGGAAATCCTTCCACCATTTCACGACACTGCGCCCACTCTTCATAGACCCCCGGGGTTTTGCCGACTTTTACCGCGTAGTATTTTTTACCCATGTTTTTACTCTCCCTCCCCTTTACGAAACTTATTCCATACTTTTCTTATGTCCATTTCCACCTGGTCCGTTCGAAACCAATTCAGCACAAGGAGCACCCCTAGAAAAGCAAAGATCGTCAAAGCGATCATCCACATAATATTTTCCGAGACCGAATTGGGAAGGATGCCACGCAAGATCGCGTTACAAAGAAGAATTCCTTCATAGATCAGGAATCCGGCAAGATACGATTGCTGAAACTGTTTTCGAGCGTATAATTCCCCCATGATCATGGCAATCGCAAGAACGATGGGCACCAACATCAACGTCTTATACGTACCAGTTACCAGATCTGCCGTACGGGTATTCATTAAGGCCCTGCGAACATCCTCCGGAATTTTCATACCACGGTTCAAAGCCATCCCCTGATAGAAACTGAATAAATAGGGATAGATCTGTTCCAGTGCCACTTTTCCAAAAATAAATCCGACCCCTACCATGGTGCTTCGATACACGGAAAGCTGCTTCTGGTTGGTCAAATAGATCCCCCAAAAAAGAGCCAGTGCCATAAAGCCGGCCGTGATCAATGAGATCAAAACATTCAATAAGCACGACTGAAAGATCGAGATCGGTTCTGAGTTAAAGATCGGCATCCTTGCCATAAGTCCGCCGATAAATAACACGAAAAAATATTGCCATAAGAATCCCAGTAAACCATAGCTAAATGCCCCCAGCAAGCCTGCTTCAATCTTCGAAGACTTGCTGCGGATGTAATAGGAAATTCCCATAAAAATTCCAATAAACAAAATTACAGATACCGCCATGATCACAAACTGGATCGTAGGCACGGTTGATGATGTCATAAATGGTTCCTCTCTTTTACTTAATTTCCTGGCTTTGGATCATTTGCGGGATGATATAGGCAAATTCTTCCTTTAACTCATCCAGAGGAACCGGATCGTTGTTTAAGATCACATCGTAACTGGTTGCACCTACAAATTCAAAGATCATATAAACCAGCAATTCCTCATTCCGAAATTTCCGGTTGGATCTTTGGATCAAGTCGGTGTACCACTGATAGAACTCATTGGTCTCTTCCTCGGGATTATCGTCCTGCAAAAGTGCCTTGTGGATCAGGCCCCAGCCCAGATTCTTTGCGATAAACCGTAAAAGTTTCGGAGCTCTGGCCAATTCATCCACCATTAAGTCTACCATATTTAATACTTCATCTTCAACTGTATCTTGATGGATGGCGTAATTTTTTTTATGAATCTTCTGAAAAAACTCATTGGATTTCTTTAGGATCAACGCCTGTCGGATATCCTGTTTATCCCGGAAATACAGATAGAAGGTACCCTTCCCCAGACCTGCCCCCTTGGCAATGTCCGAAATGGTGGTACTATCTACCCCTTTTTCCGTGAATAACTGGTAGGCCGCTTCCAAGAGATCGTTTTTTTTCTTTCTTTTACCGTCCACTCTGTTTGCCATAATCTCTCACTCTCTCTTAATCTTCGTCATCTCCGATTTCTTCCGTTTCAATAATGAATTTTACGGTTCCATCCATGCCCTTTTTAATGCCGGAATAGTTATTGTATTCCTCTGCGATGTCACGGATTGCCAAAAATCTTTCTTTCATAGGTAAAATATCATCGTCAAACATGTCGCGGATCTTATGGATTCCGGAATCACGGAATTTATCCATTCCTTTCTCCAATTGTCCGGAACCTTTGGCAAGCTTCCCGATTCCTCCCCCTAACTGATTGGTTGCCTGATTGAATTGGTTGCTGCCCTTCTTCAAAACATTGACACCCTTTAATACCTTTTTGTTTCCTTTTTTGATCTTGGATCCGGCACCAATGATCTTCTTCGCTCCCTGCAATATTTTTTTATCATTGGCCGTTAATTTCTCGCCGCCTTCCTTTAGCTGCTTCACACCGGCCACTAACTGCTTCATCCCTTCCATCATTTTCGTATCGCCGCTGCGAAGGGCAGAAGATTTCTCGGATACTGCCTGTACGCTTGCTACATATTTACTCACACCGGCAGACAGCGCTTTCGCGCCCTTTTGTAAATCACTTTTTTGACCGGTTGCCGTAACCGCGGCACTTACCCCGCTTTTCTGTCCCTTTACCAGTTCCTCCAGCTTATCGATGTAAGCGTTCATGGTTGCCTTCTGTACCGGATCTGTCATCTGAGCCGTTTGCTGTTTCATGGCTGCGATAAGAACCGTGTAATTCTCATAGGAAGATTCCAGAGACTGAAGGTTTTCATTCAACGCGTTCACGCCGTTAGCCAGACTCTCGGCACCGTCGGTCAATTGCTTTGTATTCTTCTCATCGGCCAGTTGATCCACGCCGGAGGTATAGGCCTTGATCCCCTGGGAAAACTCACTGTATTGATCGGGCATATCCTTCACGGATTTATACAACTGCTTATTTCCCTTTACGATTTTATCCGTTCCATTGACGTAGGCTTTGGTTCCTTTGGCAAAGCCGTTTACGCCGCCAACATAGGTTTTGATCCCATTCTGCATGGTCTTCTCTCCCTTGGACAGTTGGCTGATTCCTTTGTGAATGCTCTTCTCACCCTTTTGATATTTTTTAAATTGAGTTTTTAACGTATTCATTCCATCGGAAAGAGAGCCGGTTCCATCCGCAAGTTTGTCCGCCGCCTTTTCCAGGTCGCCTACCTTGTCGTCCAGATCATCAAAGGTATCATTCAGATCGTCCTCATCTACATCGAGCTCCGCCAGAAAATCCGCACTGGCATATGTAAAGGTATTTTTTAAGGCAAAATTCGTTACCTTCGCCTTGATCTCAAAGGAATCGGTTAATTTCTTATTCAGGTCATCCTCGTCCAGATCCAGGCTTTCTTTCAATCCCGGCATTCCATATCCCAGCACCAGGTTATTGCTTCCTTCATTGATCACACGCCCTTTGGAGATCTCTACTTCCGAGAATACATCGTTCGGCAGGATCATTCCCGTTAACATGATAAAGGGCACATACAGATCCGTGATCTCTCCGTTCACTCTGCGTTTTACCTTCGCATAGTTGTAGTATTGCACCTTCATGGTTACATCTCCGCTCTTGCCCTTTAACTCTTCCGCTGAAATATCCTTACCGTCTAATTTGTAAGTAATTTCCAGTCCGACCGGCAGATCCTTATCCGTATCTCCTTGATAATAAATATCATCTTCGCCGGCTTTCCAGGTTAGATCTTCTCCCTTTTGCTCGAATTTCTCATTGCCTTTTACATTTTCAATGTCCTTTAATTGGGAGGAATCCTGGACCTCTCCGTTGATTCCTGAATTTTTCAGCCAATCGGAGACAACAATATCCTCTACATCCCCGCCGGCATTCGCCGTTACATAAACGGTTTCCTGTTTTTCCACTTTTTCTACTGCCTGGATCATTCCGGAATTTCCCAACACAAGGCCGGTGATCAACAATCCGGAAATAACGCTTCTTCCTGCTCTTTCAATGATCTTTCGATTACGATTCATATATGATCTTCCTTTCTAAGAGAATCTAAACGAATATAAAAAACATCTTTTATTCCAACAAATGACTAACGGTCATTTTTGCTTTTTTATCAGGATAACACAAAAATGACCGTTCGTCAATATTTTTTTCTTATTCTTCTTTTAAATCCCAAAACCCTACCTCGGTTGTGATCATATCCACGTTCATATCCCGCTCTAATACCATGGCTGCCTGCTCCTCGTTCACATTCCAGACATTGACCTGCAAACCGGCTTTGTGAAGGGCCTCCGTAACATCGGCCCGGATCAGTATGTGACGGGAGTCCAGGTTATATTGCTTCCGGATCAGCCAGGCGATCAACTCCTCTCCCACCGGTGTACTACGGTCAAAGGATGTAGCCCCATAAACAAATTGCAGCTTACTCTTGGATACGCCCCATGTATTTTTTAATCCCAGCAGATTATCTGCATGTAAACTGATGAAGTAGGTTTGCTTTAGCAACCCATATTTCTTTACAAGATGGACCAGTTTCTGCAGGGACTGAGCCGATAGAATATCCTTGATCTCGATAAATGGATGAACCTCTTTATTCTGAGACATTACTTCCAGATATTCTTCCAAAAGGGGAATCGGTAAGTTCGGATAATCCTCAATCTGTTTTCCGGCCCGGATCGGGTGGCTTCGCACTTCTTCTCTTGTTAGATCTTGAATTTCCAGGTCCACACCGCACATTCGGTCTAGCACCGGATCATGCATGACAACAAAGCTGCCATCTTTGGTTTGGTGGATATCACATTCCACACCATAAAATCCTTTTTTTACCGCAAGCTCAAAAGCGGGAACGGAATTCTCCGGGGCTTTGCTGCTAAAACCTCGATGGGCTACCTGTAACATAACAACCTCCTGTAAATCCGTGAAAAGAACCGGATCTCATCGATCTAGAAAACTGAGTTGGCAACGATCTTTCCATTTACGTTCCAATAGGACCGGATCCGTTCGTAATAGCGGATTCCACGAACCAACGGTTTCTTGTTATATTTGTTGATCACTACTTTAGACACTTTTGATTTCACTTTTTTCGCTACTTTGTACCCGGTTTTTTTGTTTTTGGAGATCAACACTTTATAATAGGCTGCCTTCTTATTTTTCTTCCAGGTCACCGTGATATTCTTCTTATTCCCTTTGCATTTGATCTTGGTATGAATGCAGATCATCCGGACATCGGACCATGGTCCATAGACACGGTTTCCGTTTACCTCTGCAAATAAGCGAACCTTCAGAACATAGGGCTTATTCTTCTTAAATTGGTAAGAAACCCCTTTCCCTGCAATGGACGTCCCACTCTTGATCTCTTTCCCCTTTAAGTTCGTCAGCTGATACTCGTAACCGCTGGCGTCCCCCTGGGTGTCAACGGCCAGGATGGTGGCTTTCCCGTTCTTAGCATTGAGCTTTGAAAGGGAGAATTCATTCAGGCTCACTTTATGAGGCGTATCCGGCAACGTGGTAGCGGTCAAAATGGTATAAGGTTTCGTCGCGTGATATCCGCTTTCCGAAAGTACATAGGGAACCACCGCAACGGCATACGTGGTATTGGGCGTTAGTCCCGTTGCCTGATACGTTGTGGTTGTAACATCACCGATCACGATGGATCGGTCCTGATTGGTAATCAGATAACCGTCCGCTCCCTTCACACTGCTCCATGTAAGGGTGAAGGACGTGGAAGTTTCATCTTTTACCGCCGTGGAACCACTCTCTTTCCACTCCACTGCCTCATCGATGGGGGTCGCCATTTCCACAACATCCGATTCCCCCAAAACCTGACTCTCATCCTTCCCGGCCATCACTTCCAACGCGGTGGAATATTTCAACGCTTCTACGCGCACGTAGTATTTTCTTGCAAATTCCAACCCGGTCATCGTCATCTCATTGACACTGATATCTCCGGCCAGACTTAGGGAATCCTTGGTTTCGCCATAATAGATGCGATAACCGTCCGCAGTTCCGGTTCCGTTATAGGTCATGGAAAATGCGAATCCGGCCTTTCCTGCCGTGTCCGTTCCGCTGCCGGTTTGCTCTACGGTAACCTCTTTGGCCTTGGCCACCCCCGGCACCGAAAGAATCATGAAACACATACATATCATACCAAATATAAGTTTCTTCTTCATACCTTGCTCCTTACTGTTCTGTTTGCTATGTTGCATGCAGTACGATTTGCTGTTCTGTTTGCTATACTTCGTCCTGTCTCAGATTTTTTCCAGGAATGTTAAATATCCACGGTAGGTTTCATACACATCGGCCTTGCTCACGATCTCCCAAGGCGCGTGCATATTTAATACTGCCACACCGCAATCGATGACTTCCATTCCGTACAAAGCCGTAATATAAGCAATGGTTCCGCCGCCGCCGGCATCTACCTTCCCAAGTTCTGCCGTTTGGTAGACCACCTTGTCTTCATCTAAAATATTACGGATCTTAGCGACATATTCCGCGTTGGCGTCGTTGCTGCCGGATTTTCCCCTGGCACCGGTGTATTTATTAAACACCATTCCTTTTCCTAAGAACGCGGCATTGGCCTGATCAAACACGTCCTGATACAGGGGATCATAACCGGCACTGACATCCGAAGACAGCATACGGGAATTGGCCAGGCAACGGCGAAGGCTTAGATCCACCGACTTTTTCCCCGTGCTCTGGATCAACTCCGCGACCATGTTCTCAAAAAAGCGGGACTGCATCCCGGTTGCTCCCACACTTCCGATCTCTTCCTTATCTACCAGCAAGCAACAAGTTGTATACGCAGGGATCTTCTTGGAAGCCACATCCAGCATGGCCATCAAAGAAGTATAGGCACAAACCTTGTCGTCGTGGCCATAGGCAATCACCATGCTTCGGTCCACCCCTAAATCCCTGGCTTTTCCCGCCGGTACGATTTCCAGTTCCGCCGAAAGAAAATCCTCTTCCTCAACCTGATAGGTTTCCTTCAAGATCCTTAAAACATTGGCTTTAATGGTGTCTTTTGGATCTTCCTTATCTTGATCCCCCTTCTTGCTATCCGGGATATTTCCCACCAGGAGATCCAAGTTCTCCCCTTCCACAACCACATTTGCCTTTTTTTGCATGCGTTCTCCGGACAAATGGATCAACAGGTCCGTCACACAAAAGACCGGATCATCTTCCTTCTCACCCAGTTCCACCTTCACCACCGTTCCATCTTTCTTCACAAAAACGCCGTGAATGGCCAGAGGGAGGGTCACCCACTGGTATTTCTTGATCCCGCCATAATAGTGCGTATCAAAGTACGCCAAGCCACCCGCCTCATATACAGGATTTTGCTTTACATCCATACGGGGGGAGTCCACATGGGCTCCTAAGATCGCCATGCCTTCTTCCAGATCCTTCTCCCCGATCTGGAACAAAACCATGGTTTTGTTCATCTGCACGGCGTAAACCTTGTCCCCGGGTTTTAATTTCTTCTTCTCTTTTACAATCTCTCTAAGATCCTTAAATCCGGCTTCTTTTGCTTTAGCTACACTGTATGCAATGCACTCCCGCTCGGTCTTACCCTGATTTAAGAACTCTTTGTATTTTTCATTGAATTCCTGGCACAATGTGATTTGTTTTTTGTTATAACTTGTCCAAACACTTTTTCGTTTCATCTTTTGATCGGTCCTCCATCCTTCCTTCTTCCTTCATTCATCCTTAATCGTGGCATCTTTTCGTACATACTTTTCATTTCCAGTTCCTGCATGATCACGTCGTAACCATCTCTGCCATCCTCAATGGTAATCTCCATACTGGCCGCAATGCTGGCAATCAGGTAGTCGTCCAATTCATCCTGCATGTCCCTTAACAGTTCCATCCTTCTTTCATTGGAGTCTGCATCCAGGAAAAGAAGAAGGTTCTCCAGGTCTTTTTTTTCGTCACGCTTTTCCACAACCATCGTCTCCCTTCATAATCTTCGCTTCATTATATCATAAACCGGATCAAAAGTCAGTAAAATCCTTAAAAAATCCTTGTGATCCACAGGGAAAAATCCATTTTCTTTCCGGTCATATGGTTGACAGAAAGCGCCAGGAATGTTACAATGTGGAAGGCTTAAACCAATGGAATACAAAGGTTTAACAGAATTGTACGATCACTTAAGAAAATATATAGAAAGAAGGTCTCTTACATGAATGATACATTGAAAACATTATACCACATTGGCATTGTTCCCGTGGTGGCCATTAACGACGCAAAGGATGCAAAACCTCTGGCGAAAGCACTTTGTGACGGTGGTCTCCCCTGTGCGGAGGTTACCTTCCGAACCGCTTGCGCTAAGGAAGCCATTCAGACCATGACAAGGGAATTCCCCCAAATGTTCGTTGGAGCCGGAACGGTTCTGACCACCCAGCAGGTGGACGAGGCAGTGGAAGCCGGTGCCAAATTCATTGTAAGTCCCGGGTTAAATCCGGATGTGGTTTCTTATTGTGTGGATAAAGGAATTCCTGTGACTCCCGGGTGTTCCAGTCCTTCTGACATTGAACGGGCCATGAGTTTCGGACTGGATGTTGTAAAAATCTTCCCGGCAGAGGCCATTGGCGGTTTGAAATTGATCAAATCCGTAGCCGCTCCCTATGTAGGCATGAAATTCATGCCCACCGGCGGGATCAATGCTAAGAATTTAAATGACTATTTAGGTTATGACCGCATCCTTGCCTGTGGCGGAAGCTGGATGGTAAAATCCGATCTGATCGACGCCGGCAAGTTTGATGAGATCACCCAGATGACCAAAGAAGCCGTTTCTCTTATGTTGGGCTTTCAGATCAAGCACGTTGGCATTAACTCAGTCGACGAGGAGGCCGCTAAGAAAACCGCCGATACATTTGAGAATATCTTTGGTTTTACCAAGAGAGAGGAAAGCGGTTCTTACTTCTGCAACAACGATGTAGAGGTTATGAAATCCAAAGGTAAAGGCACCGTTGGTCACATTGCCATCGGTTGTAATTCCGTGGACCGGGCGGTCTACCATTTGGAATCCCGCGGCATCGAATTCGACCATGATACCGCCCTTTTTGACAGCAAGGGCACCATGCGTTTTATTTACCTGAAGGAAGAGATCGGCGGATACGCAGTTCACTTAACTTTAAACTAATTCCACCGCAACCCGGAATTGAAGTTGCAAAGATCCATCCGATCATAGATCGAACCGGATCGAACCGGATCGAACATCTAAAAATCAAGAAAGCAGGAAGCCGTTTTCGACTTCCTGCTTTTTTTACCTTTTCCTTCGGATCCTCGGATGAAAGAATCCTCAAATCCTTATTAAATCAACTTATTTCCGCAATTGCTGCAGAAATTGGCGCCTCCCGTAGGAGATCCGCAATTGGGGCAGAACTTGGGAGCTTGTCCTTCCCCGCCGGTCCCTGCTGTCCCTGCTGCTCCAGCTGCTCCGGCTGCACCTGCCGCTCCGGCTGTCCCTGCTGCTCCAGCTGCTCCGGCTGCACCAGCTGCTCCAGCTGCACCAGCTGCTCCGGCTGTACCTGCTGCTCCGCCAGTTACCTGATTCATTTGATTCATCATTTGTCCGGCAATGTTCATCCCCATCATCATTCCTGCCATATCACCGGCAACGGAACCTCCGGATAATTTCCCTTCCGACATCGCGTCCGTAACCGAGATCGTTTGATAGGTTCCCACATCTCCCACCATGGATTGCGCTGCATTCTTGTTGATCATATCCTGGATTTCCTGAGGATAATTAAAGCTCATAATGCTGAAGCCGCAAATACTGATTCCATCTTTGACCATTTCCATGTCCAAATCCTCACGGATTCCCTTGGAAATATCAAACGCATTGGCTTGGAGATTAAACATATCCTTCCCTTCCTGGGAAATCCACTTCATCAAAAGCTGATCCAGAATGGTCGTGATACGAATCTTTACATCGTCAACGTAATACTCTTGTTTCACACCGGCGATCTTATCGATCAACGTTGTGTAATCGCTCACTTTAATATTGGCCGTTCCATTGGCGCGGATCGGCATACCACCGGGAAGTGCCGGAGTGGGAATCATAACCGGATTCTTCGTTCCCCACTTCATGGTAAACTCCTTGGTATTAACGAAGAGAACCTCCGCTCTCATACCACTGTTAAATCCGAACTTAAATCCCTTTAAAGTTGAGAGAAAGGGGATGATCTGAGACTCAATGTCGTATTCTCCGTCATCTGTGAAAATCCCTTCGATCTTGCCATTGTAAAGGAAGATCGCATCCTGACCCGGACGAATGATCAGTCGCGAACCCTTCTTGATCTCCCGGTTTGTCCACTTCCAGAAGATCATATCGTCTTTCCATTCTTCCCACTCAACAACGTTGGCAAATTGCCCTGATAAAATTCCCATCTAAAAATCCTCCATTTTCTATTTTCTTTGAAACATTCCAAGGATTCCTTTTAGAACCCGTGATTACTACTTCCTGAGTGGCCACCGCCACCACCGCCGCCACCACCGCCAGAACTATCGCTTTCAATTCTCGTTCTGGTCTCCGTGGTATGTGTATATCGGTCAAATCTTCCCGGAATCCGGGAGTTTTTACTATCCATATAAGTCGCGTTCGACACAGTTACCTTTTCATGAAGACTGGAGGCACGGATCAATATAACAAGTCCTACCACCACGATGGCGCCGATCAAATGAAACCACCATTGAAAATAAAAAGCATCGAACATGGCTTTGCGCTTCAAATATTTCTCTACGTATTTTACAAAAACCTCACAAGCTCTCTTATAATCGCGAGATCTCATGGCACCATCCAGATGACCCGCAAGCTCTTCCATTCGCCGGTCGCCGGTGTACGCCTGAACGCCATTGTACCCAAAACTGTCACACCGGAAATAATTCCGTCTATCTCCCTGGCCAAAGTAGGAGATAAATAAGACAATGGAGTCCGTTTGATCTCCAACGATTTTCCGGACTTCTTCCACCGCCGCGTCCTCGTTGTATTTATTGTCAGATTCCGTGGAAATAATATAAACAGAAATCCCTTTTTTCCGGTATATCTCCTCCATGGTTTTCTCTAAAGAGGAAAAATTCGCGTTCCCAAAAATTCCTGTATGATCCAGAACTCCATATTTGTTTGCCAGAACCCCGGGAGAATCCCCGTTGACTTCTTCCGCATGGACCACATTCCCGGTTCCAACGATCCCAAAGGCAAATAGCACACAGAATAGCACGCCTAGCAGATACGGCCATTTTTTTATCGTTTTTATCATAGCACCGGTCCTCCCAACAAAACAGTGATCAGACGCAGCAGGATAAAAATTATGACCGAATACAACCCGATCTTCCCAAGGCATACCTTGACAGAGACCGGTGGCACTCCGGAAATCTTCCCGGTTTGTCCATTCATTGCAAACGTATAATCCTTATCATCCTGTTTGATATACATCATCCACACCGGAACCATGGTATAATCCACCTTTGTTTTGGTGAGTTGGTACGCCTTATTTTTGATCCTTACGGTGGAATACTGAGAAGCTGTCCCCTTCACATAGGTGTCCATGAAATTTTCGACTTTTTTCTTTGCCCGGTCAAACATTTCGTCTGCGGTATAATCGTATTTTTCCGCTACATAGCCGGCAAAATACTGATTGTTGAATGCCGTTAGCTTTTCATTCTTAAAGGGCTCCAATAAATCCATTAAATGGTCGTCCATTCTTTGGGACGCATCCTCCGGAATCCGGTTATATCTCAGATCCAGTCTCCGATACACATCGTAGTGTTTCGTAATCGTAACCTCATAATTCCCTTCCCGGTGAGTGGTAGAGATGGTTCCTTCCATCAGAACCTCCCCTTGCCCGGCAATGTCATAAAACCAAAACGGGACATAAATCCCCTCTAATTCCTTAATCCGAAGCTGCTGCCTGAAACTGAGAGGCGAATAGACCGCCTTCTTACACCATTCCTTAAAACTGGTCAGGGCCGTCTCTTTATTGATCTCAAACGGCAAAACCAATTGCGGTGCCAAGACTCCATCCAATCGATCTTGCAAAACCACCGGAGAATCACAAAAACTACATTTGGTCGCGGTGGTATTCGGATTGCACAGAATCACCGCTCCACAGTTCTGACAATGATATTCCCGGACTTCACCCGGATCCATGTAGGTAGCTTCTTCCTTGCATTCCTCCACGGTCTGGATTTCCCCCTCAAAGGAGGCATTCTCGATCTCAAACTTCGTATCGCAGCTTTCACATTTCAGCTTTCCGCTTGCCGCGTCAAAGAGCATGTTGGAACCGCACTCGGGACATTTATACTGTATTACCATGGCAGAATTCTCCCTTTTCATCTTTGAAAAAGAATCTTCCCGGTCTTATGGGCCGAGAAGATTCTCGTCGGATCCTATTGCAATTACTCTCCCTTGGCAGCTTTCATCGCAGCTAATTCTGCTTCAATGTCCGCATTCACCGAATCGGCAGCCGCGTCGTATTTGGCTTCCAGATTCTCCATCTTATCTTCTGCTACGGTGCTGTTCAACTCAGCCATGGCATTGGCTTCATCCAACATCTTATTTGCCTTCTCCTCATATCTCTCGAAAGCGGAAATAGAGTCAGCGGCATCGCTCGTAGAGGAAGAAATCTCATTGATATGTTGTTGAGCCTTCGCCATCTTGATCTTTCCTTTGATCTCATCCTTACGGCTCTCTAATTGTTTGATGTCGAGTTGTAATTTATCGTGCATTGCACGCATTTTCTCAGAATTCTGTTTTGCAAGCTGATACATCTGATCCATAGACTCACGCTTTTTAACAAGTTCTGCCTTCTTTCCAAGGAATTGTCTTGCATCGTCGTCATTTCCGGCATTTACAGCCTTTTGCGCGTATCCTGTGATCTTCTCGATCTCTGCGTCCACTTCATCCAGTTCTCTTTTCGCTCTGGACTCCTCGGCCATCACAGCAGCTGTTTCAGCCTTTACTTTCCCCAAGTCTGAATTCAGGTTGCGCAATGTTTGATCGATCATCTTCTCCGGATCTTCTGCTTTGTCCAATAAAGCGTTGATGTTTGCACTCATAATGTCCTTAAATCTACTTAGAATTCCCATAAGTTATGTCTCCTTCCGTTGTTTATGCTACTTTCCCAAAGTCGCATACTTTGAATAAAAATCTTACTCTTATATTATATGAAAAATGGGGGTGGTTGTCAATCAATAATTGGGGGTGGCATGGGGGTGGTATGGGGTGGGGTATGGGGAGTTAGAGGGAAATGATTTTAACGGGGGTTGTATTCCATTCCGGGGCCCGCTCTCGCTAAAATGCGACCGTAACAGTACAAAATTCGCGCTACGCGCTCATTAAGTGCTGACGGTCGCAAATGCCCCC